>NZ_DASXJD010000178.1:0-21984 GCF_036497585.1 Actinomycetospora sp. | reverse complement strand
GCGGATCGACCGGATCGCGCTCTACGAGCAGGTGCGGGGGGCGTTGGCTGCGGCGCAGCACACCGAGATGGTCGCCTTCGCCCGGTCCCAGGTCGCCGCGCAGGAGGCCGAGATCGCCGCAGGTCGGCTGGACCCGCGCACCGACCAGCCTGGCCAACGGCCGCGGAGTATGCGCCCGCGGCAACTACGTCCGCGAGATGCCTGGCTGGCACGTCGAGACCGTCGCCGAGGGCGACGGCGACATCCCGCACACCGTGCGGACCACCACCCGTACCGGGCACACCGACACCAGCCGCGCCGGACCATGACGCGCTGTCGACGTCACCCGCTGCCGTGACCACTCCCGCCGGAACCGGAGGTCCCGCCGCCGTCACCCCCGCCGCCGTCGCCACCGTGCCCGCCGCCTCCGGAACCGTGGTCGTCGCCCTCCCCGCGGGTACCTGAGCGCGCCGCGGCAGCCGGCGGTGACGCCGCGCGGGTCGGCGCGCCGGCCGTCGCGGTCCGCGCGGACCGCGACGGCGTCGGCGCGGGGACGGCGAGCGACGCCGCGGCCTCGGCCGGCACCACGCCACCCACGGCCGGGGACGCCGTCGGGACGGACGAGCCTGGTGGGCTCGTCGGCGCGGCCGCGACCCCGGGTGGCGGTGCGAGCACCGCGTCGTGCGGGACCACGTGCACCGCCGTGAGCGCGACCGCCGCGGCCGCGAGGAGCCCGCCGAGGGCCGCCAGGACGATCCGAGTCCGCCGTCGGACGACCGCCGCGATCCCCGGAGCGTGTGCCACGGCAGCCGGCGCTCCGTCCCCGAGGTCCCGCAGCCGGGCAGCCACCTGGCGCGCCGAGGGTCGCCGGGCCGCCCGGATGTCCGTCATGGCCTCCAGGAGCGTGCGCAGCCCCGGCGGCAGGTCGGCGGGGACGCGCGGAGACACCGTCAGCCGGTTGAGCACCGGTTCGAGACCGATACCGGGTAGCCCGAGGTCACCGGTCGCGGCCTCGAGCAGGACCAGACCGAGGGCGTACACGTCCGCGGCGGCCCCGACCGGTCCGCTCCGCAGCTGCTCCGGCGCCATGTAGGCGGCGGTCCCGACGACGGCGTCGGTGGCCGTCACGCGAGTGGCGTCGACGACGAGCGCGATGCCGAAGTCGGCCAGGCGGGGGCCGGCGTCGGGGTCGAGGAGCACGTTGGCCGGCTTGATGTCCCGGTGCGTGACCCGCTCGGCGTGGATGTAGGCCAGGGCGTCCGCCAGCGCCGCCCCCAGGCCGACCACCTCCGCGACCGGCAGCGGACCGTTCTCGAGGCGGCACGCGAGCGTCGGGCCCTCCACCAGGTCGGTGACCAGGTGGGCGCGGCCGTGCTCGGTCCCGGCGTCGAGGAGACGCACCAGGCCGGGGTGGTCGAGCCGGGCCAGGGTCCGCACCTCCCGGTGCTGCCGGAGCCGGTCCGGTCCGTCGACGCCCGCGAAGAAGCGCTTGAGCGCGACCCCGCGTTCGGTGCGGCGGTCCCGGCCCCGGTACACGATCGCCGACCCACCGACGCCCAGGACCTCGCCCAGCTCGTAGCGACCCAGGACGACCTCGATCGACATGCAGTCCCACCCCCGGACAGACGGTCCTGCCCGGGAACACGGAGCCGGGCCACGTCCGGTTCACCGCCGCGGAGAAGGATCAGGCCAGGCCGAGCTGGCGGAGCAGGCCGAGGACGTCGAGCCGGCTCCACATCTCCGCGATCCGCCCCTCCTCGATGCGGTACATGTTGATCCCGGGCAGGACGAGGGTCTTGCCGGTGGGCGCGACCCCGAAGAGCTCGCCGCGGTGGGTCCCCGTGGCGGTGAAGCGCTCGACCACCTGGTCCCCCTCCGCGACGAGCGCCTCGAGGTCGCTGTGCCAGTCCGGGAGTGCCGCGCGGACGGTGGCGCTCATGGCGCGCAGGCCGTCCCGCCCCTCGGGCACGCCGCTGAACGGCGGATCGTGGTGGACGAAGTCCGGCGTGGTCCAACGGTCCACCGCGTCGAGGTCGCCCCTCGTGAACAGCTCCTGGACGAAGGCGTCCACGAGTTCCTTGTGCTGGCTTGCTGTGCTGGTCATGACGGAAATGCTCGGCGCGGTCACGGCCCGGTCCCATCCCAACGATGTGGGGGTGACACCGCCCGCGCCACGGCCGGACACTGCCCGGATGGGCGGACGGGCCGCGGCCCGGCACGAGCAGGACGTGATCCGGGCCTGCCATCGGGGACGCGACGTCGAGGGCGTCCAGCGCGAGGTCCTGGCTGCCCTGCGCCGGGTGACGACGATCGACGCCGCGTTCTTCGCGACCGCCGACCCCGACACGCTCCTGTTCACCGGCGGCCGGTCCGAGGACCCGCTGGCGGCGGCGCAGCGCTGGTTCCTGGACAACGAGTTCGGCGGGACGGACGTCAACACCTTCGCCGGCCTCGTGGGCACCCCGGGCCACGTCGCCACCCTCGACCAGGCCACCCGCCGCGAGCGGGCCGCCAGCCCGCGCTACCGCGAGATCATGGCCCCGCTCGGGCTCGGCGACGAGCTGCGGGCCGCGCTGGTGGTCGACGACCGGTGCTGGGGCTACCTGTGCCTGCACCGCGAGGACGGCGAGCACGGGTTCGCCGCTGCCGACGCCGCCCTGCTCGCCCGGGTGGGCCCGCACATCGCCGAGGCGCTGCGCCGTGCCACCCTGGTGCACGGCACCGCGCTCGCGGCGGCCGATGCCGGTCCGGGTGTCGTGCTGCTCGACGAGCACCTCGAGCGCATCGCCGTGACCGGGCGCGCCGAGGAACTGATGGGCCGCATCGCCGACGCGACCCCGGGCACGCTGCGTGTCCCGGCCGCGGTGCACACGGCCGCCGCCGCCCTGCTCGCGCTCGAACGGGGGCGGTCGACGATGCCGCCCAGGGCGCGGGCACGCGCCCGCGGCGGCGGGTGGCTGCACGTGCACGCCGCCCGGCTGCACGCCGACGACAACGACGGCGGCGTGCGGTCAGGCGGCCCGATCGCGGTGGTCATCGAGCACGCCGACGCGGCGACCACCACCCCGCTGCTGCTGGCCGCCCACGGGCTGACCCCGCGCGAGACCGAGGTGGCCCGCCTCGTGCTGCGCGGTGTCCCGACCACCGCGATCGTCGGCGAGCTCCACATCTCCCGGCATACCGTGCAGGACCACCTCAAGGCGGTGTTCGACAAGGTCGGCGTCCGCTCCCGCCGCGAGCTCATGGGTCGGCTCCTGGGCGCGGGGCCGTCGTAACGAGGGCCCCGTGGGCGCCGACATGAGCGGCAACACGAGGATCTTCGAGGGGGAGACGACGGGTGCGCACCGCGTACAAGGTCTGGTCCGGCATCGCGGCCGGGGTGTTCGGCCTGGTCGCGGTGGTCGACCTGTCCCACCAGCCGGCGCCGGCACCGGCGAGCCCACCGGCAGCGGGCAGATCGTCACCGTCAGCCGGGTGATCGACGGCGACGCCGCAGCGGGGTCAGCATCGACACGCTCCGGTACTACGAGCGGCAACGAGGCGCAGCGTCTCGAGCTGCTCGAGGCGCACCGCGTCCAGGTCCTCGCCCAGCTCGAGTCCGTCACCGAGAACCTCCGGCTCATCGACCACAAGATCGCGGGTAGGTGGCCTACGGCCCTGTGAGCACTTTCCGGGGTCATAGCCCCGGAAAGTGCTCACGTGCGCGAAGCGCACCTAGTCCGTGATCCCGTAGTGCGCGATCTTCCGGTAGAGCGTGGACCGGGCGAGGCCGAGCGCGGCGGCCGCGGCCACCCGGTTCCCGGCCGATTCCCGCAGCGCCCCGACGATCGTGTCGCGCTCGGCCTGGTCGACCGGGCGCAGCGTGCCCCGCGGGGAGCTCTGGCAGGACTCCGGGAGGTCGCCGACCCCGATCGTGCCCATCGGGCGCCGGCGCAGCGCCGCGGCGAGCGCGTCCCGCAGCTCCGCGACGTTGCCCGGCCACCGGTGGCGGGCCAGCGTCCGCTGCGCGTCCGCTGACAGCCGCACCTCCTGGCCGGGCGCGAGGTCGGCCAGCACTCCCGCCGTCAGCGCCGCGAGGTCCCCCGTCCGGTTCCGCAGCGGCGGCACCGTCACCGAGCGCGTGAACCGGGCGGGCAGGTCGGCGGGCACGGCGTCACGGCACCCGGCGGTCGCCGCGAGCCGCACCCCGGGAGCGCGCAGCGCGCGGACGAGGGCGGCGGGCACCGCGCCGTCCCACCGGTCCAGGTCGGCCAGCACCACCAGCGGCGCCGTCCCGGCGCACCGGATCCGCGCCGCCGCGTCCTCCCCGGTGTCGGTGGGCCCGACCTCGACGACGGTTCCCCCGGTCAACGCCCCGTCCAGGTCGGCGAGCAGCCGCCGGCGCCCCGAGCCGACCTCGCCGAGCACCAGGAGCGGGGTGCGCGCCCGCACCGCCTCGGCCGCCCCGGTCCACGCGGTGCGCCAGGCCGGGTTCGCTCCGGTCGGGGGCGGCAGCGGCCGGTCCTGCGGGAGCGCGCGCGGCGCCGCGAGGCCGTCCGCCTCACGCAGCACCGTCACGACGACGACCACCCCGGCCACCGAGCCGCCGACCGTCACCGCGGTGCCCCGCATCCGCACCCGGACGCCGGAGGGCAGGACGGGGCGCTCGTCGACGTCGCCCCCGCGGGCCATGACGAAGCGCGCGTGCTCCCCGAGCGCGGCGAGGTCGTCGGGGCCCAGCATCGTCTGCAGTGCCGTGTTGGCCAGCACGGTGCGCCGTCCCACGGCGAGCACCGCCTCCCGCGTGCGGGCCTCCACCCGGGTGTAGAGGTCGAGCAGCGCATGCCAGCCCGCGTCCCGGTCGTGCAGCAGCGCGTCCTGGATGCGGGCGGCCGCCGAGCAGACCAGCGAGCGCAGGATCGGCGAGGAGTGCTCGGCCCGGCAGCTGACGTCGAGCACGCCCTCGATGCGTCCGGTGAACGGGTCGCGCACCGGGGCGCCGGCGCAGGCGTAGTCGTGCAGCCGCTCGACGAAGTGCTCGGCGCCGACCACGTGCACCGACCCGCCGGACTCCAGGACGGTGCCGACCCCGTTGGTGCCGACCGCGCCCTCGTCGTATCCGAAGCCCTCCGCGAAGTTGTTGCCGTCCGCGGCGCGCCCGATCGCCCGCGCGGTGTCCAGCCGCACGAGCAGGCGGGCGCGGTCGTCGGTGAGGACGACGCACACCGGCACCTCGGCGGTCTGTTCGGCCAGCTGCTCGATCACCGGGCGGGCGCAGCGCACCAGCCGGGACTCCACGTCGAGGTCGGGGTGGTAGCGGTTGACGATCGCGGTCGGGTCCACGCCGTGGGCGAGGCTGCGCCGCCAGGACGCGGCGACCGGGGCCGGGACCCCGGACAGCTCGACGTCGGGATGCTCCAGCAGCTCCGCGCGAGCCGACGTGAGGAGTTTGCGACGAGTCAGGACGTCACCCATGCACCACACCTTCCGTGTGCCCCACGCCACATCATGTGACAGCGGTCAAGTCCGGGACGTGTCCGAAGTTCGGACACGTCGGGTGTGGAGGGCCGACCTACCGTCGGCCGGGACCGGAGTCACCGTCGACCCAGGAGGACCGGCCATGACCGTCGCCGCCACCGCCGAGCGCGAACAGCGCAGCGGCGAGCAGGAGCACCTCGACGTCCTGATCGTGGGGGCCGGTGTGTCCGGCATCGGGGCGGCGCACCGGCTGCGCGAGCAGTTCCCGGACCGCAGCTTCGTGATCCTCGAGTCCCAGGACAACCACGGCGGGACCTGGTGGACCCACCGCTTCCCCGGCATCCGCTCCGACAGCGACCTGTTCACCTACGGCTTCCGGGACAAGCCGTGGAGCGGACCGTCGATCGCCGAGGGCGGCGCGATCCGCGAGTACCTCCAGGAGATGATCGACGAGGACGACCTCGCCGGGCACATCCGCTACCACCACGAGGTCACGGCGCTGCGCTGGTCCTCCGACGACGCGCGCTGGACCGCCGAGGTCACCCGGACCGACACCGGCGAGCAGCTGCAGATGAGCGCCTCGTTCCTGTGGATGTGCCAGGGCTACTACAACCACGACGAGCCCTACATCCCGGAGTGGCCCGGCACGGAGCGCTTCGAGGGCACGATCGTGCACCCCCAGACCTGGCCCGACGACCTGGACTACGCCGACAAGCGGGTCCTGGTCATCGGGTCCGGCGCGACCGCGGCGACCATCGTGCCGGCGATGGCGAAGACCGCCGCGCACGTGACGATGCTGCAGCGCTCGCCGTCGTACTGGTTCCCAGCACCGACGGTCCACGAGCTCGCCACGATGCTCGAGCCGCTGGACCTGCCGGCGGAGTGGACCCACGAAATCCTGCGCCGGACCTACACCCAGCAGCTCGACTGGCTGGCGACGACCGGGCGCGACGACCCGGACCAGCTGCACGAGTTCCTCGTCGAGACGATCCGGCCGCTGCTGCCGGAGGGCACCGACGTCGACAAGCACTTCACCCCGGCCTACCGGCCGTGGCAGCAGCGGATCGCGTTCGTCCCCGACGGTGACTTCTTCGAGCGCATGCGCGAGGGGAAGGTCTCGGTCGCTACCGACAAGATCGAGGATTTCACCGAGAAGGGCGTGCAGCTCGCCTCGGGCGAGGTGATCGAGGCCGACATCATCGTCACCGCGACGGGCTTCAACCTGGCGGTGTTCGGCAACATCCCGTTCTCCGTCGACGGCGAGCCCGTGGACTTCTCGCAGCGGGTCACCTGGCACGGCCTGATGATCTCGGGCGTCCCGAACATGGCCTACGCCTTCGGCTACTTCCGGCACAGCTGGACGCTGCGCGTCGACCTGGTCAACGACGTCATCGGCCGGATCTTCGAGCGCATGGCGGAGCGGGGCGCGTCGACGGTCGTCCCGACACTGCGGCCCGGCGACGAGGACATGCCGCTGCTGCCCTGGAGCAACCCGGACAACTTCAACCCCGGCTACGTCATGCGCTCCCAGGACCGGATGTTCAAGCAGGGCGACCGGGAGCCCTGGACCCACATGCACGAGCACGACCACGATCGCGTCGCGCTTCCGGCGGCCGACCTCGACGACGGCCTGCAGTACCGCTGACCACCCCCACCCCGCGAGGAGCACCGATGCCCCAGACCACCGTCCGGACCGGCGTGAACCTGAACTACGAGATCACCGGCAGCGGCGAACCGCTGCTGCTGATCATGGGGACGTCCGGCGCGATCGCGCTGTGGGGCGAGGTGATCTCCCGCCTCGCCCAGACCCACCAGGTCATCGCCATGGACAATCGCGGTCTCGGCGGCAGCGACCGCGGGGTGGGGCCGATCAGCGTGGCCTCGATGGCCGAGGACGCCTCGGCCCTGCTCGAGGCGCTCGAGATCCCGCGTGCGCACGTGCTCGGCTGGTCGCTGGGCTCGGCCGTCGCACAGGAGCTCGCGCTCGCCCACCCCGACCAGGTCGCCTCCGCGGTCATGTTCGCGACCTGGGGCCGCTGCGACGGGTTCCAGCGCTCGGTGCTCTCCGCGCTCCGGCTGCCGTACGTGCTGCGCGACATGGACTCGGCGCTCGCCGTGGCCGGGCTGGCGTTCTCGCCCCAGCTCCTCGACCACCCGGACTTCGCGCAGATGCTCGAGCCGATTCTGCCCGCGTTCCCGCAGAACGAGGCCCAGATGCAGGTCACGGTCGAGCAGTGGGACGCCGACCTGGCCCACGACACGCTCGACCGGCTGCCCGGGATCACCGCGCCCACCCTCGTCGTCGTCGGGGAGCAGGACCTGCTGACGCCACAGTGGCAGGCCAAGAAGGTGGCCGACGCGATCCCCGGTGCCCGCTACGAGCTCGTCACCGGGCCCGGCTCGAGCCACGGCATGCACATCGAGCGTCCCGACGAGTTCACCAAGCTCGTCACCGGCTTCCTCGACGAGCACCCGCTGGAGCGCTGAGGTCAGGCGGGCCCGCCGAGCGCGGAGTCGTCGTCGGCCGCGCGGTCGGGCATGGACCGCACGTCAGGGACATGCCGCGGACCCGGTCACCGACCATCGAGGGAAATCGGTGACCGGGCCCGTGCACACCCCGGTGCGGCGGCCGGGCCCCTGGCCGACCCGGCGCGCACGGGACGACCTAGTCGATCGCGTGGATCGGGTTCTTGCAGCTCTTCGCGTTGGTGGCGGAGTTGCCCTCGCCGGCCTTCGAGAGGATCGGCACCGAGCCGGCGTTGTCCTGGACCGGGACCTGGACGCCGAGCGGCCCGTTGACCGGGACGTCGTTGTTGCAGGCGTCGCCGGTGGTGTTGGGCGCGAAGTCGCTGGAGTTGATGAGGCCCTTCTGCACGGTGGGGCCGTCGTGGTGCGAGCCGGCGTCGATCGAGTCACCGGCGAAGGCCATGCCGGTGGTCGAGAGCAGGCCGGTGGAGAGCATGGCCGTGGCGAGCACGGCGCGGCGCAGGGTCGCCATGGGAGGGGCGTTCCTTCCGGTCGAGGGGATCTCGGCGGGCGGGGATGAACACGCTGCGCGTCCGTCGAGTGACGTGTCGTAAACGGGGTCCCGGCGATCTTCGTGACGGGTGGCGTCACCCGTTCATCGCAACGGGTGACGGCGGGTCGTCCGGACGTCGTGGCGGTAGCGTCCGCGGCCGTGCGCTGGTGCATCTCGATCCCGCAGCTGGACACCGGCTCCTTCGACGCGTCCGGGGTGAAGGCCTACCTCGCGCGGGCCGAGGACCTGGGCTTCGAGGGCGGCTGGACGCTCGAGCAGGCGATCGGGCCGACGCCCCTGATCGCCCCGCTCGAGATGCTCGCCTACGCGGCGGCCTGCACCGAGCGCCTGCGCCTCGGCGTCGGGGTGCTGGTCAGCTCGTTGCACGACCCGCTCCAGCTCGCGGCGTCGATCACCGCGGTCGACCGCCTCAGCCACGGCCGCCTCGACGTCGGGGTCGCGCCCGGCGGCGGGTTCCGCAGGTTCGCCGCCTTCGGGGTGGATCCCGAGACGTTCGTCGGGCGCTTCACCGAGGGCCTGGCGCTCATGAAGGCGGCGTGGTCGCAGGAGTCGCCCGTGCGCTTCGAGGGCCGGTTCCGCCAGGTCGAGGACCTCCCGCTCGAGCCCAAGCCGGTGCAGCGTCCGCACCCGCCGATCTGGTTCGGCGCCAACGCCCCCAGGGCCCTCGCCCGGGCGGTCCGCCTCGGCGACGCCTTCCTCGGCGCCGGCTCCGCGACCACCGCGGCGTTCGCCGACCAGGTCACGACGATCCGCGCGGAGCTCGACCGCCAGGGCCACGACCCGACCGGCTTCACCCTCGCCAAGCGGGTCTACCTCACCGTCGACGACGATCCCGGGCGCGCGCGGGAGCGCGTGGTCGCCGGGCTGCGGCGGATCTACGGGCGGATGCCGGGCATCGAGGACGTGCCGGTGTCGGGGACCCCGGACGACGTCGTGCGTGGCCTGCAGGAGGTCGCGGACGCGGGCGCCGAGATGATCCTGCTCAACCCGCTCGGCGCCGACGTCGCCGAGGACCGCGAGCAGATGGAGCGCCTCGTCGCCGACGTCCTGCCCCACGTCACCTGAGCCCGGGCGCGATCCGAACCCGGTTTGGGGCAACCGGGCCACCGCCGACCCCGGCTGCGTCTTCGACACCGCTCCAGACCCGGGTGGCGTCGCCTCCCGCGTCACCCGAGAGACGGTGCGCCGGTCAGTCCCGGTCGTGGTCGCGGTCCGACGCCGCGAGGGCGCTGCTGCTGGACTGCTGGTCCACCTCGTCCTGCTCGCGGACGTCGCGGGCTCGCGACCGGCGCAGCGCGGCGCGGGAGCGGTCGATCTGGTCCCGCGAGCGGTCGGTGGCCTCCTCCTGCCGGTCCAGCGCCCGCTCGGCGCGGTCCACCAGGCCCGCGACGGACAGCCCCAGGCCCCTCGCGCCGGCGTCGAGCCTGGCCTCCCGCTCGTCCGCCCTCACCTCCCGGGCGTCGGCGGTCTCCTCGCGCCGGTCGGCCAGTGCATCCCGTGCGTCGGCCTCCACGTCCCGGCTCGCCGCGGCGCGGTCGCGGGCGTCGGCGCCCGCCTCCCGGTCGGCGAGCAGCCCCGGGCGGTCCGCGGCCGCCTCGGGGTCGCGGGTGCCGGAGCCCGCCTGCCGGGCCGCCTCGTCCGCCATGGCCCCACCGTAGAACCCCGGCGGGGGCCCCGACAGCGCCTCAGGACGAGGACGCCGGGACGCCGGCCTCGCTCTGGTCCATGAGCACGATTGCGCCGGTCGGCACGCTGCCGCGCAGCCGCAACGGTGAGGCCGATAGGACCAGTCCCACCGTCCGGCCCCGGCGGTTGATCACCTCGAGTCGCAACGGGGCCTGCTCGGCGTCACCGCTCAGGGCGGCCCGCACGAGGGGGCGCACGCGCTCCATCGGCAGGTCGACGTCGAGGTTGAGCAGGTGCTGCCCGATCGTCTCCTCGGCACGCAGCCCCCACAGGTCCTCGGCCTGGCCGTTCCACGCCCGCACGATGAGGTCGGTGTCGACGACGACGACCGCGGTGCGCAGGCTGCCCAGGACCGACTCGAGGAAGTCGTTGGCCTCGTCGAGCTGCGAGGTGCGCTCGCGCAGCTCGTCGTTCATGGACTGGAGCTCGTCGTTGGTCGACTGCAGCTCCTCGTTGGTGGTCTCGAGCTCCTCCACCGTGGACTGCAGCTCCTCGTTGGTGGTCTCGAGCTCCTCCACCGTCGACTGCAGCTCCTCGTAGGCGGTCTCCACCTGCCGGTGGGCGGCCTGCAGCTCGCCGGTCATGCGCTGGTAGCGGGTGACGTCGGAGAAGAAGACCGCCACGGCGATGCCCCCGTCCGCGCCGACCTCCAGGGGCGCGAGCTGGATGTCGAAGAAGAGCATCTCCGTGGCCGACCGCGAGAACTGCGCCTCGTGCAGCCAGATCGGGCTGCGGCTGCGCCGGACGTCGTCGAACGCGGTGCGCAGGCCGCCGATGCGCTGGCACAGGTCGAGGTCGGGGAAGGCACGGCCGATCTCGCGGGACGACACCCCGAGCTGGGCCTCGGCGCGCTGGTTCGCCTTGACGACGATCTCGTGGGGGTTGACGACGAGCGTCGCGAGCGGGCTGAGGAGGAGCGCCTCGTCCTCCAGGCGCGGGTCCCGCCCGGTCCGCTCCCCGTCGGGCTGGGACGAGGCGCCCCCCGGGCGCGGGCCGGCCTCGACCTGTTCGGCCTTGCGGAAGAACCGGCGCTTGAGGTCGATCGGGAGGAAGAGCCGGGCGTGGCTGAGCAGCATCTCGGCCCGGCCGAGGAACAGGACCCCGGCCGGGTTGAGCGCGAAGTGGAAGCGGCGCAGCACCTGGGCCTGGGTCTCGGCGTTCAGGTACATCAACGTGTTGCGGCACACGAGCAGATCGAGCCGACCGATCGGCGCGTCCTGGACGAGGTCGTTGCGGCCGAAGATGACGCTCTGGCGCAGGTCGGAGCGGAAGACGTAGCGGGATCCGGTGCGCTCGAAGTAGCGCTCCCGCAGGTCCTCGGGGACCGCCTGCATCTCCTTCTCGCCGTAGGTGGCCTGCCGCGCGGTGGCCAGGGCGTCCTCGTCGACGTCGGTGGCGTAGACCTTGACCCGGCGACGGAACTCCTCCACCCCGATCACCTCGGCGAGCAGGATCGCCAGCGTGTAGGCCTCCTCTCCGCTGGCGCAGCCCGCGGACCACACCCGGATGCTCTCCCCGCGCGTCTTCGGGGCGAGCAGCGCCGGGGTGACCTCCTGCTGCAGTTCCCGCCACGCCTCGGGGTCACGGAAGAAGCCCGTGACGTTGATGAGGATCGTGTTGAACAGCTGGGTGAACTCGTTCTGGTCCACCTGGAGGCGGTCGAGGTACTCGGCGTAGCCGGTGACCTCGACCTGCTGCATCCGGCGCTCCACCCGGCGCTGGATGCTGGAGCGCTTGTAGCCGGTGAAGTCGAACCCGCGGCTCTCCTTGATGAACTCGAGCAGGCTCTCGAACTCGCTGTCGACCTCCTCGGTCACCGCACGCTCCCGTCCGCGTCGTCGGATCCGCCGTCGGCCGGTCCCACCGACCGACCACCGGCGACGAGCAGTCTGCGCAGCAGCGTCGCGGAGTGCAGACCCTCCCGGGCGGACCGCCTGCTCTTCTCGGCCACCCGCACGGCCCCGGTCGCGTCCGCGGAGGCCGCGATCCGGTGCGACAGCGCGACCTTGTCCTCGAGGGCCCGCAGGGCCGCGTAGAGCGCGCGCTCGACGGCGTCGTCCTGCGCGTACCCGAGGCTGCGCGGGGACCACGCGTGCCCTACCCGGCAGCGGAAGCGGGGGTTGTCGGCACCACCGAGGTCGAAGAGCGGTCCGGAGCAGTCCGGACAGCTGATCCCGACCGGCCGGCCCGGCGGGTCGTGCTCGAGCATCTCGCGCTCCGCGCCCCGGCTGACCCGCACCTCGTAGGTGAGCCGGTTCGACGGCCGGTTCGCCTCGAGCAGGGGACGGCTGGTGATCTCGGCCAGCACCGCCCCGATGTCCCGGGCGCGCCGCACGACGGCGCCCGGCACCTGCTCGAGCGCGGCGTTCGGCATCGCGTCGTAGTGGGCCTCGTCGGCGTCCTGCACCACCGCCGTCCCGCCGTGGCGCACGATGTCCAGCAGCCCGGACGCGCCGTCGTCGAGCAGGCCGGAGAGCACCACCCCGGTCGCCGCCGGCCCGGCCGCGAACGACAACGACCGGAAGAGCGGGTCGATCCCCGGACGGTGCCCGTTCTCCTTGGGCCCGTGGGTGAGCACGACGTGGCCGTCGGAGACATGCAGGTGCGCGTCCGGTGGCGCCACGAGCACGGCGCCGGGGACGAGCGGGGCACCGTGCCGCGCGGTGGCGACCGGGACGGCGGTCCGCCGCGCGAGCAGGTCCGCCAGCACGGACGGACCGCCCGAGGCCTGGTGCACCACCACGAGCAGGGCCGCGTCGAGCCCCGTCTCGAGCCCGGCGACCAGCTCGAAGAGCGCCTCGACACCACCTGCCGAGGCACCGATCCCGACCAGTCGGAGGTTGTCCATCGCGCGCTCCTTGCATCCCTGCCCGGGTCCGCCGGCGGCGGCCACGGGTCGAGCGCGACGAGCGGTCCGGCTGGTCGAGCGGCTCGCCGTCGTGCGAGGGTATCGGGACACCCGCGCCGTCTCCGTCGAGCGGGTGCGGGAGGGCGCCGTGCCGGATCGACCAGCATCCGCCAGGTCGTCGCCCCCCGAAGGCGCCGAGCAGGCCGCGGCCGCCCAGCAGCACAGCTCGCGGCTCACCGAGCGGCTGGCCCGCGCCGCCGACGCGGTGGCGGAGTCCGAGGAGAAGGTGGCGCGGACCTACGAGGACTCCGCCCGCCTGCGGCCCGACGCCGCCGAGCGGCTGCAGTACGCGGCGCAGGAAGCACGGTCCTTCGCCGAGACCGAGCGCCGGCAGAGCCGGCAACTGCGGGAGGGGAACGGCTGACCGGGCTCCACCTCGTGACGGCGCTCGAAGCCGCCGAGGTGCCAGAGCAGGGCGGCGCCGCCCCACACCAGCACGAAGAAGCCGACGATGAGGTAGCCCAGCAGCTCGAAGTCGTCGGCCAGCCCCGCGAACCCGGCGAGCGCGCTCACCCCGAGGTCGTCCGCGAGCACGCCGGCGAGGTAGACCGCGGCGATGAAGCCGGCGACCGTGACCGTCGCCGCAGTGGTGGCGATGTTGTAGAACAGCCGCCGCGCCGGGCTGCGGTTGGACCACGAGTACGCGATCGACATCAGCAGGCCGTCCGCGGTGTCGAAGGCGCTCATCCCCGCGGCGAAGAGCAGCGGCAACGTCAGGGCCGCCCACAGCGGCGCCCCGCTCGTCCCCGCCGTCGAGGCCGTCGACGCCGAGAGCGTCAGCAGGGTGACCTCCGAGGCGGTCTCCAGCCCGAGCCCGAACAGCAGGCCCAGCGGGAACATGTGCCACGAATGCTTGATCAGCGCCCGGGCCCGCCCGCCCAGGATGCGGTTGACCAGGCCGCGGTTGAGCAGCTGGCGCTCGAGCTCGGCCTCGTCCAGGGCGCCCCGGCGCAGTGTGCGCCACGAGCCGACGATCCCCACCAGTACCAGGGCGTTGAGGACCGCCACCAGGGCCAGGAACAGCATCGCCACCACCGTGGAGACGGTGCCGCCGATCTCGCGGAACGCCTCGATCCCGCTCGAGCTGGCCAGCCCCGCCGCCAGCGCCACGACCAGGCCGAGGATCACCACCACCGACGAGTGGCCCATCGCGAAGAAGAACCCGACCCCCACCGGACGGCGCCCGCGCTGGACCATCAGCCGGGTGGTGTCGTCGATCGCGGCGATGTGGTCGGCGTCGAACGCGTGCCGCACCCCCAGCACGTAGGCGAGCACCCCCGCCCCGGCGAACGCGCCGGCCCCGAGCGGTCCCGCGGTGAGCGAGAGGTAGAGCGTCCAGCCCGCGATGTGCAGCAGGCACACCACCGCCACGATCACCGACAGCTGCACCCGCTGACTCGGGGACCAGCCACGTGCGGGTGCGACAGCTAGGGACATCGGGCGGTTCCTCCTCGCCGACGTGGCCACGACCGCGAAGGACCGTAAAGCTCACCGGGTGGACATGTCGACGTCCGTCGGCGCGATTTCCGTCTCGCGACCCCGGATCTCTCCGAACGACACCACGGCCGACGTCGAAGTCCATACCGTCGCCAGGTGTGCCGACTCAGCCGGGCCCGTGGCTCGCGGCGCTCGACGCCGTGCGCATCGTGCTCGTGCTCGCGGCCGCCTTCGCCGCCTGGCGCGCCGTGCACCTCCACCGGCACGACCCGGCGCGCAACCCGCTCCCCTGGGCCGTCCTGACCATCCTCTTCATCTCCACGACCGCGATGATCAGCGTCGTCCCGTAGGGAGCGCGCGCCGCACCGCGTCCAGCTCGGGGGCGAGGAAACCGTCGGGGTACCGCCGGCCGGCATCGTCGACGGCGGTCGCCCCGGACAGCTCGTACAGCTCGGCACCGACCCGAGACCGCCGACGCCGCGCCGAGCACGACGACGACCGCGAACGCGAGGGCGATGACCGCGAGCTCCTTCGCCCGGTAGCGGTAGGGCCGGCCGCTCCCGTAGAGCGCCGTGAACGCCCCGATGCTGGCCGTCAGCCCGTCGGAGAGGTCGCCGACCCACCAGCCGGGACCGGCGGTGACGTCACCCATTGTCGCGGCCGCCCCCCGCGCCCGGCCGACGGCGAGCTGTCAGGATTCCGACCATGACGGCCACGATCGCACCGGAGGGTCTGTCCGAGGCCGAGGCCGCGCAGCGCGCCCGGGGCGGGCGGGCGAACGTCCCGGTGCGGGGTTCCAGCCGGACGACGCTGCGCATCCTGCGCACCACGGTCTTCTCGTTCTACAACAACGTCCTCTTCGTCATCGGCATCGCGCTGCTCGGGCTCGGCCGCTACTCGGACGCGCTGGTCAGCGTCGGGCTCGGCATCATCAACGCGGCGCTGGCCGCGTTCCAGGAGCTGCGGGCCCGCCGGGCGCTCGACCGGCTGCAGCTGCTCGCGCGCGAGCCCGTCACCGTGGTCCGCGACGGCGCGTCCCGCACGATCGCGCCCGCCGACGTCGTCGAGGGCGACCTGCTGGCCCTCCGGACCGGCGACCAGATCGTCGTCGACGGCCCCGTCGTCGGCACCGACGGGGCCGTGCTCGAGGTGGACGAGTCGCTGCTCACCGGGGAGGCGGACCCGGTGCCCAAGGCGGTGGGCGAGGAGCTGCTCTCGGGGAGCTCGATGGCCTCGGGCGAGGGGTGGCAGCGCGCCGAGGCCGTCGGGGTCGCGAGCCACGCGGGCCGGCTCACCGTCGCGGCGCGGGCCGACACCACCGACCAGACCCCGCTGCAGTGGCGCATCGACCTCGTCGTCCGGCTGGTCATCCTGCTGGTGCTGCTGATGAGCGGCGCGATCCTCGCGCAGGCGCTGCTCGACGGGTCGACGGTCCTGCGCTTCGTGCAGACCTCCGCGGTGCTCTCCGGGCTGGTCCCCTACGGCCTGTTCTTCCTCATCGCGGTGGCCTACGCGGTGGGCGCGGCGCGCATCGCCGGGCGCGGGGCCCTCGTGCAGCAGACCAACGCCGTCGAGGCCCTGAGCCGCGTCGACGTCATCTGCACCGACAAGACCGGCACGCTCACCAGCGGTCGGCTCTCGCTCGTACGGGTGGCCCCGGCGGGCACCGCGTCCGAGGAGCGGGCGCGCACCCTGCTCGGCACGTTCGCCCGCTCGGTCCGCGCCCCCAACGCCACCACCGCGGCGCTGGCCGCGGACGCGACGCTGCCCGGGGGGTCGACCGACCGGGTGACCGAGGAAGTCGAGTTCCGCTCGTCGCTGCGGTGGAGCGGGGTCGTGCTGGAGGACCGGCCCGTCGTCCTCGGGGCACCCGCCACGCTCGCGCCGCACCTGACCGACCCCCACGAGGTCGTGGACGGCCTGCTCCGCGAGGCCCGCGCGCACGCCGAGCAGGGTCTGCGGGTGCTGCTGCTGGCGTGCGGCCCCGAGGGGGCCGGGCTGCACGCCGGTGACGGGCGCGCGGCGCTGCCCGCCCTGTCGGCCCAGGCCCTCGTCGTCCTGGGCGACGAGCTGCGCGAGGGCGTGACCGAGGTGCTCGCGGGCCTCGCCGCGGAGGGCGTCGCGACGAAGGTGATCTCGGGCGACGACCCGGTGACGGTGGCGGCGCTGGCCCGCCGGGCCGGACTCGCCGGCGAGGCGATCGGGGGCCCGGAGCTCGCCGCGCTCACCCCGGAACGCTTCGACGAGGCCGTCGACACCTTCGCGGTGTTCGGCCGGATCGCGCCCGAGCAGAAGGAGCAGATCGTCGACGCGCTGCGCCGCCGCGGGCGCCAGGTCGCGATGCTCGGCGACGGCGTGAACGACGCCCGCGCCCTCAAGCGCGCCCAGGTCGGCGTCGCCATGCGCTCGGGCAGCGCGGTCACCCGCGACGTCGCCGACATCGTGCTGCTCGACGACTCCTTCACGACGTTGCCGCCCGCGCGGACCGAGGGGCGGCGCATCGTCGCCGGGGTCGGCTCGTCGATGTATCTGTTCCTGTGCCGGGTGGTGACGCAGATGCTGGTCATCCTCATCGTCACGCTGCTCGGTCTCGGTTTCCCCTACACCCCCACCCAGGTCGGCCTGACGCTGTTCACCGTCGGCCTGCCGACGTTCTTCCTGACGATGTGGGCCCGGCCCGTCGTCGTCGCCGAGGACCTGCTGGTCTCACTGGCCCGGTTCGTCCTCCCCGTCGGCATCCTCACGGCCGGGTTCGGCGCCGCGATCTACGCGTGCCTCTACGAACTGGTCCGGCGTGGCCTGAGCCAACCGGACCTCCCGGCCGCCACGTACTCGCTCTTCGAGCAGTACACCGGCCTGCGGTACGGGGTGGACGCCGACTTCGTCACCGCGTCGGCGACGCTGGGCGCCCAGAGCGGGCTGTCGATGTTCGTCTCGGTCGCCTCGATCGCCCTGATCCTCTTCCTCGAGCCCCCGGCGCGGATCTTCACGGCCTGGGCCCCGGTGAGCCCGGACCGCCGGCCGGCGTGGCTGGCGCTGGGGCTGTTCGTGGCGCTCGTCGTCGTGCTGATCGTCCCCACGACCCGCAACTACTTCGGCCTGACCGCGCCCGACCCGCCGGTGGTCTACGCGGTCGTCCCCACCGTCGTGGTCTGGTTCGTGGTGCTCAGCCTCGTGCTGCGCCACCGGATCCTCGAGCGGGTGCTCGGGCTGTCGCCGCCGCGCCGCTGACCGCCTCAGCCCGAACGGGCCGATGACGACTCCGCCGACGGGTCGCCGGCCTGGAGCGCGGGCGAGCGCACCAGCAGGAGGGTCGCGCCCACGATCACGGCCGCCCCGGCCAGCTCGCCGACGATCCACACGCCCCCGCGCGGCCGCTCGCCGAACACCACCACACCCCAGAGCACGCCGACCAGCGGGTTCATCAGCGTGAACCCCGGCTGCGAGGCGTCCAGGTCGCCGGCCTGCAGGGCGGACTGGAGCAGGAAGAACGACGTCGGGCCGAGCACGATCACCGCGTAGGTCTGCCAGGCCGTGAGCAGGCCGAGGAACCCGCCCGCGTACGCCGCACCGACCCCCGCGACGAGGGCCGCGACGACCCCGAACAGGGTCCCCGTCGCCAGGCCCAGCATGGCGGCGCGCGGCTGGCCGTGGCGGGCGGCGCCGGCGAGGGCCAGCGCGAGCACCACGGCGAGCGAGACGACGAGGGCGATCACCCACCGGAGGGTGGAGGCGCCCAGGACGTCGCCGCCCGAGGGCGAGAGGCAGAACACGAATCCCGCGAGACCGACGGCCATCGCACCGATCGCGACCCACTCCCGCGCCGGCAGCCTGTGGTGGAACACCCAGGCCGCCAGCAGCAGGGTGAGCGGCAGCTCGGCGGTGAGCAGCGGCTGGACGACCGCGATGCGCCCGACGGTCAGCGCCGCGGCCTGCAGCAGGAATCCCAGGATCATGCAGAGGATGCCGCCGATCCAGGACGGGCGCCGGACCAGGTCGAACAGCATCCCGATGGAGAACGCTGCCTCGTCGGGCTCGTCGCGCGCGGCGCGGCGCTGCAGCACCGTCGAGCAGGCGTTGACGACGGCCGCGAGCAGCACGAGGACGGTGCCCGCGACGTCGTCGCCCGACATCGGCCCTCCCTGTGGGGTCAGTCGCTCATGTCGACGTTCTGGTCGATGATCGTCTGGCGCCGGGGCGTGATCCAGCAGATCACGCGCTCGGACTTGATCGCCTCGGGCGGGTAGTCCTGCCCGGTGTACTTCCGCGCGACCTCGTCGATGTGGGCGCGCGCCTCCTCCCCGGTGGTGAAGCCGGAGACCTTGCCGCGCACCTCGGCGTAACGATACGGGTCCTTCTCGTCCCGGATGAGCACCGTGATGCGCGGGTCCTTCTGGAGGTTCTCGTACCGCTTGCGGTGCGTCTCGGTGTTGATCACGAGCCGGCCGTCCTTGAGCGCGCACCACAGGACCTGGTTCTGGATGAGCCCGCTGGGCAGCATCGTCGCGACCGAGGCGAAGTTCGGCCCGGAGGCCAGTTCCTCGGTCATGGGGTGCAGCTCGGGACCGTTGCGGGTGTCCGCCATGGGAATCTCCTGGAGGTCGGGTGCGCGCGGGTGCCCCACCCCCGACGGCCCGCAATCGTCACGTCGCGACGGTCCCGCCCTACCGCCGCGGGTTCGCCTGCGCGGCCAGCGCGGTGAGCTGCGGGCCGATCAGGGCGGCCACCTGGTCGGGCTCGCCGAGCAGGGCCAGGTGCCGGGCGCCGGGGAGCTCGGCGACGAGGGTCGTGTGCAGCCGGGCCGCGGTCGCGAGGGCCTGGGCGTGGTCGAAGCTGCCGTCCTCGCTGCTGGAGAACACCGCAGTGGGCACGCGCACCTGGCGCTCCTGGTCGTCGGTCAGGCCGACGAGGGGCTGGCGGGCGATGCCGAGGAAGGCGCTGACGCCGCCCGGGGCGAGGAACGGCGCACGCCACCGGTCGATCGCGCGGTCGTCGGTCGGGCACCCCGGGCCGCACTGCGCCATCACCAGGCGCCGGACCGGGTCACGGTGGCGCACCACGGCCGTGACCACGGCCGGCCCGAGCGGCGGCAGCGTCACCAGCGTCCGCAGCCCTCCCCCGCCGGCGGTGGGGGAGCGGTCGCTGCCGAAGTAGGGGGTGCCGTCGCCGTTGGCCGCGACGACCCCGGTCACCGCGCCCGGGTCGCGCAGCGCCAGCGAGAGCGCGATCGCGGCGCCGAGGGAGTGCCCGAGCACGATTGGGCGGGTCAGGTGCAGGGCCGCGAGGAGGCCCTGGAGCTGGTCGGTGTCGGCCGCGAGGGTGTACGGCCCCTGGTGCGCGGTGTAGCCGTAGCCGCGGACGTCGTAGGCGTAGACGTCGCGGTCCTGCGCCAGCCTCGGCGCGAGGCGGGAGAACACGTAGGTCGACTCGGCGAAGCCGGGGACGAGCACCACCGGCGGCTGGCCCGAGGGGTGGACCGCCGCCCAGTGCTCGACGTGCGTGGCCACCCCGGCGGCGTCGACGGTGAACCCGGGGACCCCCACGGCGACGCGCACCGGCGCCAGGTCGTCCCACGCCAGGTACAGCCCGGCCAGCGCCAGGAGGACGACGAGGACCGTGACGAGCGCGATCCCGACGCGCCGGAGCCACCGCAGCACCCGTCGTCGCACGCCCACCTCCGGTGCACCCGTCGGGTGTCACCCTTCCAGGCGCGTCGTGAGGTCGGTGCGCGGCACGTAGGTCACGCACAGCGAGCGCTCACCGGCGTTTCATCGCCCGGGCGCACGCTGAGAGCCATGGACACCTCACCCGGCTCCTGGTTCCGCGGGGCCCTCGTCGTCGCGCTCGTGGTGGACGTGCTCGGTCAGCTCGTGGGCGTCGTGCCGTCGGGGTCGATCGGGATGGCGGTCTCGGTGGGCGTGGCGAGCGTGCTCACCGTCGTCGCCTGGTGCGCGGTGCGCTGGACCCGGCACACGTCGGTGCCCACCCGTTAGGGAGCGCCACGACCGGTCGCCGGCGGCGGGAGCCGCTGGAGCCGCCCGGCTCAGGAGGCCGCGGTCGTGACCTCCTGGAGGGCGACCAGCCGGTCGACCGATGCCCGTACCGCGCGTAGCTCGGTGACGACGGCGTCGAGCTGCGCGTCGTTGGTGCGGCGCAGCTCGCCCAGCACCTTCTCCAGCAGGCCGTTGGTGGTGGTCAGGGCGTCCTTGACGGGCCCGATCCCGGCGAAGTCCACGGCACTCTCCTCACGACGAACGATGTGCGCGGTACTCACAGTACCCGATACCGCGCGCACCGGTATCGCGTCAGTCCTCGTCGCGGGACGCCGCGCGCTTGCGGCGCTTCCCCTCGTGCATGGCCGCGACCCGCGCGACCGGGATGGAGTGCCCCTCCTCGATCAGGTCCGCGGGGATCGCGCGGGCCTCGCCGAGGCGCTCCTCCCAGGTCGGTCCCTCGAGGAACCGGGCGGGGGTGGCGACCGTGATCTCCGACGGCACGACGTCGTCGAGCTCGTCCCAGTCGCACGGGCACGAGACCGGCAGACCCGGCCGCACCCGGGGGCTGTACGCCGCGACGACGGTGGCGTTGCCCGCGCGGGTGGCGTCCAGGAAGACCTTGCCGCCGCGGTCGGCGCGGATGAACGCCGTCGTCGTGCCCGCCGGCTCGAGTGCCTCGGCGCGCGCGGCGACCGCTCGGGTCGCGGCGTGCACGTCCTCCATCGACGCCGGCCGGATCGGGGTGACCACGTGCAGCCCCTTGGCGCCGGAGGTCTTCACGGCGGGCTCGAAGCCGGCGTCGCGGAGCACCTCCCGCACGGCTCGGGCGGCGGTGACGACCGGCCCCAGATCGGAGCCCTCGGGCGGATCGAGGTCGAGGACGAGGTGGGTCGGCGTGCCCGGGTCCGCTGCGAGCGTCAACGGGACGTGGTACTCGACCGCCCGCTGGTTGCCGAACCAGAGCAGCGTCGCGCGGTCCTCGACGAGCGCATAGTGGACGTCGCGCTGGGAGCTCTCCGACCAGAACGTCACCGACCGAATCCACTCCGGCGCACCCTTCGGCAGGTTCTTCTGCATGAAGCGCTCGCGACCGCGGGCCCGGACCACCGAGAGCGGCCGCCCGCCCAGCAGCGGCAGGATGCGGTCGGAGACGGAGTCGAGGTGGTCGACGAGCGCGCGCTTCGTCACGGGCGGGTGGTCGTCGTCGCCGGCGAGGAGTTCCTGGTCGAGGTGGGTGAGACCGACCCCGTCGCGCACCTCGTCCGGATCACTCGCCATCGGCTGACCGTGGCCGGTGCGGGTCGGTTGGTCAAGCCGACGGGTCGGGCGAGCGGTCCTCGTCAGAAGTCGGGGTCGTGGTCGTAGCGGGTGGGTGGGGCCGGCTCGGTGACGGTGGTGGTCGGGCTGGCGTGGTGGGTGAGGCGGGCGGCGGTGTCGCGGGCGGCGTCGGTGAGGTGGCCGTGTTTGTTGGGGCGGGGCGC
>NZ_DASXJD010000177.1:0-13306 GCF_036497585.1 Actinomycetospora sp. | reverse complement strand
TCTTGAGGCGCTCCTCGAAGTCACCGCGGTAGCGCGAGCCCGCGACGAGCGACCCGAGGTCGAGCGTGTAGAGCTGCTTGTCCTTCAGCGTCTCGGGGACCTCGCCCTTGACGATGGCCTGGCCGAGGCCCTCGACCACGGCGGTCTTGCCGACGCCGGGCTCGCCGATGAGGACCGGGTTGTTCTTGGTCCTCCGGGAGAGGACCTGCATGACCCGCTCGATCTCCTTCTCCCGGCCGATGACCGGGTCCAGCTTGCCCTCGCGGGCCGACTGGGTGAGGTTGCGACCGAACTGGTCGAGCACGAGCGACGACGACGGCGTGCCCTCACCGCGCTGTCCGCCGGACTCCGCGGGCTCCTTGCCCTGGTAGCCCGAGAGCAGCTGCAGCACCTGCTGGCGCACGCGGTTGAGGTCCGCGCCGAGCTTGACGAGGACCTGGGCCGCCACGCCCTCGCCCTCGCGGATCAGCCCGAGCAGGATGTGCTCGGTGCCGATGTAGTTGTGGCCGAGCTGCAGCGCCTCGCGCAGCGACAGCTCCAGCACCTTCTTGGCGCGCGGGGTGAACGGGATGTGCCCGCTGGGGGCCTGCTGACCCTGGCCGATGATCTCCTCGACCTGCTGGCGCACGCCCTCGAGCGCGATGCCCAGCGACTCGAGCGCCTTGGCGGCGACGCCCTCGCCCTCGTGGATCAGCCCGAGCAGGATGTGCTCGGTCCCGATGTAGTTGTGGTTGAGCATCCTGGCCTCTTCTTGGGCCAGGACGACCACCCGCCTCGCGCGGTCGGTGAACCTCTCGAACATCCGTCACTCCTGACTGCTGCGCCGGCGGACTCCCGCGCAATCTCCCTCGCCGGTGTTCCCGACGTGGGCCTCCGCGGACCCTGGCTGGTGCCCACACGCCCCGCGGGGCGCGACGGCCCCCCTCGCGGGGAGCCATGGACGAGCACCGTACGACCATCCTAGTCGCCGCCGGCACCACGACCGGCCCTCGCCGGTTGCGGCACCGTGACGACGACCACGGGGATCTCCGGTGACCGCTCTGTCCGGGGAACGCCTGCGCGCACCCCGCACGGTCACCTCCTGGTCACCGTGCTGACGCCAACGATGCCGCCTGCGCGGCTGTTCCGTGAAGGTGTTCGCCGACGGAGAACGCCCGGATCGGACGACACGCCGGGGAACCCGGGCGTGGCGGGCAGATGCTGCACGCCGCGCGACGACCGTCACGTCGACGGACCGACGACGCCGCTCACCGGACCGGCTCCGGCTCCCGGGTGCCGTTCTCCACCCGCCGCCGGCTCACCGGCAGCACGGCGCTCACCCACACCAGCCAGATCAGTCCGCCGAACCGGACCACCGGCAGCAGGAACTGCAGCGGCGGCAGCGCCAGCGAGAACACCGCCACCACCGAGATCCCGGCCAGCACCAGCCCGACGATCCCGAGGGGGCGCGGCAGGAGCCGCCCCATCAGGGTCGGCACCGAGACCCCCGCGATGAGCAGCCCGAACGCCACGACGAAGCCGGGGCCGCCGGCGGCGAACGAGAGCTGGCCGAGCGCGACGACGGGGCCCGCGGCGGCGTCCTTCACGAGGTCGGCGGTCGCGGCGGCGGTCCACCCCGCGACGCCGGAGAGCGCGAGCATCGCCGCGGCGAGCAGCCCGCCGGCGAGCCCGAGCGTCGGGCCGGCGACGCGCAGCCCGAGACGGTGCAGCCGGTGGTGGACGGTCGCCACCCAGACCGCGAACGGCACCGCGGAGGCGAGCAGCAGCGTCGTCGAGAGCTCGGCGGTCGTCGTGTGGTCGCGCAGCAGCGCGAGCGTGGTCGCCGGGTCCGCGCCGGGGCGGGCGCCGGTGTAGAGCGCGAGCGTCGCGAGGGTCAGGACGGCCCAGGCGAGGGCGGGCGCGAGCAGGGGCGGCCCGCCGCGGCGGGCGTGGGTGCCGGGGTCGGTCATGGCGAGGTCCTTCGTTCGAGAAATCGTTACACTTAGGAATGATTGCCAGCACAGTACGATTCGTCAAGGGGTATCGTCCCTGCCGTGGACGACCGACCGACCGGGGCCGCCTTCCTGCTCACCCAGCTCGGCACCCACGCCGCGCGCCGCTTCGGCGAGCGCGTCGCCGCGGTGGACCTGACGCCGCCACAGGCCGGGCTGGTCCGGGCCGTCGCGCAGGAGCCCGGTCGCAGCCAGCAGGCCCTGGCCGCCCAGCTCGGCACGCCGGCCACCCGGCTCGTCGCCCTCGTGGACGCGCTGGAGCAGCGCGGCGTGCTGGAGCGCCGTCGCAACCCGGACGACCGGCGCCTCCACGCGGTCCACCTCACACCCGACGGCGAGGCGCTGCGCGATGAGCTCGGTGGCCTGGCCGCCGAGCACGAGGCCGCCATGCTGGCCCCGCTCGATCCCGAGGAGCGCCGCACGCTCGCGGACCTGCTCGGCCGGGTCGCGGCCGCCGAGGGCCTCACCCCCGGCGTCCACCCCGGCTACCGTGACCTCCCGGCCGACGATCGTGGACCCCAGGGAGCTCCGCCGTGCGGGACATGACGATCTTCTCCGGCTCGGCGCACCCGGCGCTCGCGAAGGCGATCTGCCGCCAGCTCGAGGTGCCGCTGTCGCCCTCCCGGCTCACCCGCTTCACCAACGACTGCCTCGAGGTGCAGCTGCAGGCCAACTGCCGCGAACGCGACGTCTTCCTCGTCCAGCCCCTCGTCCCGCCGGTGCAGGAGCACCTCGTGGAGCTGCTGCTGATGATCGACGCGGCCCGGGGCGCCTCGGCGGCGCGGATCACGGTCGTCATGCCGCACTACGCCTACGCCCGCTCCGACAAGAAGGACGCCCCCCGGATCTCGATCGGTGGCCGCCTGGTGGCCGACCAGATCGTCGCGGCCGGGGCCGACCGGGTCCTCGCGATGACGCTGCACTCGCCGCAGGTGCACGGCTTCTTCTCGGTGCCGGTGGACCACCTGCACGCCCTCTACGAGCTCGCGGCCCACCTGCGCGGCCTCGACCTCTCGAACGCCGTCGTCATCTCGCCCGACCTCGGCAACGCCAAGGAGGCGAGCTCCTTCGCGCGCATCCTCGGGACGCCGGGGCACCCGGTTCCGGTCGCGGCGGCGGCCAAGCAGCGGATGCCCGACGACAAGGTGGAGATCTCCTCGATCATCGGCGACGTCGAGGGCCGCGACGTCATCGTCCTCGACGACGAGATCGCGCGGGGATCGACGATCATCGAGCTGCTGGACCGGCTCCGCGAGTACGACGTGGCCTCGGTGCGGGTCGCCTGCACGCACGGGCTGTTCACCGAGGGCGCGCTCGACCGGATCGCCGAGCACCCCGAGGTCACCGAGATCTTCTGCACCGACACCGTGCCCGGTCCGAGCGCGCACGCCACCGACAAGCTGACGATCGTGTCCGTCGCCCCCGCGCTGGCCGAGGCGATGCGCCGGATCCACAACGGCGAGTCGGTGAGCGTGCTGTTCGACCCCTCGGTCCCCGACCGGTAGGTCCCGACGACGGGTCAGGCGAGCAGCGCCCTGGTGCCGACCCGGGTGATCTCCGCGACCAGCTCGCCGCGCCCGAGCGGCACCGCGCCCGCGAGCCAGCGGGTGACGAGGTGGGTCGTGCCGGCCACCACGAGCACCGCCGCGGTGCGCAACCGCTCGCGGTCGCGCGGCCCGAGGCGCAGCACCTCGTCGAGCACCAGGTCGGCGAACACGTCGACGGCGGCGTCGCGGCGCGCGAGCAGTCCGGGGTGGCCCGGCGACTCCGCGTAGAGGCGGGCGACGCGCGGGTCGGCGTCGAGGGTGCCGGCGAAGACCTCGACCGCGGTCATCGCCCGGGCCCGTTCGTCGCCGCGCACGTCCCGGAGCGCGGACACCATGGCCGCGTGCAGGCGGCCGTAGACGTCGTCGGCCACCGCGTCGAGGGCCGCGTCCCGGTCGGCGAAGGTCTCGTAGAAGTACCGCTTGGTCAGCCCGGCGTGCGCGCACACCGCGTCGACGGTGACGCCCACGACACCGACCTCGCCGACGACGTCCAGACCCGCCGCGAGCAGACGGGCGCGCCGCAGCGCCCGGCGCTCCTCGGCGCTGGCCCCGCGATAGGTGCGGACGGCGGGCGGCACTCCTCCATGGTGGCACGATCTCGGACACCGCGACGGTGCCGGAGGACCCGTGGAGGTCCCGCAGGGGACCCGTCAGGAATGGGCCTTGTGGTAGGCCTCGCTGACCTCGGACGGGATGCGGCCGCGCTCCGAGACCGTCATCCCCTGCTTGCGCGCCCATTCCCGGATCGCCTGGTTCTGCTCGCGGTCGACCGATGCCCGGCCGCCGCCCTTGCGCGCGGTGGCGGGAACGGCGGCCGTGCGGGACGAGGAACGCCGACGGCCCGAGAGACGGCGGGCGTGCGCGACGTAGTCCGCGAGGGAGTCGCGCAACTTCGCGGCGTTCTCGTCCGACAGGTCGATCTCATACGTCGTTCCGTCGACCCCGAACTCGACCGTCTCGTCGGCCTCAGACTCGTCCAGGTCGTCCACGAGGGACACGACGACTTTCTGCGCCACGCGCCGATTCCTTCCACGACCCCCGCGAGTCCGGGACCGAGCATGCGTCCGGCCCCGGAATGTTTTCGCGGCGGAGCGTAAATGCGCGCCCCACGCCTTGTCGACCCGGGTGTGGCCCGAAGCCTCGGCCTCACACGGAAATCCAGTGTCGCGGGGTGACCGGAGTGGTCTCCGGGACGGCGAATGCTCAGCTCAGTCGGGGACCGCGGACGCGTCGGGCACCACCACCGCGAACATGTCCGAGAGCGCGGCGAGGCTCGCGGACTGCAGGGCGTCGGCCGGCACCGTGCCGTCCGGCCCCGGCAGGGCCCGCGTGGCCGTGGCGCCGGCGACGACCGTCGGGGCGAATCCCAGGTTGAAGGCGCTGCGGGCCGTCGAGTTGACGCACATGTGCGTCATGAACCCCGCCAGCACGAGATTCGTGACCCCCGCGTCGCGCAGCTGCGCCTCGAGGTCGGTCTGCACGAACGAGCTCGGGAAGTTCTTGACGATCCGCAGCTCCCCGGGCTTCGGGGCCACCGCGTCGACGATCTCGCCGATCTCCGCGTGCGTGTCGTAGGGCGTCCCGGCCCCCGCCTCGTGCTGGACGTGCACGATCGTGCCGCCGGCCGCGCGGGCGCGCTCGAGCAGCTGCGCGGCCTGCTCGATCGCGGGCTCGACGTTCTCCAGGGCCATCACACCCTGGGTGTAGGTGTTCTGCAGGTCGATCATCACCAGCGCGGAACCGGTGAGGTGGGCGGGGTCGCCGCTCATGCCCGTGAGCTCGCGCAGGGTGGGGCTCGGGGTGCTCATGTCGCGATGTCTCCTCGTCGAGATCGGGATCGTGCTGGTCGGGCCGGGACACACCGAAGGGCACCCGGGACCGCGGAGGCGGCCGGAGGTGCCCTTCGGTGACGTGCAGGGACTACCGGGGCTCACCGGCCCTCGAGGGCCCGCCATTCGTCGTCGGAGAACAGCCGCGAGCGGATGATGAACCGGACGCCCTCGGGCGCCTCGACCGAGAATCCGCTGCCGCGTCCCTCGACGACGTCGACGGTGAGGTGGGTGTGCTTCCAGTACTCGAACTGCGAGGCCGACATGTAGAAGCCGATCGGCTTCTCCAGGCCCTCGACCTCGAGATCACCGAGGTGCACGTCCTGGCCGCCGATCTTGAAGTCCCCGTCCGGGTAGCACATCGGGGCGCTGCCGTCGCAGCACCCGCCGGACTGGTGGAACATCAGCGGGCCGTGGATGTCGGTGAGCTGCACGAGGAGCTCGGAGGCCTGCGGGGACAGGGCGACGCGAGCAGTCGTCCCGGAGCCCGGCACCTCCGGCACCTCGTCGGTGACATCGGTGCTGGTACTGATCTCCGTCATCCCGATCCCTCCTGCCGGCCGGAGCGTCTGCCGATCCGATCGATCAGAAGAAGCCCAGCGCGTTCTGCGAGTAGCTCACCAGCAGGTTCTTGGTCTGCTGATAGTGGTCGAGCATCATCTTGTGGTTCTCACGTCCGATACCCGACTGCTTGTACCCGCCGAAGGCGGCGTGCGCCGGGTAGGCGTGGTAGTTGTTGACCCAGACCCGGCCGGCCTGGATGTCGCGGCCCGCGCGGTAGGCGGTGTTGGTGTCGCGCGACCACACGCCGGCGCCGAGCCCGTAGAGGGTGTCGTTGGCGATGCTCATGGCGTCGTCGTAGTCGTCGAACTTGGTCACCGACACGACCGGCCCGAAGATCTCCTCCTGGAAGATCCGCATCTTGTTGTGGCCCTCGAACACGGTCGGCTGGACGTAGTAGCCGCCCGAGAGGTCGCCACCGAGGTCGCACTTCTCGCCACCAGTGAGGATCTTCGCGCCCTCCTGGCGACCGATGTCGATGTAGGACAGGATCTTCTCGTACTGGTCGTTCGAGGCCTGCGCACCGACCTGGGTGTCGGTGTCCAGCGGGTTGCCCTGCTTGATCTGGTCGACCCGCTTGACGCCCTGCTCCAGGAAGTCGCTGTAGATGCCGCCCTGGATGAGCGCCCGCGACGGGCAGGTGCAGACCTCGCCCTGGTTGAGCGCGAACATCGCGAAGCCCTCGAGGGCCTTGTCGTAGAACGCGTCCTGCTGCGAGGCGACGTCGTCGAAGAAGACGTTCGGGCTCTTGCCGCCCAGCTCGAGGGTGACCGGGATGAGGTTCTCCGAGGCGTACTGGGAGATCAGGCGCCCGGTCGTGGTCTCACCGGTGAAGGCGATCTTGCGGATGCGCGGCGAGGACGCGAGCGGCTTACCCGCCTCGACGCCGAAGCCGTTGACGATGTTAAGCACGCCGGCCGGGAGCAGGTCCGCGACCAGGTCGAGCAGCACATGGATCGAGGCCGGCGTCTGCTCGGCCGGCTTGAGGATGACCGCGTTGCCGGCGGCGAGCGCGGGCGCGAGCTTCCAGATCGCCATGAGGATCGGGAAGTTCCACGGGATGATCTGGCCGACCACGCCCAGCGGCTCGTGGAAGTGGTAGGCGACCGTGTCCTCGTCGATCTGCGAGAGCGCGCCCTCCTGGGCGCGGATGCCGCTTGCGAAGTAGCGCAGGTGGTCGATCGCGAGCGGGATGTCGGCGGCGAGCGTCTCGCGGACGGCCTTGCCGTTCTCCCAGCTCTCCGCGACGGCGACCTGCTCGAGGTTCGCCTCGATGCGGTCCGCCATCTTGTTCAGGATGGTGGCGCGCTCGGTGACGGAGGTCTTGCCCCACGCCTTCGCGGCACCCTCAGCCGCGTCGAGGGCCTTCTCGACGTCGTCGGCGGTACCGCGGGCGACCTCGGTGAAGGTCTGGCCGGTGATGGGCGTCGGGTTCTCGAAGTACTGACCCTTGGCCGGGGCGACGTACTCCCCCCCGATGAAGTGGTCGTACCGGGGCTTGAAGCTGACGACGGAACCATCGGTCCCCGGGGGCGCGTAGACGGCCATCCTTGGTTCTCCCCACTCGTGACGGCCGGTGCGGGTCCGCACCGGCGATGTGACGCACGTCGTGCGTCCACCTGTGATCCGGGACGCTACGAGGACCGGGGTTGCACCGACGTTGCACGCGCACGCGGCTCCTACAGGGGGTCCCTTGCCGTAGATGCGGTTCGGGACCGACCAGGTGGAGGGTTGTCCCCGGTCGCGGCGGCAGCGCACGATGGAATCCGGCACGACTCCACGGGGTGGTGGATGACGAGAGGTCCCGCCGGCACGGGAGCCGACGCGCTGATCTGGGGAGATCCGCTGGAGCGCGCGGCGGTGCTCGCGCGCGTTCGCGACGCGGTGCTGGCCGGGGGCCATGGCGAGGTCGAGCCGCGGGAGGTGGTCTCCGACTCCTGGCGGCGCTCGCTCGCCGCGCACGTCGACCCCGACCACGGGGCCCCCGCCCGCGTCTTCGACGACCGCGAGCTCGACGCGCTGCGTGAGTCCCACCCGCTCGCCCCGGTCCTGCCGATCCTGCGCACGACGTTGCTCGAGATCGCCGACGAGGCGATGCACGTCATGATCGTCACCGACGCGTCGGGGCACATCCTCTGGCGGGAGGGCGCCGCGGGGATGCTGCACATCGCCGACGACCTCGAGCTGGCCGAGGGCTTCCGCTGGAGCGAGGACTCGGCGGGCACCAACGCGATGGGCACCACCCTGGCCTCGGGCTCGCCGGTACAGATCCACTCCTCGGAGCACCTCGTCGCCCAGTACCACCGGTTCACCTGCGCGGCGGCCACCATCCACGACCCCGACTCCGGCGAGGCGGTCGGCGCGGTCGACCTCACCGGCCCGGTCCGGGCCTTCCACCCGAGCACGCTCGCGCTGGTCTCGGCGGCGGCGAAGCTGGCCGAGAACCACCTCGCCACCCGCCAGGCGATCCGGGACGAGCGGTTGCGGACGAGGAACCTGCCGCACCTCAGCGGCCTGGGGGAGGCGCCCGGGGCGCTGCTCAGCCCGGCCGGCCGGGTGCTCGCGGCGACCCCGCACGGCTGGATCGGCGACCGCGTCCAGCTCCCCGGCGCGGGCGACCGGATCGTGCTCGGGGAGCACGGCGAGGGGGTGCTCGAACCGCTCGCCGAGGGCTGGCTGCTCCGGCTCGAGCGGACCACCTCGATGCGCCACCGCGCGACGCTCGCCCTGCCGTTCCTCGGCGCGCCCCGGCCCGTCGCCCGGCTCGACGGGCGCCCGGTGCGGCTCGGCGCCCGGCACGCGGAGCTGCTCGCGCTGCTCGCCATGCACCCCGAGGGCCTCACCGCCGACGCCCTCGCCCGGGAGCTCTACGGCGACCGCGGCAATCCCGTCACGGTCCGCGCCGAGATGCACCGGCTGCGCGCGCTGCTCGACGGCACGCCGAACGGCACCGGGGTGGTGCGCACCGGGCCCTACCGCCTCGAGGCCCGGGTGGACGCCGACTTCCTCGCGCTGCGCGACGCGGTGCGCGCGGGCCGGCTGCCCGACACCGCCCTCATCGAGCGCGGCGAGCTCCTGCCCACCTCCGACGCCCCGGGGATCCGCGCGCTGCGCGACGAGCTCGACGTCGGGGTCCGCTCGGCGGTGCTGCGCCGCGGCGACACGGCCGCGCTCTGGGCGCTCGCCCGCACCCCGGCCGGGCGCCAGGACGTCGAGGTCGTGGAGCGGCTGCGCCACGTGCTGCCGGTGAGCGACCCCCGCCTGGGTGCGCTTCGCGCATGTGAGCACTAATCCGCCCTATGACACGGATTAGTGCTCACATGCGCTTGCGCACCTGCCGGCGTTCCTCCCGCGCCCGGGACGCCTCGCGTACCCGCAGGAACACCGAGCGCAGGCCCTGGAGGGTGAGGTCAGGGACCTGGTGGGTCACCGTCGTGCACTCCGGCGCCACCACCGGCGCCAGACCCCCCGAGGCCACGACCGCGACCGGCGTCCGCCCGGCCGCGTCCTTCGCCGCGATCTCCGCCGACAGCCGCGTCACCAGGCCGTCGACCATCGCCGCCGCCCCGATCACGAGCCCGGCCTGCATGCTCTCCACCGTCGAGCGACCCAGCGCCGAGCGCGGCGCCACGAGCTCGACCGGCCGCAGCCCGGCCGCCCGCGCCGCCAGCGCCTCCGCCGAGACCGCCACCCCGGCCGCGATCGCGCCCCCGAGGAACTCCCCGGCCGCCGACACCGCGTCCACCGTCGTCGAGGTCCCGAACACCACCACGACGCACGACCCGCCGACCTGCTCGTGGGCGGCGAGCGCCTGCACCACGCGGTCGGCGCCGACCTCCTTGGGGTTGTCGACCAGTAACGGCACCCCGGTGCGCACCCCCGGCTCGACGAGCACGTGCTCGACACCCGGGAAGTGCTTCTCGAGCATCCCGCGTAGCTCCCGGAGCAGTGCGGGCACCGTGGAGAGCGCGGCCACCCCGTCCACCTCGGCGAGCAGCGGGCCGAGCATGCCCCGCACCGTCAGCGCGAGCTCGTCGGCGGTGGCGCGCCGCTCCGTGCGGATCCGGGCGGTCCACCGGGCGACGGGGCGCCCCACAGTGTCCGCCCTGTCGTCGGGACCCTGCGGGTAGAGCGCGAGCGCGGTCTGGGTGTTGCCGACGTCGATGCAGAGCAGCACCCGGGGTCGGTCCCTCAGTTCAGCGCGGCGCGTGCCCGGGTGCCGGGTACGAGCAGCGAGGACGCCGGGGCGTCGTCGGGGACCCGCGCCGGGTCGGCGGACTCGTCGAGCACGTGGTTGTGCTCGTCGACGAACACCACCCGCGGCTGGTACTCCCGCGCCTCGGCGTCGTCCATCTGCCCGTAGGCGATGAGGATGACGAGGTCGCCGGGGTGCACCAGGTGCGCGGCCGCGCCGTTGATGCCGATGACGCCGGACCCGGCGTCGCCCTCGATGACGTAGGTCTCGAGGCGGGCACCGTTCGTGACGTCGACGATCGCGACCTGCTCGCCGGGCAGCAGATCGGCCGCGGCCATGAGGTCGGTGTCCACCGTGACCGACCCGACGTAGTGCAGGTCCGCATCCGTGACCGTCGCCCGGTGGATCTTCGACTTGAGCATCGTGCGGAGCATCAGGCTCTCCTCACCACGGTGACGTCGGTGTTGTCGATCAGGTGGGTGGTCCCGGCCCGGGCGGCGATCAGCAGCCGGGCGGGGCCGCCGTCGGGGGTGGGCCCGAGGTCGGGGTCGCGCAGCTCGACGTAGTCCACGTCGAGGGCGGGCTCGGCGTCGAGGACGTCCCGGGCCGCCGTCAGGACCGCCGCCGGGCCCTGCTCCCCCGCGTGGCGGCCGGCCATGAGCGCCGCCGAGATCGCGACGGCGGCGCGGCGCGCGTCGGCGTCGAGGTAGGCGTTGCGGGAGGACCGGGCGAGGCCGTCCTCCTCCCGCACGGTGGGAACCCCGACGACGTGCACGTCGATGTCGAGGTCGCGCACCATCCGGCGGATCAGGGTGAGCTGCTGGTAGTCCTTCTCGCCGAAGAACACGACGTCGGGGGCGACGATCGCGAACAGCTTGTTGACGACCGTCAGCATCCCGGCGAAGTGCCCGGGCCGGAGGGCGCCCTCGAGCTCGGCACCGAGCGGGCCCGGGTCGATCGACGTGCTGAAGCCCGGCGGGTACATGGCCTCGACGTCGGGCGCGAACACCAGCTCCACGCCCTCCTCGCGGCACATCTCGAGGTCGGCCTCGAACGCCCGCGGGTAGCGGTCGAAGTCCTCGTTGGGCCCGAACTGGCGCGGGTTGACGAAGATCGAGACGACGGTCGTCGAGCCCGGGATCGACCGGGCCCGGCGCATCAGCTCGCGGTGCCCGTCGTGCAGGGCGCCCATGGTGGGGACGAGCGTGACGCGGCGTCCGGCCCCCCGCAGCGCCTTGGTGACGCGGCGCAGCGAGTTCGGGTCGGCGTGCACGGTCAGGTCGTCACGGGTGAAGCGGGGCCTGCGCCCGAGCACGTCGTGGGTGCGCAGGCTGGAGGGGCGGGTCACGGGGTGGGCCTCTCGAGGGCGTGGGCGATGTTCTGCGAGTCCTCGGGCCCGATGAGGCCGCCGTCGAGGGCGCGGTCGGCGGTGCGGCGGGCGAGGGCCCGGTAGAGCTCGGCCGAGGCGGGGGCGCGCCGGTCGAGGTGGCGCAGGTGGGTCGCGACGGTGCCCGCGTCGCCGCGGACCACCGGGCCGGTGAGCGCGCGGTCGCCGTGGCGCAGCGCGTTGTCCAGGGCGGCCGAGAGCAGCGGCGCGAGCACCCGTTCGGCGGGTTCGATCCCGGCGTCGGTCAGGATGTCGGCGGCCTCGCGGACGAGCGTGACCAGGTGGTTCGCGCCGTGGGCGAGCGCGGCGTGGTAGAGCGGGCGCAGCTCCTCGGGGATCCGCACCGGCTCCGCGCCGATCTCGACGACGAGCGCCTCGCCGACCAGCCAGGCCGCCTCGCCGTCCTCGGTGCCGCTCTCCCCCGCCGTCACCCCGACGCACGCGCCGGCGAGGCGGGCCACGTCCTCGGCGCGACCGGTCACGGTCATGGCCGGGTGGAGGGCGATGGGGAGGACGTCGTGCTCGGCGGCCGGGGCGAGGACGCCGACGCCGTGGGAGCCGCAGGTGTGCACGAGGATCTGGCCCGGGCGCAGGCAGCCCGACGCGGCGAGGCCCCGGACCAGCCCGGGCAGGACGTCGTCGGGGACGGCGAGCAGCGCGAGGTCGGCGCGGCGCACCACCTCGTCGGGCGGGAGGATCTCGGCGCCCGGCAGGAGCGACTCGGCCCGCAGGCGGGAGGCCCGGGAGACCGCGGAGGCGGCGACGACGGTGTGGCCGGCGCCCGCGAGCGCGGCCCCCATGACGGCGCCGACGCGGCCGGCGGACACCACCCCGACGTCGAGGCGGGCGGGCCGGGGCGCGGCCGGACCCGGCCCGGCGTCGTTGCCGGAGGCGCTCACGCGGCCACCCCTGTTCCACACTCGTCGTTCCCGTCCCGCGAGAGCGCGGGTACCGGACGATGCGAGCGCGAGCGTAGACGCGCCGGAGCCGTCCCCGACGCCCAGGTGATCGGCTTCACCGCCCGGGCGGGTGGTGCGACCTACCGGCCGTCGGGCCGCCCGTGCCGCGGGCCCGCGGGCGGCGGCCCCGGGTGGGGCGGCTGGCCCGGGTAGGGCTGCTGCGCGGCGCCGAAGGGCGGTCCCGACGGCGGGCCGGGCGCGTGGCCGGGCCGCTGCGGCACCGGCCCCGACGGCGGCCCCGGCGGGTACGGGCCACCGGGGCCGGCGGTAGGCGGTCCTCCGGGGTGCTGCGGCACGCCCGGGGCGGTGACCGCGGCGAGCCGGGTCCGGCGCACGTTGTCGAGGAGCTCGTCGTGCCACTCGGGCTTCGGGGGGATCGCGCCGCGGTCGGCCCGGGCGCGCAGGAACGCCAGCTCGGACACCGCGTGCTGGTAGTGCACGACGGCCTCGGCGGCCGGCTTGCCCGCGGTCCGCCGCACCGCGGTGCGCCACCGCCGTCGGCCCGCCATGCTCGCCAGCAGCGGCACCTCACTCCCGGCGATCCAGCCGGCCGCGGCGAATCCCGGCATCTGCGCGGCGAGGACGTCGCGCTCCCGGCGTCGCTGCCAGAGGACCAGCCCGAGGATCGCGACGAACAGCGGCAGCATGATCAGGATGTAGACCCCGAAGAACCCCGGCCCGAGCTGGGTCGCCGAGTTCCACAGCGCGTGCAGGATGACCGCGAGCACGTAGCCCGCCAGGATCGCGAAGGTGCCGAGGGCCCGGGAGCGCACGGTGGCCGCGATCCCGACCCCGATGCCGGTCATCGACGTGAACAGCGGGTGCGCGAACGGCGAG
>NZ_DASXJD010000176.1:0-19118 GCF_036497585.1 Actinomycetospora sp. | reverse complement strand
CCGCAGCACTCCGATTGCCATCGTTTCGCACCACGACCCGCAACCCCGCCGCGCCCGAGGCGGTCTCACCCTCTCGCAGCGTGAGGCATCGCCGTAACCCGGCTCCGCTGATCGGGCTGTCGAGCGCCGAGCGGGGCTCTTCTGACCCGGCTGCCGGGTGTAGACGTCGCAATCCACACCGAGCCAAGAGGCCCTCCCTCACTTCAAGATCATCCGCCGTGTCCGGTGGTCACCGATTGGTCACGCCGGGCGCTCGAGTGCGGGGTCCCGCGCTCCCTCACTGCCTCGCTCCTGCCGGTCGCGGTGCGTCCTGCCAGGGCGCTGCGTGGCGCAGGAGAACGGTGAGGACCACCGCGACGGTCGCGAGCAGAACGGGCACCGGCGCCAGGGCCCATACCAGCCGGGTGTGCAGCACGAGGAGCCCGCCGACACCGGCGCCGAGGAACATGGTGGCCACCGCGAGCACCGGGCGTGTGACGACGGGACGTCTGGCGGTGCGGATGTCGGCGGCGATGCCGGTAAGGGTCATGGTGAGCACGGTGGTGGTGAGATCGGGGACCGCGAGGTGGCGCACTGTCGTGTTCTGCAGCCCGAGGGCGACCGCGGCGAGCCCGGCGACCACCGACGCGACAGCGCTACCCGGCAGTCCGGGGGTCAGGGCGAGCAGCGCGACGCCCACCAGCACCAACACCAGTTCGACGACGATCGTGTCGCGTAGCAGGTGCCCTCGTCGGGCGCCGCGGCGAGCGATGAGGCGCCCGCCAGCACGCGCTCCGAGCAGGAAACCGCCGAGAGCGGCGAGCGAGGCGGCGAGAGCGAAGCCGGGGACGCCGACGACCGCGAACCCGAGGAAGACCACGTTGCCGGTCATGTTGGCGACGAAGACCCGTCCCAGGCCGAGGACGCTCACGGCGTCGATGAGCCCGGTGGCGGTGGTCAGGATCAGAAGCAGGATCGGCAGCGGGCCGTGGACGGGACCGGAGAACAACGAGTTCGGATCCCGCCCTTCGGGACCGGTGGGTGGATGCCGAGCGCTCACCGTCGGCAGTGTGCTCGTCGGGGCTGGAGCGGGGTAGCGCTTCGAATGTGTCGCGTGGCCGCCCGATCGTCGGGACGCGATGCGGAGCCACCGCCGGGTCGAGCGCACGGTCCGGGTCGGTGGGTTGTCGGCGGTCCAGCGCACGATGGACTCTGGTCGGTACGTCGAGGAGAGGCCGGCAGATGAAGGCCGTCGTGTACGAGGGCATCCGGAAGGTGGGTGTCCAGGAGGTCCCCGATGCCGTGATCGAGGACCCGGCCGACGCGGTCGTGCGGATGACGTCCAGCGCGATCTGCGGCACGGATCTGCACATGTATGACGGGCGCACCGGTGCCGAGCCGGGACTGGTGCTCGGTCACGAACCGCTCGGGGTCGTCGAGGAGATCGGTCCGGCGGTGACCATGGTGTCCGTCGGTGACCGCGTGGTGATCCCGACCCACCTGTACTGCGGGGTCTGCTTCAACTGCGCCCGCGGCTACTCCGCGGCCTGCCTGCGGGTGCGACCCGGCGGGTTCGGCGCGGCCTATGGCTACGCCGGGATGGGCGGCTACCGCGGCGCTCAGGCCGAACTGCTGCGCGTGCCCTTCGCCGACGCCAACTGCATCCCGCTACCCGGCAGCCCCGGCGACGAACACGAAGACGACTTCGTGCTGCTCGCCGACGCCTTCGTCACCGGGTGGCACGCCAGCGAACTGGCCAGCATCGGCCCCGCGCCCGGCCCCGTTGCGGTGTTCGGGGCAGGCGCCGTCGGCCTGCTCGCCGCGTATTCGGCGCTCCTCAAGGGGGCCGGCGAGGTCTACGTCGTCGACGGCGTCGATGCTCGCCTGTCCATGGCCGGCGAGCTCGGCACCACCGCGGTCGACTTTCGTCTTGGCGACCCGGTCGAGCAGATTCGCCACCTACGACAAACCCGCGGCCTGCCCTTAGGCGAGACCGGTATGGACGGCGTGCAGCACGCCATCGACGCCGTCGGGTTCCAAGCCCGCGACCGCGACAACCCCGGCAGTGAGCTACCCACCCAGGTCATCAACGACATCGCTCGGCTCGTCAACCCCACCGGCCACGTCGGCGTCGCCGGGGTCTACGCAGAGAAGGACCTCCACCCGGCCCCGGCGGGTGCCGCGAACGGAGCGATCACCGTGCCGTGGGCGACGCTGTTCACCAAAGGGGTCTCGGTCGGCTTCGGGCGCACCCACGACCGTCGCTACACCGCCCTACTCCGCGATCTGGTCGTCTCCGGACGCGCCCGCCCCGGGCGCATCATCACTCATCGGGGCCCACTCTCGCAGGCGCCCACGCTGTTCGACTGCTTCGACCGTCGCGAACACGCGGTGATCAAAGCCGTCCTACAGCCGTAACAGGGAGTCGAGCTCGCCGGCTTCCGTCCGAGGCGCGGGTCAGTCGGGGGTGGCATGCCGCACGCAATGCCGCCCGAGGAACGTGCGGCGTTGACCTACGTTCGCGGGGTGCGAACGTGGGCTGCCGCCGCATGTAAGCGTCGCCTCGCAGGGTCTATCCGTACTGAGACGTAGGTCACACAATCGGGGGATGGACGAGACATCCGCCGCGGCGGTCCCGACGTGGGCCACCGAGGCGCTCTCCGAGGTCTACGACCCCTGTTGCCGGGACAGAGGGATCTCAGTGGTCGACATGGGGCTCCTGCGCTCGGTGTCGGTGCACGAGGGCCACGCCCGTGTCGAGCTGCTGCTCACCTCCGGGTGGTGCCCGTTCGCCTCCCGCGTGCTGACCGACGTGCAGCAGGTGGTCGCCGACCAGCCGGGCGTCGCGTCGTGCGAGGTCGAGGTCGTCTGGGACGAGGCATGGACCAGTGACCGGCTCTCGGAGTCGGCGGTGCGCAAGCTGCGGTTCCTCCCCGAGCCCGCCGCCGTCGCGGACCGCGACGCCTACGTCGCCAGCCACCACACACCGAGGGGATCAGCTCATGATCGGTGACGCGTTCGTGTTCGACGGGGTCGCCCACCCGTTCAACTTCGACCCGAAGAACGCCTTCAACCGCGACGGCGAGCTCTTCGCCAACCACATCTACGCCTTCCACAACGCGCTGACCCCGGACGACCAGCCGAAGCTGCCCCCGGAGGACTTCCTGCGCACCTGGACGCCGTCGGAGATCCACGAGATGGTCTACGACCACTCCGACACGGACATGCTCGTGGCGATGCCGCTGCCGTTGACGGACCTGTTCCGGGACGGCCTCTCACCGTGGGAGGAGTGTGCGCAGCTCGCGGCGCACGACCCGGAGCGCACCGTCTTCTGGGGCTCGGTCAACCCGCTGGAGGGGCGCAAGGCGCTCGACCTCATGGAGCGGCAGGTCGGCGAGTTCAACGCGCGGGCGTTCAAGTTCTACAACGTGCGCTACGACTTCGGTACCCCGGTGCCCTGGCGCATGGACGACCCGAAGGTCGCCTTCCCGATCTTCGAGAAGGCGCAGCAGCTGGGCGTGAACCTGATCGGGGTGCACAAGGGGGTGCCGCTCGGTCCGCAGCCCATCGAGCACACGCAGACCTGGGACATGGACGGCGCTGCGGCGAACTTCCCCGACATCAACTTCGTCATCTACCACGTGGGCCTGCCGTTCCTCGACGAGGTCTGCTGGCAGCTCATCCGCTATCCGAACCTCCACGCCTCACTCGCCGCCACGATCAACTTCGTGGTCCGGTCACCACGGATGTTCGCCGAGATCCTGGGCAAGCTGCTGTTCTGGTGCGGCGAGGACAAGATCGTGTACGGGTCGGAGGCGCCCATCTGGCAGCCGCAGTGGGCGCTGCAGGCCTTCCGCGACTTCACCATCCCGCAGGACCTGTGTGACGGGTACGGCTACCCACAGCTCACCGACCAGGCCAAGCGCAAGATTCTCGGCGAGAACCTGCTGCGCCTGCACGGGATGGACCCGGCGGAGACCTCGGCGAGGCTCGGGCGGCCGCAGCAGCACTGAGGGCCCGCCACGCCGCGATCAGGCGTGCACGTCGCCGGCCGTTAGCGGGTCGGTGACCGAGAACGCCATGCCAACCACCCCAGAGCAGCGCGTCAAGACTCCTATCCACCGCCTCCATCGCTCCAACCGATCACCCGGGCAGGTCCTGGTCCAGGCGGCGTCGCGCCCGTCGAATGGGTCAGCCGGTGTGCGTGCTCGGCCGCCAACGCTGGCAGGACGCTGGGAACTCGTCGGACGTCGGTGCGGCGGCGGTGTGCACCGCGTCGGCCAGGCGGTCGAGTGTGTCCATCAGCTGCTCCCGGGTCACCCGAAGCCCGCGCCCACCACCTCGCCGAGACCGCGGGACGAGGCAAGGTCGTCGTCGACCTCACCTCCTGACGCCCGCAACGGCCCGCGGCCGCGCGACCTGCGGTGACAGCCGCAAGAACGAACACGTCCTCGCTCTTTTCGTGTACATGGCAGTTGACACGAATTGTTGATTCGGCGTTCACTGCGACTACCATGAAAACGACCCGCACCTACACGATGGGCGCTCGCGCCGAGGCGGCCGAAGCGACCCGTCTGGCGATCCTCGACGCCCTGGTGGGGCTCGCCGGCGAGCGGATGTTCAGCGACATCGGGCTCGACGACGTCGCCACGCGGGCCGGCGTGAGTGTCCAGACCGTGCTGCGACGGTTCACCACGCGCGCCAACCTGCTCGAGGAGGGCTACCAGTACGCCCGCGAGCAGGTCTTCGAGGAGCGTCGCGCGCCCGTGGGCGACGTGCCGGGCGCGATGCAGGTGCTTGCCGAGCACTACGAACGTCGGGGTCGCGCTTCCGTGCTGTTCCTCGCGCAGGAGGACCGTGAGCCCCTGGCGGCCCGCATCACCACCGAGGGCCGAGCGTTGCACCGCGCGTGGGTGGAGGAGGTCTTCGGACCCTTCCTCCCCGGGCCGCCCGGCGAACGGGCCGAGGTCGTCGACCTCCTCGTGGTGGCCTGCGACGTCTACACCTGGAAGCTGCTGCGGCTCGACCGCGCGCTGAGCCGGGACCGGACCACGCGCCGCATGGAACGTCTGGTCAGGACGATCCTCGCCGGCCCTGGGACACGCTCGGAGGGGAAGCCCGATGGCTAGATTCCTGATCGCCACGTGGGACGGCGGGGGCAACGTGGCGCCGGCGGTCGCCGTCGGGCGCGAACTGCGGCGTCGTGGGCACACCGTGCGGTTCCTGGGCCACGAGTCGCAGCGGGCGTCGCTGTCGGGCGCCGGCTTCCCCGTCGAGTCCTACTGCGGAGTGCGGCCCTTCCGCGGGGCCGAGGCCAACAGCGTGCCGCGGCTGGTGTCGACGCTCACCGACCGCGGGCTCGGCCGTGCGGTGCTGGCCGAGCTCGAGGCCAGGCCCGCCGACGTGGTGCTGGCGGACTGCCTGCTCGTGCCCGTCCAGCGCGCGTGCGCCGACACCGGGCAGCGCTACGTCTCGCTCGAGCACCTCTTCGACGCCTACCTACGTCGAGGCTGGCTGCGCGGCCCCCTCGGCATCATCGCCCGACTCAAGGGACTACGCCCGGTCGGGACGTGGGACCGCGCCGGGCTGTGTCTGGTGGCCGCCCCCGAGTCGCTCGACCCGGCCGCGGCCGGTCCCGTGCCGGCCAACGTCCGGTTCGTGGGACCGATGCTCGACCTGCCGCCTCGACACGACCCCGCCGGCCACGACCCGGCCGTGCTAGTGAGTCTGAGCACGTTCCACTACCCCGGCATGCAGTCGGCGCTACAGCGAATAATCGATGCGACCGCCGACCTGGGCGTCCGCGTAGCGGTGACGACCGGACCGGTGATCGACCCGGCGTCGCTGCGCACCGCGCCCAACCACGAGGTGCACCGGTTCGTCCCCCACGACGCACTCATGCCGCAGGTCTCGCTGGTCGTCGGTCATGGCGGGCACGCGACGACGATGCGCGCCCTCGCGCACGCCCTGCCGCTGGTCGTCATGCCCATGCACCCGATGCTCGACCAGCCGCTCGTCGGTCGTGCCGTGGCGGACGCTGGCGCCGGCGAGGTGATCGCCAAGAAGGCATCGCCCGGCGAGGTCCGACGCGTGGTCGAGCGGATGCTGGCCAGCGATCCGCACCGACAGGCGGCCGCGGCGTTGGGTGAGGAGATCCGGCGGCTCGACGGCACGGCGCGCGCTGCCGACCTGCTGGAGGGGATCGCCACCCCGAATTCTGCTCGCCACGGTTCGGCGTCGGGGTGACCAGGAGCGGCGACCGCCTGGGGGCTGCGGACCACCCTGGCGTCCGCGACGCGGTGACTGCCGGGACCCGCGGCGTGCGGGGCCCTCTCGGCCGGGTCTACTGGGTCGGGCCTCCTGGGCGGTCACAGCGCCGCTGCCCAGTTCTCGAGCTTCCCGATGAACGTTCCCCTTCCCGGAACCGTCACGGGAGGGGCTTACCGGTCAGGACTGAAGTAGTGCTGCGACGAGCATGTCCGCCAGCCAGTGCTCGTAGTCGTCGGGCTCCAGGCCGAGGGTTTCGGTCTGGAGCACGTAGAGCTCGGGCACGGTGAGCGTCCAGAGCGTGTGGACCGCGTCCGACTGCGTGCCTCTGAGCTCGGCCTTGGTCGCCAGGCGCTCGGCGGTCGTGTGCGCGCGTGCGAGGCGGTCGTCGTGGATGGCGCGCCAGAGGGCGGCGATCTCGTCGTCGCGGGCCGCGGTCGCGCGGACGGTCTCGAGCAGTCTCCCGGCGCGGTCGTAGAGGCGGCGTGCGTTGCGGGCGACGAGCCGCAGTTGGTGCTCGGCGGTGGGGGCCTCCAGCTGCTCGCGGAACCAGTCCTGCCGGGCGACGTCGCCGTCCGTCCCGCCGGTCATCTGGAGGTCCACCGCCGCCTGGAGCAGGCTGCGCTTGTTTCCGAAGGCCTTGTAGACGGTGGGGTAGGCGACGCCTGCCGCGGCGGCGACGTCGTCGATCCGCGCGCCGTCATAGCCCTGTGTCGCGAACAGCGACGCGGCCGCGTCGACGATCTTGGTTCGCGTCGCGGCAGCTTGCGCGCGACGCAGCGGCGAGGCCTGGGGCTTCCGGTCCGACGCCATTAAGGATAGACTTCCTATATCGAGTAGATGGACCCTGTATGGAGTCGTCGAGTGTAGCCGGAGGGCCTGATGACCACGACGGGACCTCGGTTCGGCACGAACCCCCGACCAGCGGCAGCTGGATGTTCGCCCGTGGCCGTGATCGGTGCGGGCAATGTCGGCTGCGCGCTGGCCGGCGATCTCGCGCTGCGCGGCGTCGAGGTCCGGCTGTACAACCGCTCACCGCAGCGACTCGAGACGATCGAGACCGCCGGTGGGATCTCGCTGTGCGGGGAGGTCGAGGGATTCGCCCCGCTCGGGTCGGTGACCGACTCGCTGGCCGCCGCGATCTCCGGCGCCGCAGTGGTCGCGGTGACCGTGCCGACGGCATCGCTGCCGCACTATGCGTCGGCGCTGTTGGAGGCGACCACCCCCGCACAACTGATCTGGCTGAACCCCGGGCACACCGGCGGCGCGCTGTACCTCGCGGAGCGTGCGCGAGCGTCCGGGCACGGTGAGCGCACCATCTGCCAGCTGACCACCGCTTCACACGTCAGCCGGCTGACCGGCCCAGCCACGGTGCGGGTGTTCCTGCGCCCTCGATCCTCGGTCGCCGCGCTCCCCGCTCGTGACGTCGACAGTTGCCACCAGCGACTCGACGCGCTGCTGCCAGGATTGTTCGGCCGCGCGGAGAGCATCCTCGAAGCCGACCTGATGAACATCAACGCCGTCCTCCATCCGCCCGGGATGGTGTGCAACGCGGGCTGGATCGAAGCCACCGGGGGTGACTTCGGGTTCTACGTCGCGGGCAACGGTCGCGCCGTCGCCCGGGTCATCGACGGGATCGACCGTGAACGACTGGCGCTGGCTCACCGTCTCGGTGTCCCTGCTGTCCCGTTCCCCGAGCTGTTCCACCGGCTCGGGTTCACCCCCGACGGCCAGCCGCATGCCCACGGCGCGTACGACGCGATCCAGCACAGCGAGCTGATCCGCCCGCTCCGCTCGCCCCCCACGCTCGACCACCGCTACCTGCACGAGGACGTCGGCTGGGGCCTCGTTCCCTGGATGCACCTCGCCGCCGCGGCCCACAGCCCGGCGCCGACCATCACCTCTCTCGTCCACCTGGCGGAGGCGATCAACGGCGTTGACTACGCACGCGACGGACTCACCCTCACCGCCATGGGCCTGGCCGATAAGACCCCTGATGACATCCGCGCGCAGGTGGGCGCGAAGACCGCCGAACCGGCCCACGCTCACGCAGGCCTGTGAGGACGGATCGGCTCCTGAACGGGCGACAGCACCACGGTCGGGACCCTCGTCAGGGGAGCCGTGGCCCCCACGTCCCGCCCCGTCCAATGGGTCGGCTCCATGGCAAGACCCCGCCGCGCCCCGGCGCACGCCGGCCGGCGGCCCGCCGACGGGGACTTCTCGCGGGCGATGGCCGGGTGGGGGCGCCCAGTGACGCCGGCGGGCATCGTCGGAGGTCGCACCGCTCTGGCTCCGCGCCGACCGGCCCCCACGCGGACGCTGGGCGACGCCAGACGGTAGTCCGCGGGCTGTGGATTCGAGTCCGACGGGCCCACGCCGGCGAGGAGCTCGAGGAGCGCCTCTCGACCAGGCTCTCAACGGTTCGCCACCCCACGTTGCGGGCAGCCTGCTCGGCCCTGGAGACCTGTGGCGCCGACGGTTCCGAGGTCTCCGAGGTCAGGCGCGGCAGGGGAGTGACATGAGCGAAGACGCACGTCAGCAGGGCGACCTCGAAGCTCGGGTGGTGGCCGCGATCGAGACGGCCGAGGCGGAGCAGCGACGCTGGCAGGCGGAGAGCGACGACGCCACCGACGAGGTCCAGCAGATCGCGGCCAGTACCCACCTCGCCGCGGCGTCCGCGGTCCTGGCCGTGCTCGAGGAGGTTCTCGAACCCGGCACTCACCCCACGGCGGAGCAGCCCTGACGGTCCCTGCTCTCGAGCTCCTCGCCGCGGGGGTTCGTGTCAGTCGTGGGCGCGCCGGCGGTGGATCAGTCCGCCGGCCATCCGGCGCCGCGTCTGCTCGGGGACCTCGTGCGCCCGCTCGAGGTCCCGGGCGGCGATCCAGCGGGCCAGATAGGCGTGGACCTCGCGGGCCATGCGCTCGTCGAGGACGGCCCGCGCTCGAGGCGGCCGGGGGTCGCTACCTCGTGCGGGGGGTCCAGGGCGTCCCGCCCGACTTCTGACCACCGCGAACCCCACTAGGGTGGCGTGGGTCACAGCGATGAGCGACCGGCCGGGAGGCGACGATGCCCCACCCCCTCGACCGCGGCGCGGCACCGTTCGACACCGCCGGCATCACCCGCGGCGCCGACGGCATCGCCCGCTACGACCACCTCGCGCCCTCCGTCGTCGCGATGGTGCGGGCGTCGGTGGAGCGCCATCCCGACGTCGAGGCGGTCGTCGAGGTCGGCGGTGAGCGGGTGACCTACGCCGAGCTGTGGGATCGCGCGGCGGCCGTGGCCGGTGGGCTCGTGCTCGACGGCGTCCGCCGCGGCGACCGCGTGGCCTCGCTGCTGCCGGCCGGGCTGGACTGGGTCGTCGGCTTCCTCGGCACGTTGCTCGCCGGCGCCGTCGTTGTGCCGGTCAACACCCGCTTCGCCGCGCCCGAGGTCGAGCACGTCCTCGCCGACAGCGGGGCGGTGGCGGTGCTGCGTCCCGGGACGCCGCTGCCCTCGGGGCACCCGCAGGCCCTCGACGACCTCGTCCCCGGCGACCTGGCCGCGATCTTCTACACGAGCGGCACGACCGGACGGCCGAAGGGCGCCCGGACGACCCACGGCAACTTCCTGTCCAACGTCGAGACCGCGATCCGGGTGATCGGCATCGACCGCGCCGAGGGTCCCTCGCTGCGCAACCTCGTGTCGGTGCCGCTGTTCCACGTCACCGGCTGCAACTCGCAGCTGCTCGTCCAGCTCGGGCTCGGCGGCACCACGGTGGTGCTCCCGGTGTTCGACGGCGCCTCGTTCGTCCGCACGGTCGTCGACGAGCGCATCGACACGCTCGTCAGCGTCCCCGCGATCTACGGGCTGACCCTGGCGCGCGACGACGTCGAGGCCGACCTGTCACGCGTGCGGCGGCTCACCTACGGCGGGGCGCCGATCGCGCCCGCGCTGGTCCGGCGGCTGCTGCAGCGGCTCCCGCAGGCTCGGCTCGGGAACGGGTTCGGGCTCACCGAGACGTCCTCGATCGCCACGTTCCTGCCCCACGAGTGGGCCGCGGAGCACCCCGACTCCGTGGGCTTCGCCGCGCCCGTGGTGGACCTGGCGCTGGCCGACGTCGACGAGGCCGGTGTCGGGCAGCTGCTGATCCGCGGCCCCAACGTCGTGGACGGCTACTGGGCGGCCCCCGGGGCCACGGCGACGACGTTCGTCGAGGGCTGGCTGCACAGCGGCGACCTCGCCCGCGTCGACGACGGGCTCGTGCGCATCGTCGACCGCGCCAAGGACGTGATCAACCGCGGCGGCGAGAACGTCTACTCCGTCGAGGTCGAGAACGCCCTCGCCGGCGCCCCGGGCGTCGCCGACGCCGCCGTCGTCGGGGTCCCCGACGACGTCATGGGCGAGAAGGTCGGAGCCGTCCTGGTGCCCGCAGCCGGGGAGCTGGACGTGGACGCCGTCGTGACCTACCTGCAGACCCGGCTGGCCGACTTCAAGGTGCCGCAGTACGTGGCCGTCTCGCGCGAGCCGCTGCCCCGCAACCCGGGCGGGAAGCTGCTCAAGCGGACCCTGCGGGATACGACCTCGTGGGGCCCACCACTCCCTCGCTGACGCCCGGCAGCACGAACGCCCGGCCCCACGGGGTGGGGCCGGGCGTCGGGTCGGGGTCGGGGGTCAGTGCTCGGAACCTCCCTTCGCCGGGGTCTGCGAGCCGCTCGAGGAGGAGCCGCTGCCGGAGGTGGAGCCGGAGCCCGACGTCGAGCCGGTCGCGGCCGACCCGCTGTCCGCCCCGGTGCTGGCCGAGCCGGAGCCGGACGTGCTCGTGGTGGAGTCCGCCGAGCCGGTCGGGAGCTTGCAGGTCGAGGTCGCGTCGGTGACGACCTTCGGGCAGGCCTGGGTGCCCGTGCCCGTGCCCGTGCCCGTGCCCGTCCCGGTGCCGGTGCCGGTGCCGGTGGTCCCGCCGTGGCCGGACGTCGCGGTCCCGGTCCCGTGCTGCGGGTCCTTCGGGTCGGTCTTCTGCGGCTCCTCGCCGCCGTTCGGCTGCACCGTCTTCTGGCCGGGGACCTTGACGGCGGTGCGCTTGGTGGAGCCGTCGGGGTTGAGGATGCTGCCGTCGGGCGTCGTGATGGAGCCGTCGGGGTTGACCTTGTTCGGCGGCTCGACCTTGAACTTCGACACGACGTTCCCGTCGGTGCCCCAGACGTCGACCTCGCCGCCGCTGATCACGGTCGCGGTGCCGTCGTAGTTGCGGAGGATCGTCGGCTGCGGGTCGATCCGCTTCCCGTTCGCGTCGACCGCGACGCCGTCCGTGCCGATGGTGAAGCCGGGGACGGTGGTGGTGCCCCCGACCGGCAGCTGGATGGTCTGCGGCGGGATCACGATGGGCTTGCGCTCGGTGCCGTCCGGGTTGAGGACCTTGCCGTCGACGGTGAACGACCCGTCGGGGTTCTTCACCGCACCCGCCGGGATCGGGGCCTTCGGCATGACGACGGTGCCGTCGGTCTTGATGATGCGCCCGTCGGAGAGCAGCACCGACCCGTCGTAGTTGTAGCGGGCGGTCGGCGCCGGGTTGGGGCCCGGGTGCGGCTTGGGGTCGCGGGGGCAGGGGACATCGACGGTGCCGCTGCCCGTGACCGTCGTGAAGTGGAACGTCGTCAGCGCCTGGGCGGTCGGCGTCACCGTGACGGCCCCCGGCGTCGTGGCGCCCGCGGTGAGCGGGTTGCCGTTGAAGCACTTCACGGTTGGCTCGCCGTAGCTGTTGACCAGCACCGCGGTCCCGGCCGCCAGCACGGCGGGCTGCTCGACGAAGGCGCCGTCGGCGTAGGGGTGGTCGGTCACCGCGGTGGCGGCACGCAGCACGACCGGCGAGAGGCTGGTGACGAACGCCGGCACGTCACCGGCGCCGAGGCCGTACACACCGCCGAAGGCCGCGAGCTTGGCCGGGTCGGCCCGGAGCTGCCCCAGGTACGACGCCGTGTCGCACGACGGCGGGGTGGTGGCCGCGTACATCGCGGGGGTGTCCCCCGCCTGGGGGCCGGTGGCGGCGACGGTGGCGACCTGCGGGGCGTCGGTGCCGAACGGGGTCGTGGTCGGGTCGGCCCCGGCGAACGAGGTGGCCTGCACCGCGGTGGTCCCGTCGGACCCCGAGAGCGCGGCCCAGGTGCCGGCGCCACCGGCGACGAGGCCGGCCGCGACGACGCAGGCCACGATCTTTCCGACGAGCGGGCGACGCTTCCGGGGTCGCAGCGATGGGGGCGGCGGCACCGGACCGTAGGGCTGGGTGGCGGTGCCGGGCCGGACGTTGCGGGGGTCGAAGGCGGTCACGACGCGGGCTCCTCGGGACTTCGCGGGCCTCCGTCCGGCCCGCTCGGCGTTGTCGAGAAGCCTGTCGCGATCGCGGGGCCGCGACGATCGTGCGCACCCCCGACCGCCGCGGGGGAGAACCCGCCGACCCGACCGGGGGTTCTCCCTACCCCGCCGTGCGCCGCAAGCTCGCCAGCACGTGGTCGACGACGGCGCCGGGCATGTCCGCGGGCATCGCCTGGTGGGCGATGAGCCGGCGGTAGAAGAACGGGGCGGCCAGGAGGTCCACGACCAGCTCCGGATCGGTCTCCGCGACGAGCTCGCCCCGCTCGACCGCGCCGCGCACCAGCCGCAGCAGCGGCTCCCGTCGCCGGCGGGTGAGCTCCGCGTGCAGGTCACCCAGCGCGGGATCGCGCTCGGCGGCGTCGGTGAACGCGGCCATGAGCTTCGGGAACGGGGAGTCGGCGAGCGAGGACGCGAACCTCGTCAGGAGGGAGACGAGGTCGGCCCGCAGGTCGCCCGTGTCGGTGTCCGCGAGGGGCCGGAACTCCGCGTCCATCGCGTCCACGAGCAGTGCCGAGGCCGAGGGCCAGTGCCGGTACACGGTGGCCTTGCTCGCGCCGGCCCGCCGCGCGACCGACTCCATCGTGAACCCGGGCATCCCGTCGTCGGCGAGCACGTCGAGGGCCGCGTGCAGCACCCGACGTCGGGCCTGCTCCCCCCGGGCGACCGGCTCGCGTCCTGCCACTGTCCTTCCTCCCGGGTGTCTGGCCCTCCGCGTATCGAACCGCTAGCGTATCGATCGTCAACGAAACGCAGACGTATCGATAGGTGATCCGCGATGACGACGTCCCCCACGGGCCGGGCGCACACCCTGCCGCTGCAATCGGTGGTCAACCGGGTCGTGCGCACGGTGCTGCACGTCCCGGTGCTCAATCGCGTGGTCGGAGCCCGGCTCGTCGTCATCGAGGTGGTCGGCCGCCGCAGCGGCACCCGCTACGAGGTCCCCGTCGCCTACATCCGCGACGGCGCGGACCTCCTGGTCGGCACGCCCTTCGCCTGGGGCCGCAACCTGCGCTCCGGCGAGCCGGTGACGATCCTGCTGCAGGGCCGGCGCCGCAGCGCCGACGTCGAGGCGATCACCGACGAGCCCGGCGTCACGGAGGCCTACGCGACGATGGCCCGTGACAACCGCCGCTTCGCCGACTTCAACGGCATCGGGTTCGACGACGACGGCCGTCCGGACCCGGCCGATCTGCACCTCGCCTGGGCGAACGGCGCCCGGGCGTTCCGCCTCACTCCGCGCTGAGCCCGGCGAGCGCCCGGGGCAGCGGACCCCGGTGCAGGACGCCGAGGCGCTGCGTCGCGCGGGTGAGGGCGACGTAGAGCTCGGCCGCCCCGCGGGCTCCCTCGGCCAGGATGCGCTCGGGGTCGACGACGAGGACGGCGTCGAACTCGAGGCCCTTGGTCTCCGAGGCCGGCACCGCGCCCGGCACACCGGGCGGCCCGATCACCACGCTGGTGCCCTCGCGGCCCGCCTCCTCCTGCCGGAACGCCTCGACGGCGCCGGGCAGCTCGTCGTCGCTCACCCGGCGGGCCCACGGCCGCACCCCGGTCGCCCGGACCGACTCCGGCGGCACGACCTCCGGCGCGAACCCGGCGAGCAGGTCGGCGGCCACGGCCATGATCTCGGCGGGCGTGCGGTAGTTGACCGTCAGCGACCGGTACACCCAGCGGCCGGGCACGTAGGGGTCGAGCACGGCAGCCCAGGACGACGCGCCGGCGGCCGACCGGCGCTGCGCGAGGTCGCCGACGACGGTGAACGACCGGCCCGGGCACCGCCGCATCAGGACCCGCCACTCCATCTCCGAGAGCTCCTGGGCCTCGTCGACCACGACGTGCCGGTAGGTCCAGTCGCGGTCGGCGGCGGCGCGCTCGACGAGCTCGCGGGTGTCGAGCTCGACGAACCGGTCGGCCAGGTCCTCGGCGTGGAGCAGGTTCGCCGCGGCCAGCCCGACGTCCTCGTCCATCTCCTCGCGGTCGAGCTTCATCGCATCCATCACGTCGGCGGCGTACTCGGCCTCGGCGTGCTGCTCCGCCGCGGTGGCTTGCGCGGCGGCCTGCTCCGCCGGCGGGTCGTGGCCGAGCAGGTCGAACAGCTCGTCGAGCAGCGGCACGTCGGAGACCGTCCAGGCCGCCCCGTCGGCCCGCCACAACCCCGGGTCCGCGCCGGCCGCGCGCAGCCGCTCGGGCGATACGTAGAGCGACGCGAGCAGGCCCGCCGGGGTGAGCAGCGGCCAGAGCTCGTCGAGCGCGGCGAGGAACGCGTCGTCGCCGGCGAGCTCGGCGAGCAGCTCGGACCGTAGCTCGTCCCACGCCGTGCGGTCCTCCCGCGTGAGCCAGCCGCGGCCGATCCGCATGATCGCGCGCTCGGTGAGCGCCCACGAGACGACGTCGCGGAACACCGCGCGGGCCTCGTTGTGCGGCCGGCCGCTCGCACGGGCCTCCTCCCGGCCCCACGCGGCGGTCCCGGCGTCGATGTGCAGCGCGACGTCGCTCACCCGGATCGGCAGCGGCTGCTCCGGGAGCCGCTGCCGGTCGGCGATCGCGGCGGTGAGCACGTCGAGGACGCCGAGCGAGCCCTTCAGCCGGGTGGCGTGGGGGGCGTCCTCGGCGGTGACGGTCAGGCCCGGCACGAACCCACCCGTCGTCGTGAACACGACCTCGGACTCGCCGAGCGAGGGCAGGACGCGACCGATGTGGTCGAGGAAGGCCGGGTTGGGGCCGACGACGAGGACGCCGTGGCGCTCGATCCGCTCCCGGTGGGTGTAAAGCAGGTAGGCCACCCGGTGGAGCGCGACCACGGTCTTGCCGGTGCCCGGGCCGCCCTCGATCACGGTGACGCCGGGGTGGTCGAGCCGGATGATCTCGTCCTGTTCGGCCTGGATCGTCGCCACGATGTCGCGCATGCCCTCGCCGCGCGGGGCGTTCACCGCCGCGAGCAGTGCCGCGTCGGGGTCGCCGTCGCTCTCGCCGTTCCCGCGTCCGAGGAGCTCGTCGGTGAAATCGACGAGTCGACGTCCATGGGAACGGAACTGGCGGCGCCGACGCACGTTCTCCGGATTCGCGCCCGTGGCGACGTAGAACGGTCGTGCCGCCGGGGCCCGCCAGTCGAGCAGCAACGGTCGGTACTCGTCGTCCTCGTCGAGGATCCCGATCCGCCCGACGTAGGCACGCTCACCAGACGTCGAGTCCAGGCGGCCGAAACAGAGCCCGTTGTCGGCGACGTCGAGCCGCCTCGCCTGTTTCGCCGAGGCGCGCACCTGCACGTCGCGATCCATCGGCGACCGGCCGGTGTCCCGCAACGCCGCGCGGTACTCCGCCGCCACGCGAGCCCGCTCGGCGTCGAGCCGCGCGTAGAGATCGGCGATGTATCCGCTCTCGGCGGTCAGTTCCTCGTCGTGTTCCCGGATCGGCACAGGCCCCCCACGTCGGCTCGAACTCGGCCGCGTGATGGTGGGGGAGACCCAGGGTCTTGCCGCAAGTCCCCTGCTCCGCTATACGTTGAACACGGCGGAGGCATCCGTCAGGACTCCCGTGTCGCGAGGTGCACCGTCACCTCGTCCCCCGCGCTCTTGCCGATGGCCCGCATGACGGTGGCCGTGACCGGCAGCTTGTGGGTGCCGTCCCCCAGGGCCATGAACGAGGTGCGCAGTGCGTGCCCGTCGACGGTGCCCGTGATCTTCACGCGACCCCGGGTGCCGAAGTAGTCGGCGGAGCCGGGCATGACGACGTAGGTCCAGCCGCCGGGCGCCGTGCTGCGCTGCACGGTCGCCGAGAACGTGTGGTCGAGGGATTGTGTGGTCACCGGTTCCTCCTGCCGAAGGCTCTTCGCAGGAGTGTCGTCGCCGGACCCCGTCCCTCGACAGTCCGCCGCGCACGGTGCTGCTAGCGGGACCGGCGGGCGCTGCCGGAGCCGGACGAGCCCGCGGCAGCACCCGTCGTCGGGCCAGCCGTCCGCCGGCCACCTCCGCGTCCGCCCCGACGACGGGGGCGGCCCGAGCCGGACCGGTCCGACCGCGGCTCCGTGCGAGCCCCGGATCGCGGCTCCTGGCGCTGGGGGCGCTCCTGGGGCTCCGGCGCGCTGACCAGGGGAGCCGCCTCGCCGACGAGCGCGGTGATCTCGTGCGCGCCCGGCCCGACGTTCGCCGCCCGCGGCCGGATGCCCGCCTTGCGGGTGAGCTTGGCGACCTCGTCCCGCTCCTCGGGCGGCACCAGGGTCACGACGTCGCCCGTCGCGCCGGCGCGGGCGGTACGCCCGGAGCGGTGCAGGTAGGCCTTGTGCTCCGACGGGGGGTCGACATGCACGACGAGGGCGACGTCGTCGACATGGATGCCCCGTGCCGCGATGTCGGTGGCGACGAGGACGCGGACGTCGCCGTCGCGGAACTGGCCGAGGTTGCGGTCACGGGCGTTCTGGCTGAGGTTGCCGTGCAGCTCGCTCGCCGGGATGCCCGCCGCGGTGAGCTGGCGGGAGATCCGACGCGCCGAGTGCTTGGTGCGGGTGAACAGCATGATGCGGCCGTGGCCGCCCGCCAGCTCCCGGATCACCGCGTTGCGGTCGTCCTTGCGGACGGTGAACACGTGGTGGGTCATGTCCGGCACCGGCTCGGCGGCGCGGTCGACGCTGTGGGTGCGCGGGTCGTGGAGGAACTCCCGCACGATCTTGTCGACCTCGCCGTCGAGCGTGGCGGAGAAGAGCAGACGCTGTGAGTTCGCCGGGGTACGGCGCAGCAGGCGCCGGACCGCGGGCAGGAACCCGAGGTCGGACATGTGGTCGGCCTCGTCGAGCACCGTGATCTCGACGCGGTCGAGGTCGACGAGCCCCTGACCGATGAGGTCCTCGAGGCGGCCCGGGCACGCGATGAGCAGGTCGACGCCCCGACGCAGCGCCTGTTCCTGGGGGCGCTGACCGACGCCGCCGTAGACGACCGTCTGCTCGAGCCCGAGCGCCTCGGTGAGCGGCGCGAGCGCGTCGCGGACCTGGCCGGCGAGCTCACGGGTCGGCAGCAGCACCAGCGCACGGGGACGGGACCGCCGGGTGGGCGCGTCGCAGCGGGCGAGCTTCGCCAGCGCGGGCAGACCGAAGGCGAGGGTCTTGCCGCTGCCGGTGCGGCCGCGTCCCAGCACGTCGTGCCCGGCGAGGGCGTCGGGGATGGCAGCGGACTGGATCGGCGTCGGCTCGGTGATGCCGTGCTCGGCGAGAACGTTCGCGACGGAGGGCGAGACGCCCAGCGCGGTGAACGGCAGGGGAGCGTCAGAGATGGAAAGTCACCTGGTTCCGGGAGGCCGCCCGGCGGGCTGGACGCCGCGGCCGGGGCGGGGGTACGCCGGACAGGCAGGCCCGACGTCGTGTCGCATCCAGTGTCTCACGACCATGGAATCCCTTCGGGTGGTGCGGGTCGGGATCACACTCGCGCGTCAGCACGTCGTCGCGAGGTGGTCGGCGGCGAGCTCGAGGCTGCGGGCCCGCAGGGCGTCCCGAACCTGCTGGTCGTAGGCCTGCGCGTTGGCGCGGGCCGGCCGGAGACGGTCGAAGAACTCGCCGGTCGTGCCCTCGAGCGCGGGGTCGGCGGCGAGCCGTCGGGTGGCCTCGACCCCGGAGTCGAGGGTGTCGACGCTGCGGCCGATCTCGGTGAGCACGATCTTGGTGGGCATGTAGGTGCCGGGGTGCAGGCTGGTGGCCGTCAGCTGTCCGGCCGGATGCCGCTGCGCCAGGTCGAAGCAGTGCATGATCTGGGCGAGCTTGCTCTGGGCGTAGGCGCGGGTGCCCGAGTAGTCGCGCTCGAGCTGCAGGTCGTCGAGGTCCAGCGGGTGCTGGCCCAGCGACGAGACGTGCACGACGCGTGCAGGGTGCTCGCTGGTGGCGGAGGCCGTCAGGAGCGGGAGCAGCTTCTCGGTGAGGACGAACGTGGCGAGGTAGTTCACCGCGAACCGCAGCTCGACGCCGTCGCGGCTGGCGCGCCGCTCGCGGCCGTCGGGTTCGCCGGAGCCGATCCCGGCGTTGTTCACCAGCACGTCGAGCCGCTCGACGCGGTCCGCGACGTCGTCGGCGAGGCGGGCGACCTGGGCGAGATCGGCGAGGTCGGCGGTGAGGGTGACGGGCTCGGGGGCGCCGGCGCTGCGGACCTCGTCGGCGACCCGCTCCAGCTTCGCCGCGTCCCGGCCGTGCAGGACGAGCCGGACATCGCCGTCGGCCGCGAGGCGCAGCGCCAGGGCGTGGCCGAGGCCGTCGGTGGCGCCGGTGATCGCGAGGGTGGTCGTCATGCGGGTCCTTCCGGTCGGAGTGCGGGCAGCGAGGTGCCGCCCGCGCACGATCGCGAGCCTCGACGGCGAGCGCGACTCGGTCGAACCGCCGGGACTGAGCCTTGCTCGGTCGACCCCGCTGAGTCTCAGAAGTCGGGGTCGTGGTCGTAGCGGGTGGGTGGGGCCGGCTCGGTGACGGTGGTGGTCGGGCTGGCGTGGTGGGTGAGGCGGGCGGCGGTGTCGCGGGCGGCGTCGGTGAGGTGGCCGTGTTTGTTGGGGCGGGGCGC
>NZ_DASXJD010000175.1:0-20020 GCF_036497585.1 Actinomycetospora sp. | reverse complement strand
ACGTTCATGATGAAGATCGAGTCGCGGTGGCCCTTGGTGGTGAGGAACCCGACGTCGGGCACCTGGCGGGTGACCAGCGCGTTCAGGCTCGAGGTGGTGCCGTGCGCGACGTGGTGGGTCTCCGCGAGCATCTCCTCCACCGAGCGTCCGAGCTGCTCGGCGAGCAGCTCGAGGACGTCGAGCACGCCCTGCGAGTAGTCCGGAGGGGTCGACGAGGCCTTCGCGGCGATGACCGACCCGGCATCGTCGTCGAGCACCGCGTCGGTGAACGTCCCGCCGACATCGACGCCGATCACGTAGGCCATGGCCACACTCCTCGCTGGGGCAGAGCGTGACCCGGGCCACGCATTTGACGGATGTGTTGATTGTTCGACGGGTGCGACGAGAAAGTCAAGGGTGCGGTGCGGCGCCTCCGGGTCGGCGCATGATCACCGGGCACCTGGCGGGGTCCCGGGGGTCGCCGGACCCCTCCAGGTGCCTGGTGATCACGAGCCCGGGACCGTCCACATGATCATCGGGACGTCATCGCGGTCGGCGCCGCCCCGGGACGACCATGACGTCCCGGTGATCATGAACGGACGCTCAGCGGATGACCCGCACCTCGACCGGTAGATCGATCTCGCTCCACGACGGGTCGGCGGTCACGGCCGGCGCGCCGAGGCGGCCGGCGACGGCGAGACAGCACCGATCCGCGACGGAGAGGCCGACCGGACGGCCCGCCTGCCACAGTCCGGCGGTCCGCGCCGCGTCGTCGTCGGTGAACGGTTCCGTGCGTACCCCGAGAAGGCGCATTCGCCGCACCGTGCGCTCGGCATCGACGCCGCGATGCTCGAGCTTCTGCCAGACCTCGGCGAGGTTCACCGTCGAGAGGACCGCGGTGGGCAGCCACGGCTCGACGACCTCGGCCCCCTGCTCCTCGAAGAGCCAGGCGGGCAGGGCCGATGCGTCGAGGAGCCCACGCCCCTACGGCACGCGGGCCACCACGTGGGCCTCGCCATTACCTTCCTCGTCGACGAGCACCTCGAGGTCGCCGAACGCCTCCCGCAGCTCCCCCGGCCCGGCGCGGAAGGATCCGCCTGCGTCTCCGACCGTCGAGAGCACCGACACGACGAGCAGCCCGCCGGGCGCGAGCACCTCGATCAACCCCGGGTACAACCGGGGGTCGCGGAACCGCTGGCACACCACGACGTCGACGGGCCCCCTCACGGGCAGGCCGTCGTCGAGGTCGGCGCACACCGTGGCGAGGTCGACCCGGTGCGCCGCCGCGAGCGCCGTCGTCAACCGCAGCGCCTCCGGCGAGACGTCGACCGCCGTCGTCGTGAGCCCCCGCCCGGCGAGCCACACCGCGACGGTGCCGCGCCCGCAGGCCAGGTCGAGCGCGGCCCCGTCCTCGGGAACCAGCCCCTCCCGCCCCACCAGCACCGACGGCGGGCCGGGCACGCCGGGGCCGACGGTCGCGAACCGCCGGTCCCAGCGTTCCCGATCCTGCCCGCCCATCGGGGATCAGCCCCGGCGCCGAGCCAGGGTCAGGCCGAACCGACCGGCCGGGTCGGTGACCCAGTGCGCCACCTCGAACCCGGCGTCGTCGAGCTCGCCGGCGATCCCCTCGCGCGTGAACTTCGTCGAGATCTCGGTGCGCATCTCCTCGCCCTCGGCGAACTCGACGGTGAGGTCGAGCGCGGGCACCGACACCGTCATCGCCCGCTCGGCGCGCAGCCGCATCTCGATGCGGCTCGACTGGGGCACCCAGGCCGCGACGTAGGAGAACCCGTCCACATCGAAGTCCGCCCCAAGCACCCGGTTGAGCACCGTCAGGGCGTTGAGCTCGAAGGTCGCGGTGACCCCCGCCGCGTCGTCGTAGGCCGCGACGAGCGTCTCCTCGTCCTTGATCAGGTCGGTCCCGACGAGGAAGTGCTCACCCTCGTCGAGGGTGTCCGCGAGCGCGGTGAGGAACCGGCCGCGGTCCTCGGGCTCGAAGTTGCCGATGGTGCCGCCGAGCAGGACGACCAGCCGCTCACCGACCTTCGGGACGCTGCGCAGGTCGGCGATGAAGTCCCCGACGACGCCGTGGACGGCGAGGTCCGGGTAGTTGGCGACGAGGCCGGGCACGGCGTCCTCGAGCGCGGCGGCCGAGACGTCGACCGGGACGTAGTGGCGCAACGTCCCGGCGCGCGACAGGGCGTCGAGCAGCAGCGTGGACTTGGTCGAGGAACCGGAGCCGAGCTCGACGAACGTGTCGGCCGCCGAGAGCCGCGCGATCTCCTCGGCGCCCTGCGTCAGCGCCTCGCGCTCCGCGGTGAAGGGGTAGTACTCGGGCTGCGCGGTGATCTCCTCGAAGAGCTCGGAGCCGCGGGCGTCGTAGAGCCACTGAGGGCGCAGGACCTTCGGGGTGGAGGTCAGGCCGCGGCGCGCGTCCTCGCGCAGCGCGGCGTCGGCGTCCGCCTCGGTGAGGTGGACGTCGAGGGCCGCCAGGGTCCCAGGGTTGTTCACGGTGGGGTGTCACGTCCGATCGGTTGCGGCACTGCTCCGGGCAGGGGCAGGCCTGGTACACGGCGTCGGGAACGTCGTCGGAGGGCGGCGCGGCGGCCGCGGCGATCAGGTCAGCGGGACGACCTCGGGGGTCGCGGACCGGCCGCGCACGACGACGGCGGACAGGTCCGCCACGGGCGTCCAGCCCGGGTCGTCGTCGAGGGGCTCGGAGGCGATCGTCGTGCCGTCCGGGCCGGACCGGTACGAGAGGGCGTGGTCCACCGCGGTGGCGACGAGCGTCGGCCCGCCGGCGTCGTCGGTGGTCAGCAAGAGGAGGTTCAGCCGCGAGCCGGGGGCGGCGGCGAGGGTGCGGGTGACGACGTCGAGCACGGCGTCGGCGGGGTCCTTGCCGGCGTCGAGGTGGCGGCGCACGAGCGCCCAGAGCACGGCCGAGTCGGTGGGCGCGTCGAGGGTCATGAGGGTCTCGGTGTCGAGCTCGCCCGCGAGGTCGGCCAGACTCCCCGGCCAGCCCCGCACGACGCCGTTGTGGCTGAAGATCCGGGTGCCGTCCCGGAACGGGGCGCAGGCCCCGACCGACACCGGCATCCCGACGGTGGCCGAGCGCACCGCGGCCACGAACGCGGAGCTCTCCACCGTCGTCGCGAGGTCGAGGAACGAGGCGTCGGTCCACATCGGGACCGGCGCGCGGTAGGAGTGCGCCGAGCCGTCGGGCGCGTACCAGCCGACCCCGAAGCCGTCGGCGTTCACGGTGCCGCCACCGCGCATGTCGGCGGGCGCGTAGGCCTGCACGAGCAGCGAGTGCGACGGCTCGGTCACCCGCGAGGCCACGGTCACCGGCCGCGCGCCCACGTGGGCCAGATGTCGGCACATCGGCGGTCAGGCGTCCCGCGCGCAGCGGAAGCCGGAGAAGATCTGCCGTCGGATCGGGAGGTCCCAGTTCCGGAACGTGGTCCGGGCGTTGACCGTGCCGACGCCGAACGACGAGCCCCGCAGCATCCGGAAGTCGCCGCCGAAGAACACCTCGGAGTACTCCTCGTACGGGAACGGGGCGAAGCCGGGGTAGCCCGAGAATCCCGAGTCACACCATTCCCAGACATCCCCGACGAGCTGGTGCACCCCCAGTGGCGACGCGCCGGCGGGGTAGGCGCCGACCGGGGCCGGCTGCAGGTGGCGCTGGTCGAGGTTCGCGCGCTCCGGGGTCGGGGCGTCGTCGCCCCACGGGAAGCGGCGGGTCTCCCCCGTCGTCGGGTCGTACCGGGCCGCGTACTCCCACTCGACCTCGGTGGGCAGGCGCTTGCCGGCCCACGTGGCGTAGGCCAGCGCCTCGTGGAAGCACACGTGCAGCGCGGGCTGGTCGGCGACGTCGGCGATCGCCTGCCGCTCGCCGAAGGAGGTGCGGTGCCACGCCCCGTCGAGGTGCTCCCACGTCATCGGCGCGGACCAGCCCTCGCCGGTGATGTGCGCCCAGCCGGCCTCGGACCACAGCTCGCGCCGGGTGTAGCCGCCGTCGTCGACGAAGCGGGCGTACTCGCCGTTGGTGACCGGCACGGCGTCGAGGTGGAAGGGCTCGACCTCGACGCGGTGGGCGGGCCGCTCGTTGTCGAGCGCATAGATGTCGGGGCCGGTGGCGTCGGTGCCCATCGTGAACACCCCGCCGGGGTGGAGCACCTCGGTGCCGACCAGCTTCCGGGCCCGCGACGACGCCGGGGGCTCCGGCGCGTGCAGCGCCCTCGGCCCGGCGCGCAGTTGGTGGGTGGCGAGCATCGTCTCGACGTGCTGCTGCTCGTGCTGGGCGATCATCCCGTAGACGAACCCGTCGTCGAGGAGCGCACGGCCGTCGGGGCCCGCCTGCTCGAGGATCGCCAGCGCGCGCTCGCGCACGGTCGCCCCGTAGTCCCGCGCCTCGGCCGGGTCGAGCAGGGGCAGCGCGGGGCGGCCGGCGCGGGGGTTGGTGAACGCGTCGTAGAGGTGGTCGAGGTCCTCGCGGACCCCGGGGGACGGCTCGTCGCCCGGGGTGGCACGGCGGACCAGCCACAGGTCCTCCATGTTCGCGATGTGGGCCACGTCCCAGTGCAGCGGCGACATCAGCGGGGAGTGCTGCCGGGTCAGCTCGGCGTCGTCGACCGCGTCGGTGAGCGCCTGGGTGCGCCGGCGGGCGGCGCGCAGCTCCTCGACGAGCCGGTGGCGCAGGTCGTCGGGGTAGCGGGCACCGGCCGGTGTCCGGGCGGACAGGTCGCTGGTCATGCGTGATCGCCTCCGGGCTCGAGGTGTCCGGGAAGGGGGTCGTCCGGGTAGGGGCTCTCCTCGGCGGGCCGCAGCTCGTCCTCGCCGGGCTCGCCCACCGAGGTGTCCGCGGGACTCAGTCCCCGCAGCACCCGGCGCTCGGCGACGTGCCCCACGAGGGTCGCGAGGTCGGGGTCGGTGGTGAGCAGGCGTTGGTGGGCGAGCTCGACGACGGTGCCCGCCGCGCGGCGCAGCACCCCGTCGGCGAGCCCATGGCGCGCGGCGGCGGCCCACCGGTCGGTGGCGGGGGCGACGGCGTCGCGGGCCCGGTCGAGGGTCTGCGGGTCCGACAGCAGCGCCGTGAGCACCGCGACCGGCACCGCCCACTCGTCGCCGGGCTGCTCGTCGAGATAGCGCACCTCGACGTGGCCGTGCGGGCGGACCGGCGGGAACAGCGTCGTGAGGTGGTAGTCGAGGTCCTCCCGGGTGGGACGGACGTCCAGCCCGCCGTGACCGTCGATCCAGTCGCCGAAGGTGACCGCGGGCGGGGCGCTCCACGTGTCGTCGCGCCGCACGCACAACAGGCTGGTGTCCAGCGCCCGCTCGGCCCACTCGGCGGCCGGGTCCGGGCCGAGCGCCGCCGGCGGACGGGTGCGCTCGGGGTCGAGCGTGAGCCAGCTCGCCAGGCGCGAGGACTTCCAGCCGGTGCGCCGGCCGTGCACCGCCGGGGAGTTCGCGAAGGTCGCGACGAGCGTGGGCCCGAGCTCGTGGAGGGCCTGCCAGCGGTCGGTGACCGCGGGACCGTCGCCGGCGTCGAGGCAGACCTGCACCGCCGACGTCGAGCACATCATCGTCCGGCCGTGCGGGCCGACGCGGTCGAACGCCGCCTCCATGGCCGCGTAGCGCGGGACGCGGAGGATGCGCCGCGGCGGCCGGAGGGGATCCGAGGCCCGGTCGAGGAGGACGAGGCCCTCGGCGGCGAGCAGGGAGCGGATCGCGGCGGTGTCGACGCGGATCGCGTCGACGAGGGCGGCGAGGCCCTCGAGGGGCGCGGTCGCGATCTCGACCTGGCCCCCGGGCTCGACGGTCACCGTGCTCCCGGCGGGGAGCGGGTCCGGAGGATCGGGGATCAGATGGGAGGGTCCCGCGCCGGGCTCGGCGGGGATCGAGGCGCGGAGGGTGCCCGGCGCGTGGGGGCCGAGGGCACGGAGGAGGACGGCGGGATCGAGGCGGTCGGCGGGACGGGCGGCGGAGCGGACGAGCCACTCGAGCTCGGCACCCACGAACCTCGGAGGCCCGTGCTTGAAGCAGATCGACGCGACGTAGGCCGCGGCGGCGGCGCGATCGGGGATCGGCGCGGCCGGATCCAGCTCGATCACCGGAGCAGCCATCTCCACCCTCCTTCTCGGCGGACGCCCTCGTCTGCCTCGTCCGGACCACGTACCCGCGCGCAGCGAGTGACCGGTGCCCGTCCCGGTGCTCCGGGGGTGCGGATCATGCGCCCCGCACGCCCCAGGAGCCCCGGGAAGGACGGCGATCGACGCTACACGGCGCTCCTGCGCCCTGCAGCCGTTCGCGGCCCCGCTGTTCGTCGTATCACGCACCCCCGACACCGTGGCCGTGCGTGACCGACCGGGGTCACGCCGCCGGGGCGAACTGGGTGCGGTGCAGGTCCGCGTACCGGCCACCGCGGGCCAGCAGCAGCTCGTGCGGGCCCTGCTCGACCACCCGGCCGTCCTCGACGACGGCGATGGTGTCGGCGCTGCGCACGGTGGAGAGCCGGTGGGCGATGACGATGGCCGTACGCCCGACCAGCGCCTCCGCGAGGGCCTCCTGGACCGCCACCTCCGACTCCGAGTCCAGGTGGGCCGTGGCCTCGTCGAGGATCACGACGCGGGGCGCGGCGAGCAGCAGCCGCGCGATCGTCAGGCGCTGGCGCTCCCCGCCCGAGAGCCGGTAGCCGCGCTCGCCGATCACGGTCTCGAGGCCGTCGGGGAGCTGGCGCAGCAGCGGGCCGAGCCGCGCGCGCTCGAGTGCGGTGAGCAGCTCGGCGTCGGTGGCGTCGGGCCTGGCGTAGCGCAGGTTGCCCCCCACGGTGTCGTGGAAGAGGTGGCCATCCTGGGTGACCACGCCGATCGTCGCGCGCAGGTCCGCGAAGGAGACGTCGCGCACGTCGGTCCAGCTGCCCGGCCCGCCCACCTCGACCGCTCCGGCGTCGACGTCGTAGAGGCGAGGCACCAGCGAGGCGATCGTCGACTTCCCCGCCCCCGACGGTCCGACCAGGGCGAGCATCTGCCCGGGACGGACCTCGAGGTCCACCCCGTGGAGCACCTCGGCGTTCTCCGCGGAGTCGAGGGTGGCGACCTCCTCGAGGCTCGCCAGCGAGACCTCCTCGGCGCTCGGGTAGGTGAAGCGCACCCCGTGCAGGCGGACTCCGACCGGCTCGTGCGCCGGCAGCGGGGTGGGGTCCGCTCGCTCGACGATGGACGGCGGCAGGTCGAGCACCTCGAACACCCGCTCGAAGCTCACCAGCGCGCTCATGACGTCCACGCGGGCGTTCGCGAGCTGGGTCAGCGGCCCGTAGAGGCGGGTGAGCAGCAGGGCGAGGCTGACGACGGTGCCCGCATCGATCCGCCCGGTGATCGCGAGCCACCCGCCGACCCCGTAGACCATCGCCTGGGCCAGCTGGCTGACGAGGGTCAGGCTGGTCATGAACACCCGGTTGGCCATCGCGGTGCGCACCCCGATGGCGCGCACCCGGTCGGCCCGGTCGCCGAACTCCTCCGCCTCGGCCTGCGGCCGGCCGAAGAGCTTGACCAGGGTGGCGCCGCCGGCCGAGAACCGCTCGGTCATCTGCCCGGTCATGGCCGCGTTGAGGTTGGCCGACTCGCGCTGCAGCGCGGCGATCGTCCGGCCCATCCGCCGGGCGGGCAGGATGAAGATCGGCAGCAGGACGAGCGTGAGCAGCGTCACCTGCCAGGCGAGGGTGATCATCACCGCGACGGTCAGCACGAGCTGGATGACGTTGGTGACCAGGCCCGAGAGCGTCGAGGTGAAGGCCCGCTGGGCGCCGATGACGTCGTTGTTCAGCCGGCTGACCAGCGACCCGGTGCGGGTGCGGGTGAAGAACGCCACCGGCATCGCCTGCACGTGCGAGAACACCGCACGGCGCAGGTCGTAGATCAGCCCCTCCCCGATCCGGGAGCTCATCCAGCGCTCGGCCAGCCCCGAGATCGAGTCGACGACGGCGAGCGCGGCGATCGCCGCGGCGATGACGACGACGACGCCGAACCCGTCGCGGTGCACGATCGCGTCGACGACCCGCCCGGCCAGCACCGGGACACCCACCGCGATGACGGCCGAGACCGTGGTGAGCGCGAGGAAGCCGTAGAGCATCCGGTGGTGCGCGCACGCGAAACGCCAGATGCGGCCGAGGGTGCCGCGGGGCACCGACCGCGGGAGGGAGTCCCCCCGCGACATCGACATCATCAACATCCAGGCGTTTTCCACGCCGCTCACCCCGTTCGCTCGGACCTCGGCGCCGAGCGTGCGACCTCGACGATGGTTGAGGTCAAGCGGACGAGCAGGCGCGGGTCACGACCGGCGAGTGGTGGTCCGCCGGTCCGGGCCCGAGTATCCGCGAGCGCGGGAGATCGCGCTCGCGCACGGCCGCGGCGTCAGGACTTCTTGGTGCGGGTGGCTCCGCCCCGCCCGCGCAGCGTCACGCCCGACTCCGAGAGCACCCGGTGCACGAAGCCGTAGGAGCGGCCCGTGGACTCGGCGAGGGAGCGGATGCTCGCGCCCTTCTCGTACTTCTTCTTGAGATCCGTGGCGAGCTTGTCCCGCTGGTCGCCCGTGATGCGGGCGCCCTTCTTCAGATCGGCCATGGTTGGTCCACCCCTCTCCCGGACGGTGCCCGGTGGACCCATGATGATCGTGAGAGGCGGTGTGCGCCACGGCACATTTCACATGATCGGTGAGCGGTTCCGCCGTTCGGAGCGTGATCCACCCGGGCGGCGCAGCGCTCGATCGTTCCAGCTCACGAAGGCCCTACACCACTCGGTAGCTCCGAACGGCCGAACGCTCAGGCCAGCTCGACGAGCTCGAGGTGGTCGGCCGAGAAGAGATCCTCGGTGCCGTCCGGCAGGAGGATGACGCGCTCCGGCTCGAGCGCCTCGACCGCGCCCGGGTCGTGCGTCACGAGCACGACGGCGCCCTCGTAGTGGCGCAGCGCGTCGAGGACCTTCTCCCGCGAGGCCGGGTCGAGGTTGTTGGTCGGCTCGTCGAGCAGCAGCAGGTTCGCCGCGCTCGAGACCAGCCCGGCGAGCGCCAGCCGGGTGCGCTCGCCGCCGGAGAGCGTCCCGGCCGGCTGCTCGAGCTGCTCACCGGAGAACTGGAACGCGCCGAGCAGCGTCCGCAGCTGCTGCTCCGGGGTGTCCGGGGCCGCCGAGCGGGCGTTCTGCCAGACCGTGCGGTCCATGTCGAGGGTGTCGTGCTCCTGGGCGAAGTAGCCGGTGCGCAGCCCGTGGCCGGGCGTCACCTCGCCGGTGTCCGCGGACTCGGCGCCGGCGAGGATCCGCAGCAGCGTGGTCTTCCCCGCTCCGTTGAGCCCGAGGATCACCACCCGCGAGCCGCGGTCCACCGCGAGGTCGACCCCGGTGAACACCTCGAGCGAGCCGTAGCTCTTGGACAGCCCGGACGCGGTGAGCGGGGTCTTCCCGCAGGCCTGCGGGGTCGGGAAGCGGATCGCGGCGACCCGGTCGGACACCCGCTCCTCGTCGAGGCCCTCGAGCAGCGCGGTCGCCCGGCGCTGCATCTGCTTGGCGGCCACGGCCTTCGTCGCCTTGGCGCCCATCTTCGCGGCCTGGGTCTGCAGCGCCGACGCCTTCTTCTCGGCGTTGGCGCGCTCGCGGCGGCGGCGGGCCTCGTCGTCGGCGCGGGCGCGCAGGTAGTTCTTCCAGGTCATGTTGTAGGCGTCGAGCTCGCCGCGGGTCGCGTCGAGGAACCACACCTTGTTGACGACGTCGGCGAGCAGCTCGGTGTCGTGGCTGATGACCACCACGCCGCCCTCGTGCGACGTGAGGAAGCCGCGCAGCCAGGAGATCGAGTCGGCGTCGAGGTGGTTCGTCGGCTCGTCGAGCAGCAGCGTCGTCCCGGCGTTGCCGCCGTCGCCCGACGCGGCGAAGAGGATGCGGGCGAGCTCGACCCGGCGGCGCTGACCGCCGGAGAGCGTCTCCAGCGGCTGCGCGAGCACCCGGTCGGGCAGGCCGAGGTTCGAGCAGATCCGGCCGGCCTCGCTCTCCGCGGCGTACCCGCCGAGGTCGGCGAACCGCGTCTCGAGACGGCCGTAGCGCGCGACGGCCTTGTCGCGCTCGGCGTCGTCGGCGAGCTCGGCCATCGCGGTCTGGGCCTTCTCCATGTCCCGCAGGATCTGGTCGAGGCCGCGGGCGGAGAGCACCCGGTCCTTGGCGAGCACCGAGAGGTCGCCCTCGCGCGGGTCCTGCGGCAGGTACCCGACCGGACCGGTCGAGCGGATCGCCCCGCCGTAGGGCTCGGACTCCCCCGCCAGCGCGCGCAGCGAGGTCGTCTTGCCTGCCCCGTTGCGCCCGACCAGGCCGATGCGGTCCCCCGGCTGCACGCGCAGGGTGACCCCCGCCAGCAGGACGCGGGAGCCGGCACGCAGCTCGAGATCGGACGCGGTGATCACAGGTGGGGCCTCATCGGGTCGTGGTCGCGTCGCTCCGGTGGCGACGGGTACGGCGGTCGTCGAGGGCGCCGGCGTCGGGCGCCACACCGGGAGCCGACCGCCCTCCAGTGTAGGTGAGTGCCGCGTCCGGCCCGCCGGGTGTGCGCCGGGGGGTGGCGGGGGTCGCCTGTCACGAGCGTCACCGAGGTCCCCTTCACACCCCTCGTGCCGGAGATCGGGGACACTGGTCCACATGGGCCTGTTCAGCTGGCTGCGCGGCGGCGCGTCGGGCAACGGGGTGGGTGCCGACGGCCGGCGCCAGGTCCTCGACCGCGAGGGCGGCCCCGCCGACCTCGAGCACCTGCGCTCGTTCGCCCGCGCCCGGACCGGGGTGGAGTTCTTCGTCGAGCCGGAGACCACCGCGACCGACACGACCGTGGTGGCGGTGGCCGTCGACGGCGAGTGGACCCGACGTCGGGTCGGGACCCCCCGGGCCGCGGAGCGCCTGGCCCGCAAGTGCGGCGTGCCGATCCACGACGTGACAGTCACCGGCTATCCGCAGTCGATGCGGGACTGGAACGCGCGTGCCAAGCGTGATCGCGAGACGCTGCGCGCGTGGGACCGCGAGATGGGCACCGGCCGGGACTGAGGCGGGCCGACCTGCTGGTCGCCGGCGGCGGACCCGCCGGCTGGTCGGCCGCGCACGCCTGCGCCCGGCGCGGGCTCGACGTCGTCCTCGTCGACCCCCGGCCGGACCGCACCTGGCGTCACACCTACGGCGCCTGGTGCCACGAGCTGCCCGACGGGCTCGCCCCGGGGGTCGTGGCCGCCCACGACGTCGGGTGGGCCATCGCCCGGCACGCCCACTGGCTCGACGACGAGTACGCGATCCTCGACACGCCCGCGCTGCAGCGGGCGCTGCACGACGACGGGGTGCGGGTGGTCCGGGGCCGGGTGGTCGCCGCCTCGGAAGGTCGGGCGGTGCTGGCCGACGGGACCGGGATCCCGGCCGAGGTCGTGGCCGACGCGACCGGGGCCGTGCAGGCGCTGTCGACCCGCTCCGACCGGGCCCGGCGCGCGGAGCAGACCGCGGTCGGCGTCGTCGTCGACGAGGCCACGGCGGCGCGGGTCACCGACGGGCGGCTGCTGTTCATGGACTGGCGGCCGCGGCACGGCCGGCCGGGGTGGCCGACGTTCCTCTACGCCGTGCCCCTCGGGGGCGGCCGGGTGCTGCTCGAGGAGACCTCCCTCGCCCGCCGGCCCGGCCTGCCCCTGCCCGAGCTCACCGACCGGTTGTGCCGTCGGCTGCGCGCGGCCGGGCTGCGCGAGTCCGAGATTCCGCTCGACGACCCGGCGCGCGTCGAGCACGTGCGCTTCCCCGTCGACACCCCGGCCCACGGCTCCCCCGACGGCGTCGTCGCCCTCGGCGCCGCGGCACCCCTCGTCCACCCGGCGTCCGGGTTCTCGGTGGCCCGCTCGTTGCGGGTCGCCACTCGACTGGCTGATGCGCTCGCCACTCGATCGGATGATCTTGCGGATGTCGACACCGCCGATCGAGTGGCCCGCGCCCGGCAGGCCACGCGCGGCCGTGCGGCCGGGGTGGTGCACGGGATGCGCCGCCGAGGGCTCGACGTCCTCCTGCGCCTGCCCCCCGGTGAGGTGCCCGAGTTCTTCGACCGCTTCTTCTCGCTCCCCGCGACCCACCGGCGCGCCTACCTGGGCTCCGACGGGTCGGACGACGACGTCCTCCGGGCGATGCGGGCGATGCTGTGCGTGTTCGCACGTCTCAACCCGCGGCTGCGTGGGCATCTCGTCGCCGGAGCCCTGTGTGGGCCCGGTGCTGCGCCGCCCGACTGACGGGTGACGTGCATGACCGCGGCCGACCGGAGGGTCGAGTGCACCCGTTCGGGCCTACCGCGCTAGAGTGCGGCCCCTCCGGTACACGTTCGTTCCAGTACGTCCGGACAGGTCCCCTGAGATCGGAGCACACCATGGGTGCCTACCAGCTCGTCGCCGTCGGTACCGACGGGTCCGAGTCCTCGTTCCGCGCCGTCGACCGGGCGGCCACCGTCGCCGCCGACTCCTCGGCGCGGCTGCTCATCATCTGCGCCTACCACCCCGCCAAGAACACCGGGTCGGCCGAGCAGCAGCTCGGTGAGGACGCCGCGTACCACGTGGTCGGGTCCACCCCCGCCGAGGAGACGCTGCGCGACGCGAAGGAGCGCGCCTCCTCCAAGGGTGTCGGCGAGGTCGAGACGCTGGCCGTCGAGGGCGACCCGGTCGAGGTCGTCACCGACGTCGTCAACGACCGCAAGGCCGACCTGCTCGTCATCGGCAACCGCGGGCTGAACAGCCTCTCCGGCCGTCTGCTCGGCTCGGTCCCGCAGGGCATCTCGCGGAAGGCGCCGACGGACGTCCTCATCGTCCACACGACGTGAGCCCGTCGTCGTCGGGCGACGCCGCCGCGGGCCGTTGGGGCGAGGCCCAGCGCGAGGTCGAGGACTTCCTGCTGGGCGGTGAGCGCTTCCTGCGGCGCGCGGACGTCGCGGCGCGGGCGGGGGTCGGGCTCGAGCAGACCGCACGGCTGTGGAGTGCGCTCGGCTTCCCGCGCGTCCCCGACGACGTCACCGCGTTCGGCCAGGCCGACCTCGACGCGCTCGCCCTGGTCGAGGAGCTGCTCGGCGACGAGTCGCTCGACGAGGCCGAGGCCCTGGCCATCGCCCGGACGCTCGGCCAGAGCATGGCCCGGCTCGCGGAGTGGCAGGCCAACCTGCTGCGGCGCACCATCGCCGAGCGCGGCTCGCCGGACGACCCGGACGCCGTCGTCGACTCCGTCCGCACGCTCGTCCCGTTGCTCGAGAAGCTGCAGGCCTACACCTGGCGGCGGCACCTCACCGTGACGGCCGGGCGCATGATGTCCGCGATCTCCGGCGAGCCCGGCGAGGACGACGACGGGCGCGCCACGCTGACCACCGTCGGCTTCGCGGACCTCGTCGGCTTCACCGCCCTGTCCCGGGCGGTCGACGCGGACGAGCTGCGCTCGCTGCTGGAGCGCTTCGAGAGCGTCAGCACGGACGTGGTGTCACGCCACGGCGGGCGGATCGTGAAGACCCTCGGCGACGAGGTGCTCTTCGTGTGCGCCGACGTGGCCGAGGCGGTCGAGATCGCGTTCGACCTCCACCGCGAGGTCCCCGACGACGACGGCCGCCTGACGCTGCGGATCGGGCTGGCCCACGGCGAGGTCCTCCCCCGCTACGGCGACGTGTACGGGCCGGTGGTGAACATCGCGAGCCGGCTGACCTCGCACGCCCGGCCGGGCACGACGCTGCTCGACGACGAGCTCACCGACGCCGTCCGCGACCAGGGCCTCGACGTCGAACTGCGCACCGTTCCGCCGTTGAGCGTCCGCGGCTACAAGCACCTCAAGCCGCACGTGGTTCGACGCCGTTCGAGCTGACGCTCTCGTGCGTCACGCTCTCGTGCGTCACGCACACGGCTGACCCGGGTCGGCCACGCCCACGAATCGCTGGTGCGTCGCGCACACGGCCAGCAGGGATAGACCATCCCCACGGAGCGATCGTGCGTCACGCACACGGCCGACCCCGGCGCGAGCAGCGTTGACCGCCGGGGGCGTCACGCCCCCGGGTCGCTCCACGGGGAAGTCACCAGCCCCTGGGGGCCAGGACGGATCGGAACGGCCCGGCCTGATCAAGCCGTGCGCGGCGCGCACGAGAAGTCCGCTGTCATGTGTTCGTCGCTCCAACCGTGTGCGTCACGCACAGGGGGTCACGAGCAGAGCGCGAGATGTGACCCGAGCCCGTCGGACCGTGGCCGGTCGACGACGGCCATGTCGAGACGTCATAGGTGTGAGGCGCACCTACACCGTGAAGCCGAGCGCCCGGAGCTGCTCGCGGCCGTCGTCGGTGATCTTGTCCGGGCCCCACGGCGGCATCCACACCCAGTTGATGCGGACGTCGTCCACGAGCCCGCCGCCGGGCCCCGAGGTGAGGGCCGCGCGGGACTGGTCCTCGATGACGTCGGTCAGCGGGCAGGCCGCCGAGGTCAGCGTCATGTCGAGGGTCGCGACGGTGCCCGCGTCCTCCGCGTGCACATCGATGCCGTAGAGCAGGCCCAGATCGACGACGTTGATCCCCAGCTCGGGGTCGACGACGTCGCGCATCGCCTCCTCGAGGTCGTCGATCGACGGCGCGTCGGCCTTCGGGGCCGGCGCCTCGGGCATGCCCTCGGCGCCACGGGTCTCGGTCATGCCTGTCCCTCCAGCTCGGGAGCGTTGTCGTCAGCCTGGGCCACCGCGTCCTTGAACGCCAACCAACCCAGCAGCGCGCACTTCACCCGCGCCGGGTAGGCCGCCACCCCCGCGAACGCCACCGCGTCGTCGAGGACGTCCTCGTCGGGCTCGACCTTCCCACGGCCCTGCACCATCTTCTGGTACTCGGCCAGGACGTCGAAGGAGTCCCCGACGGTGTGCCCGACGACGAGGTCGTTCAGCACCGACGTCGCGGCCTGGCTGATCGAGCAGCCCAGGGCGTCGTAGGAGACGTCGACCACCTTGGCGTCGCGGCCGGAGCCGTCGAGGTGGACCCGCAGCGTCACCTCGTCGCCGCAGGTCGGGTTCACGTGGTGGACCTCGGCGTCGAACGGGTCGCGCAGACCGCGGCCGTGCGGGTTGCGGTAGTGGTCCAGGATGATCTCCTGGTACATCGACTCGAGCTTCACGGCGTCATCCCTCCTCTACAGAGCAACGCCACCGGTGGCGAAAAAATCCTGCACGCGACGCACGCCGTCGAGCAGGGCCGCCACCTCGTCGAGTGTGTTGTAGACGTGGAAGCTCGCGCGGATCGAGCTCTGGACCCCGAACGCGCGGTGCAGCGGCCACGCGCAGTGGTGCCCGACACGCACGGCGATGCCGGAGTCGTCGAGGACCTGCGAGGCGTCGTGCGGGTGCACGCCGTCGATCTCGAACGACACCGCTCCCCCGCGCGCCTCGGTGGTGCGCGGCCCGATGATCGTCACGCCGTCGATGGCGGCCAGGCCCTCGAGCGTGGCCGCGGTCAGCTCGTTCTCGTGGGCGTGGACGTTCGCCATCCCGATCTCGGTGAGGTAGTCCACGGCGGCACCGAGCCCGACGGCCTGCGAGGTCATCGGGACGCCGGCCTCGAATCGGGCCGGCGGCGCCGCGTAGGTCGAGCCCTCCATGCGCACCAGCTCGATCATCGACCCGCCGGTGAGGAACGGCGGCATCGCCTCGAGCAGCTCGCGCCGCCCGTAGAGCACGCCGATCCCCGACGGGCCGAGCATCTTGTGGCCGGAGAACGCCGCGAAGTCCACGCCGAGGGCGTGCACGTCGACCGGCGTGTGCGGCACCGACTGGCACGCGTCGAGCACCGTGTACGCCCCGACCGCCCGGGCGCGCTCCACCAGCGTGGCCACCGGCGGGACGGTGCCCAGAACGTTGGACTGGTGGGTGAAGGCCACGATCTTCGTGCGCTCGTTGATCACCGACTGCGCCTCGGGCGAGTCGAGGTCGAGCCGCCCGTCGGGCTGGACGGAGAACCAGCGCAGCGTGGCCCCGGTGCGTCGGCAGAGCTCCTGCCAGGGCACGAGGTTGGCGTGGTGCTCCATCTCGGTCACCACGACCTCGTCGCCCGGGCCGACCCTGAAACGACGGCTCGCGGCATCGTCGCTGAACGCCGCGTTCGACATCGAGTACGCGACGAGGTTGAGCGCCTCGGTCGCGTTCTTGGTGAACACGATCTCGGAGGTCTCGATGCCGGGGTCGGCGCCGATGAACGTCGCGATCCGGGAGCGCGCCGACTCGTAGGCGTCGGTCGCCTCCTCGGAGAGCGCGTGCGCGCCACGGTGCACCGCGGCGTTGGACGTCTCGAGGAAGGTCCGCTCGGCGTCGAGCACCTGGCGCGGACGCTGCGACGTCGCGCCGGAGTCCAGGTAGATCAGCGGCTTCCCGTCGCGGACGGTGCGGCTCAGGATGGGGAAGTCCGCGCGGATCGTCGAGACATCCAGGCTCCTGGTCGCACCCAGGGTGGTGGGTGCGAGTGCGGTCATGCCGGCTGCTCCTCCTTGGACCCGGTGAAGCGCTCGTAGCCGTTCTCCTCGAGCTCCTCGGCGAGCTCGGGGCCGCCGGACTCGGCGACCCGGCCGTTCACGAACACGTGCACCCTGTCCGGCGCGATGTAGCGCAGGATCCGGGTGTAGTGGGTGATCAGCAGGACCCCGACGTCGGAGGACGCCTTGTAGTCGTTCACTCCCTTGGACACCACGCGCAGGGCGTCGACGTCGAGTCCGGAGTCGGTCTCGTCGAGCACCGCGAACCGCGGCTTGAGCAGGGCGAGCTGCAGCACCTCGTGGCGCTTCTTCTCACCGCCGGAGAAGCCCTCGTTGACCGAGCGCTCGGCGAAGGACGGGTCGATCTCGAGGTCGGTCATCGCGTTCTTGACCTCCTTGACCCAGTGGCGCACCTTCGGTGCCTCGCCACGGGTCGCGGTGGCCGCGGAGCGCAGGAAGTTCGACATCGAGACGCCGGGCACCTCGACGGGGTACTGCATCGCGAGGAAGAGCCCGGCGCGGGCACGCTCGTCGACCGCCATCGCCAGGACGTCCTCGCCGTCGAGGAGCACCTGGCCCTGGGTGACGGTGTACTTCGGGTGGCCCGCGATGGAGTAGGCCAGCGTGGACTTGCCGGAACCGTTCGGGCCCATGATCGCGTGGGTCTCGTCGGAGTTCACGGTCAGGTCGACGCCGCGCAGGATCTCCTTGGGACCGGACTCGGTCTCGACCTCGACGTGCAGGTCGCGGATCTCGAGGGTGGACATCAAGCCTCTTTCGACGAAAGCGTCTGTGGTGGTGGGGACGGCGGCCGGCGGCTACGTACCGATGGCTTCGAGCTCGGTCTCGACGGCCGCCTCGAGCCGGTCGCGCAGCGCGGGCACGCGGATCTTCTGGATGACCTCGCCGAAGAACCCGCGCACGACGAGCCGGCGTGCCTGCGCCTCGGGGATGCCGCGCGATTGGAGATAGAAAAGTTGCTCGTCGTCGAATCGTCCCGTCGCCGACGCGTGCCCGGCCCCGAGGATCTCGCCGGTCTCGATCTCGAGGTTCGGCACGGAGTCCGCGCGGGCGTTGTCGGTCAGCAACAGGTTGCGGTTGAGCTCGTAGGTGTCGGTGCCCTCGGCCGCCTTGCGGATGAGCACGTCGCCGACCCACACGGTGTGCGCGGCCTTGTCGCCGTCCGCACCCTGCAGCGCGCCCTTGTACATGACCCGCGAGCGGCAGTTCGGCACCGAGTGGTCGACGAGCAGGCGCTGCTCGAAGTGCTGCCCGCCGTCGGCGAAGTACAGCCCGTCGAGCTCGGCGTCGCCGCCGGGCGCCCGGTAGTTGACCACCGGCGAGAGCCGGACCAGGTCGCCGCCGAGCGTCACCGACGTGTGCCGGATCGTCGCGTCGCGCCCCACCGAGACGTGCTGGGCGCCGACGTACACGGCGTCGTCGGCCCAGTCGTGCACCTCGATGATCTCGAGCTTCGCGCCGTCGGAGACGACGAACTCGGTGTTCGCGGCGACCGTGCCCGAGCCACGGTGGTCGAGGACCACGACGGCCTCCGCATGGTGGGAGAGCCGCAGCTGCAGGTGCGCGTAGGTCGAGACGCCCTCGCCGGGGCCGGTCACCGTGATCGTCAGCGGCTCGTCGTCCGAGCGCGCCTCGTTCACCGTGATCACGTGGGCCTGCTCGAACGCCGACCAGGCCTGCGCCGCGACACGGTCGGCGGGGATGCCGCCGTCGCCGAGGCGCGGGTCGTCGCGGCCCACGGTCTCGTGCCGGACGCCGCCCAGGTCTGAGGACGCGGCGTCGCCGAACCCGGAGACCACCGAGACGTCGATCGCGCCGGCCGCGGTCGCCGAGCCGTCGTGCAGCCCGCGCAGGCGACGCAGCGGCGTGAAGCGCCACTGCTCCTCGCGCCCGCGCGGGACCTCGAAGGCCTCGACGTCGTAGGACGTGAAGCGCTCCTCCCACGGCGCCACGGCCGGCTGGGCCGTCTTGATGCCCGGGTCCACGTCGAGGACCGGGGAACCGGGGGCGTCGATGACGCCGCCCCCGCTGTGGGCGACAGGCTCGTCGCTCATCCGACAGCGCCCTCCATCTGCAGCTCGATCAGGCGGTTGAGCTCGAGCGCGTACTCCATGGGCAGCTCGCGCGCGATGGGCTCGACGAACCCGCGCACGATCATCGCCATGGCCTCGTCCTCGGTGAGGCCGCGGGACATCAGGTAGAAGAGCTGGTCCTCGCTGACCTTCGAGACGGTCGCCTCGTGGCCCATCGTCACGTCGTCCTCGCGGACGTCGACGTAGGGATAGGTGTCGCTACGGCTGATCGTGTCGACCAGCAGCGCATCGCACTTCACCGTCGACCGCGAGTGGTGCGCGCCCTTGTTCACGCGGACCAGGCCGCGGTAACTCGTCCGGCCGCCACCGCGCGCCACCGACTTCGAGATGATCGTCGACGAGGTGTGCGGAGCCAGGTGCACCATCTTGGCGCCGGCGTCCTGGTGCTGCCCCTCGCCGGAGAACGCCACCGAGAGCACCTCGCCCTTGGCGTGCGGGCCCATCAGCCAGACGGCAGGGTACTTCATGGTCACCTTGGAGCCGATGTTGCCGTCGACCCACTCCATCGTCGCGCCCTCTTCGGCCTTGGCGCGCTTGGTGACCAGGTTGTAGACGTTGTTCGACCAGTTCTGGATGGTCGTGTAACGGCAGCGGCCGCCCTTCTTCACGATGATCTCGACGACCGCGGAGTGCAGCGAGTCCGACGAGTAGATCGGCGCCGTGCAGCCCTCGACGTAGTGGACGTAGGCGTCCTCGTCGACGATGATCAGCGTCCGCTCGAACTGGCCCATGTTCTCGGTGTTGATCCGGAAGTAGGCCTGCAACGGGATGTCGACCTTGACGCCCTTGGGCACGTAGATGAACGAGCCGCCGGACCACACCGCGGAGTTCAGCGCGGAGAACTTGTTGTCGCCGGCCGGGATCACCGAGCCGAAGTACTCCTTGAACACATCCTCGTGCTCGCGCAAGCCGGTGTCGGTGTCGAGGAAGATGACGCCTTGCTCCTCGAGGTCTTCGCGGATTTTGTGATAGACGACCTCGGACTCGTACTGGGCGGCCACGCCGGAGACCAGCCGCTGCTTCTCGGCCTCGGGGATGCCAAGACGGTCGTAGGTGGTCTTGATCTCCGGCGGCAGGTCGTCCCAGCTCGCCGCCTGCTTCTCCGTCGACCGGACGAAGTACTTGATGTTGTCGAAGTCGATGCCCGACAGGTCCGAGCCCCAGTGCGGCATCGGCTTCTTGTAGAACAGCTTCAGACCCTTCAGGCGCAGCTGGAGCATCCAGTCGGGCTCGTCCTTCTTGGCCGAGATGTCACGCACCACGGCCTCGTTGAGCCCGCGCTGTGCGATCGCGCCGGCCGCGTCGGAGTCAGCCCAGCCGAACTTGTAGCGGTCGAGGCCGTCGAGCTCCGGGCGTGCGAGGTCGGTCATGAAGTAGTCCTTCCGGACGGGTTGCTGGTGCTGAGGTCCTGGCGGGCAGTGAT
>NZ_DASXJD010000174.1:0-4733 GCF_036497585.1 Actinomycetospora sp. | reverse complement strand
GCCGCCCCCCACGTACAGCGGCACGCCGAGGAAGCTGCCGAGCCCCGGCCCGGGAGGCGCGCCGTCCGGACCGGGGAGGTCGGGCAGCCGCAGCGGGTGGGAGTCGACGACCAGCGGCCGCAGGACGTCGGCGGTGACGAGACCGGTCAGCGCGGCCACCTCCTCGGCCGGCATCGCGGTGTGCACGAGGACCGGGTGGTCGCCCTCGACGAGGGCCAGCGCCGCCTGCCGGGCGTCGGCGACGCCGCGGGCGCTCTCGACCACCCGCCGGCGCAGCTCGTCGGGCTCCGCCCGCGCGGCGACGTGGTGGGTCGCGGCCAGGAGCTTGCGCAGCCGGCCCTGCACGGACTTCAGCTCGCCGGCCCGGGCGATCACCTGGTCGAGGAGCTCGTCGAGCTCGAGCCGGACCGCGCCCGGGAAGGCGAGGCCGGCGGGCACCTCGGGAGGCCCCGTCGGGGTGCTCGCGGTGTCGTCCACCGGGCCCATCGTGACCGCCCGCCGGGCGCTGTCAAGGTCCCGGGTCCGCTCTCACGCCCGGCTCACGCGGGCCGCCGGGGTCGCGCCGGGGCGGGCGGGGCACCGCCCGCTGGCGGACCCCGAGCCGCAGCACCGCCTGGGGCCACAGCGCGCCGCCGAGCAGGCCCCGCAGCTCCGCGCGGGTCTCGGCGACCTCGAGGGGCGGGGCGACGAACGATGCCGCGAGCCCGCGCACGGTGGCGAGGAGCAGCAGGTGCTGGAGCGCCTGGCCGGCGTGCAGGTGCGCCAGCGGCTGGTCGAGGGTCGTGGCGAGCACGACCAGGGCCGGGTCGTCCACGGCCGCCGGGGGGCGGTCGTCGTCGGGATCGGCCAGGGCCCCGAAGTCGCGCAGCCGCCACCGCCCGTCGGGGCGGGGTTCGCGGCGGACCAGCCCGGACGGGAGCCCCGTCCCGTGGTCCTCCGCGCCGCCCACCCACCGGGCCCACTCCGACCGGAACACCGGGTCGGCCTGCTGGACGGCGTGCGCCCGCGCGGTGAGGTCCTGCAGGCTCCGTCGTTCGCGGGTCCCCTCGAGGAACACCGCCCACGAGTGCTCGCGCTGCGCGGCCCGGCGGAGTTCCTCGCGGACGCGGGGCGAGATGCCCTGCCCGGCGAGCGTGGCGCGGTCGGTCCGTCGGCGGGGGATGGCGGCGGCGAGGGACGTCTCCATCGAGGTGGCCGCGAGCGAACCGCCGGCCGTCACCCTGCCGAGGAACCAGGGGTCCTCCGGGTCGGGGAGCAGCCGGACGTGGGCCCGCCGACCCTGCGCCCGCACCGCCAGGCGGACGTTGGCCAGGGCGGCGCCGCAGGCCAACCGCAGCTCGCGGTTCCCCGGGTCGGTGGCAGGGAGCGCGCGTTCCGGGGCGCCGTGGACCTCCACCGCGCCCTCGTGCCAGCGCAGCCGCCACGGCTGGGTGTTGTAGCTTGAGGGGGCCAGCGCGCCCGCCCCGAGCAGGGCGGCCACGTCGACCGGTCCCAACGTGCCCTCGAGCGCTGGACCACCGATGGTCATGGGGCCTCCCTCCTTCGCATCGCGTCCCAGGGTCGGCGCCGGGCCGTCGACGTCCCAGGGGCGGTGGACCCGTTCGGGCAGGCCGTCCGGACGGGACCCCGGCGGCCGGGCCCAACGACTCCGGTCGGCGAGCCGCTCGCCTCTGCCGCGCGACGGCGATCTCCCCGACGCTGCGCGGCACCCGCAGGTGGGTCGTCGGGACCCGCGCGGGAACAGGAGGTACCCGTGGTGACCACACGCGTGGCCCGCGTCGGAGCGGGCTCCTGGACGCCCGCCGAGCTCGGCGTCCTGCTGCAGGCCGTGGAGCCGGTCGCGGGACCGGTCCCGCCCGCCGGCGCGGTGACCGTGCGCGGGCGCGCCGTCGACGTCGTCCCGCTGCCCGACGGACCCGAGGGCCCCGACGGGCCGCCCGGCCACGCGTCGCTCGTGGCCGCGGGCCGGTTGGTGGCCTGCCTCGAGATCGCCATCCGCAGCCTCGGGTGGGAGCCGCGGCGCGAGACCGCCGACGAGGCCACGGCCGAGCCGCTCGTCTCGCTCGTCGCGACCCGCCGCCGCCCGGCGATCCCGCTCGCCCTCGCGCGGCACCGGATCGACCGTCGGCTGCGCGAGGGTCTCCCGCACGCCGGCGGCCGGCCGGAGCTCTCCCAGGTCGTCGACGTCGCCCGCGGCGCCTCCACCACCCGGGTCTGGTGCGTCCTCGCGAACGGGCCCACCCACGACGGCGCGCCGGTGTGGCACTACCCGGGCACCCCGATCCCGGAGGCCGCGGCGGTCGACCTGCCCTGGGTCCAGGACCCCGTGCTCGCCGTGTGCACCCACGACGACACCCCGCGCGACCAGGTCGCCGCCGGGATCGCCGCCCACCGGGCCGTCGTGACAGCCGGGTTGCGCGGCCTGCGGGCCGAGGTGCTCACCGAGTCCCTCGACGAGGCCGCGACCCGGACGGCGTGGGGACGCCGGCTCGACCCGCGCGCCGGCCACGTCCAGGCCCTGGTGCACCTGCACGTCTGAGCAGGTCCGGTCGACCCGGCCGTCCGGCCCTACCCCGGCCCGCGGCCCCTCGCAATGCTCGGGGGGACGCCACCGTGTCCGAGGAGACCGCCATGACCGATTCCCTGCTCCGGCCGCCGGGCCCGCCGCCGTCCCCCGGGGACGAGCCCGGGCCCACCGCCGCGACGGAGGTGGGGTCCGGCGCGGTCGTCGTCGGGATCGACGACGGGCCGCTGCCCTGGGGTCTGCTCGAGAACGCGCTCCTCGTGGCCCTCCGCCGTGGGTCCGCGGTGCGGCTCGTGCACGTCCACGGCCCCGAGACCCCGCGCGCCACCTCGCACGACGACGCCACGGGGCGCGCCGAGGCCTACCTGGCCCGGCAGGGCCCGGTCGCGGTGAGCCGGCGCTGCGTCGGCGGGCACCGGGTCGAGGCCCTCGCGGCCGCGGCCGACCCCGACGGCGTCGTCGTGCTCGCCGACCGGCACCGCAGACTCGGCTCCGCCGCCGGCACCACGCTCGACGCGATGATCGAGGCCGCGCCCTGCCCGGTGCTCGTGGTGGACGAGTCCACCGCACCCCGGCCGGCCGACGGCGGCGTGGTGGTCGGCCTCGACGGCTCCCCGGACGCGGCCACGGTGCTGCGCCGGGCGCTCGTCGCGGCCGATGAGCTGGCCACCGGCGTGCGGGCGGTCTCCACGTGGACCGTCCTCGACCCCGGTCCGGTCGAGGGGCTGGAGGACCTGGTGGCGGCCGCGTCGCGCAACGTCCCGCAGGTGCCGGTCACGCTCGAGCGGGCCGAGGACCGGCCGGCCCGCCGCCTGCTCGACGCCGGCCGCGCGGCGGCGCTGCTCGTGCTCGGCCACCGCCACCCGGTCGCCTCCGGGCTGCGCGCGCACGGGTCGACGGCCCGCACGCTGCTCGCCGCGCCGCCGTGCCCGGTGCTGGTGCTGGGTCCCCGCGTGCTCGACGCGGCCGCGGGGGCCGAAGGACCGCGCCCGTCGGGACGTCCGTCGGCCCCGAGGTGACCACCGTCCGGCCCTTCGGCCCTGACCCCGCCGGCGGCCCCGCCACGAGGGTGGACACAGCCGTCGTCCCCCGCCCTTCGGAGGTCCCCATGTCCGTGATGACGACGCCCGGGCCGGTCGCCTCGTCCGCGCCGGCCACCACCGTCGATCCGCTGGTCACCCGGCACCTGGACCTCGCCCTGCACCCGGGCGCGGAGCCCGCCGACGCGGCGCGGGTGCACGTCCGCGGGATGGTGCGCCTCGGACCGGCCTGGTTGCCGTTCCGCGCGGTCGACACCGTGGCCCCGCGCGCGGGCTACCTGATGCGGGCCCGCGTCCTGGGCATGGTGCGGGTGGTCGAGGAGCAGCGCGGCGAGGACGCCGTGCGCCGCGAGTCGTGCGGACGGGTCGTGGAGGAGGACGACAGCCTCGACGCGGCCCGCCACGCCCGCACCCACCGTGCCCTGGCCGCCCTCTGGGTCCCTGGGGCGCTGCGGCCGGAGAACGGCGCCTCCTGGACCCGCCTCGACCGCACCCACCTGCGCGTGGTGGCCGACGACCTCGACCTGAAGGTGCACGTCCACCCGCACGGCCACGTCCTCGGGGTGCGCACCCAGGGCTGGGGCGACCCGTACGGCACCGGGCTGCCGCGCTGGGCCGAGATCGGCTACGAGGTCCGGGAGTGGCGCACCTTCGACTCGGTCTGCGTCCCGGCCACGGTCGCCGTGGGCTGGTTCCCCGGGACCTCCTACGAGCGCGAGATCGCCCGGCTGCAGATCACGTCGTGGGAACCGCGCTCCGCCGAGGGGTTCCGGTGACCGCCTTCGAGCGCCACCCCCGCGAGGCGCTCGACCTGGTGGTGTGCGCCCTCGCGATGCAGCGGGGCGGCGCCGCCCGTCCCGCGCTGCTGGCGATCGTCGACCAGGCCCAGACCTCGCTGCGCCACGAGCCCGACCACCAGGTCCGCCGCACCCTCTCGTGGGTCTGCCGGGCGGTCCTGAACCCGGAGTCGAACGGCAGCGACGAGGCGATGGTCGTCGACGCCGCGGTGCGGGTGGCCGCGAAGGCCCTCGCGCCGGCCGCGGACGGGGAGAGCTGAGATGGAGCGGACGGCGGGCCCCGCGCCCGAGGGTCCCGACGGCGGGGTCGTCGTCGGCCACAGCCGCCACCGCGGCTCGGACGATGCCGTGCTCGTCGCCGCCCGGCTCGCG
>NZ_DASXJD010000173.1:0-2793 GCF_036497585.1 Actinomycetospora sp. | reverse complement strand
GCAGAGTGGGCGGCAGCACCCGCCACCACGACGTCGATCACCGCCACCCACAACATCAACCCGCTCACGCAGGCGGGGCGATGCCGCACGCCCACCGCCCGAAACACCCCACCTTGACTTCGCCCTCATAGGTTGCTCAGGACGGCGCGACGCTCGGGTCCGGCTTCTGCGACGGCGGCCCCTCGTGATAGCTCAACCGGCCTCGCGTCGCCGCGACGACGACGAGCGCGACCGCCACGAAGCCGACCAGCACGGGCAGCAGGCCGTAATCATTGAGCAGCGGGGCGGGGAAGAGCGGCGCCACGGCCTTGTTCGCGAACGTGTTGAAGGACGCGTGCATGAGAATCGTGATCAACAAACTGCCCTGGGCATTGTTGAACACCCAGGCCATGACGAGGGTCAGCGCGGTGGTCATCACGAAGAACATGACGACGTTGGTCGCAGTGGGCGGCGTCCACACCCCGGTCCAGAACAGGGGTAGGTGCCACGCGGCCCACAGCACGCCGAGGAGGCTCGCGCCGACCAGCGGCCCGTATGTCACCTGCAGACGGGGCAGCGCGAAGCCGCGCCAGCCCGGCTCCTCGCCCAACGGCCCACCGAGGACGAGCGTCACGACGAACGCCAACGGGTAGCCGGCCACCAGCCCGAGGGTCACCGGCTGGTAGGACGCCAGGACCCCAGGCAGGACGATCGCGCCGATCACCTCGCTGACCGGGATGACCAGCAGGACGAACAGGTACCAGCGGAGCTTCACGCGCCACTGCACGTAGCGGCGCAGCAGGCGCCTCGGGCCCTCCCTCCCCTCGGTCACCCGCGCCATGACGAACGCCGACAAGGTCGGGCCGGAGAATGTCGCGGCCGCGATCAGCGCGACCACCACGACCCGCGGGAGGGTGTACGGCAGGAGGCCGGTGCCGGTCCGCGAGAGCACGACCGGCAGCTCCAGCAACCAGGACCCGACGTAGGCGAAGAGAAAGAAGAACACCAGCGGGTGGCGGGCCAGAACACCGTGGCGCGCGTTATCCGATGGGGCTCCCACGTAGGAGACCGTCATGTCGAGGCCCTCCTTCCCGGTCCGGGAAAGGCTGCTCGTCGAGGCGACGCTCACCCATCCGGGGTAGCAGCTTAGGCATTTGGACACCGGCTGGGCGCTTCCTGTCACCCGAACGTGTCGCCGGGCGACTCGGCAGCAGCGCATGTCAACGACGACGACGATCCGGGCAGCGCGGAGGCGGTGTCTCAGCGCGGCTTCGCGACGACCAGCGGCGGGCCATCGCGCACCAGCTACTCATCGGGACGGGGACCGGCGCGCCCACCTGCGCGGGATCTTCACCCGGCTCGGCGTGACCTCGCACGGAGAGCTGGCCGCTCTCCCGGAGCGCCGTGGTCTGTGAGCCCAGCCCGCTGACAACGAGCAGAACGGTCTGGCACAGGGCCGACTTGTCCGACCCATGTCGCGGGCGGCGGGCGGTGGCCACGAGAACGGCAGAAAGGGCCGGTCTGGAGTCCTCCCAAACCGGCCCTGACCTGGGGAGCCGCCTGTCGGAATCGAACCGACGACCTACGCATTACGAGTGCGTTGCTCTGGCCGACTGAGCTAAGGCGGCAGTGGGCTCGAGTGTAGGCGAGCGCGCCGCACGCTCCGGCGCCCGGGGTCGGGAACATCGCCGGGAGACCCCGGGTTGACTCGTCACGTGTCCGCCGTGGGAGCGATCGTCCTCGTCGCCGTCCTCGTCGTCGCGACCGTCGTCGGCCTCGTCGTACGGGCCCGTGCCGGGCAGGTGCGGATGACGACGCCGGGCGCGGCGTCCGGCTGGAGCCTCGCCCACGTCGAGCCGGAGCCCGACGACCGCGTCCTGCTCCTCCAGCTCAGCTCCCCGATCTGCACTCCGTGCCGCCAGACCGCCACCACGCTGACGGACCTCGCGTCCACGCAACCGGGTCTGCGGCACACCGAGATCGACATCGCCGACGATCCCGACGCCGCCGCCACGCTGCACGTCATGCGCACCCCGACCACGATCGCGTTCGCTCGCGGCGGGCGCGAGCTGCTGCGCGTCTCGGGGGTGCCCCGTCGGGCGGAGCTGCTCGAGGCGCTGGACAGCGAGCTCGCCGAGCACCGATGATCACCGGTGTGCTGACACGCCGGCGTGCCGTCGACCACGGCCGTCTCGCCTCCGACCTCTGTCCGTGCCGCTGACCCTCGTCACGTCCGCACCCTCAGAGGAACCCCGGCCATGCAGCTCGACCCCCGCGGCGTCCGCTTCGCCGCGTCCCTGACCACCGTCGTCCTCGCGCTCGTCCTCGTCACCGGCAGCGGATGGCTCGTGCTCGCGCAGGCGATCGTGTTCGCCCTCCCCGCGCTCCTCGGCATGCGCTGGTCGCCGTACGGGGCGCTGTTCCGGCTCGCGGTCAGGCCGCGTCTGGGCCCGCCGACCGAGACCGAGGACGCGGCGCCCGTCCGCTTCTCGCAGACCGTCGGGCTCGTCTTCACCGTCGTGGCTGCGGCCGGCTACCTGGGCGGTGTCACGGCGCTGGGCATCGTCGCGACGGCGTTCGCGCTCGTCGCCGCGTTCCTCAACGCCGCATTCGGCTTCTGCCTGGGCTGCGAGCTGTACGGCTTCGTCGCGAGGGTCCGGCCCGCCGGTCGCGCGGCCTGATCGGAGAGTGATGCAGATCACTGTGGTCCGGTGACGGTTCCGGGCGCTCGGCGCGGTCTCGATGGGCGCCCCGATCCCGCAACCTCGTGGAGGACCCCGTGTCCGAACCATCCCGACCCGCCGTCGTCACCGG
>NZ_DASXJD010000172.1:0-21139 GCF_036497585.1 Actinomycetospora sp. | reverse complement strand
TCCGCCGGCAGCGGGGCTCCGAGGTCGCCGCCCGGGACGGCCGCCGGACCGAGGTCGACGCACAGGGCCCGCCGTCGCGCGCCGCGCAGCAGGTCGAGGCACACCGTCGTCGCGATGCGGAAGACCCAGGGACGCAGCTCGCCCCGCGCCGGGTCGTAGCGCCCGGAGTGGCGGAACGCGCGGACGATGGCCTCCTGCACCGCGTCCTCGGTATCCGCCGCCGAGCCCAGCATCCGGTAGCAGTGCCCCCGGAGCGGGACCCGGAGCGCCTCGAGATCCTCGACGGTCGGCGTGGCCATGGGGTCAGTCCAGCACGTCACCGCCACGTGGCCGAGACGTAGCTCCCCACGGCGAGGTCGTCGAGCAGGCGGCGGCGAGACCGACGACCGGTACCTGGACACACTCTCCGCGGCGCTCGAGGCCGCGCTGGGTGCCTGCGGCTCGTGAGCACTTTCCGTGGCTATAGCCCCCGAAAGTGCTCACAGGCCCGGAGGGCACCTTAGGCTCGCTCGTCGTGGCGAAGGTCGGGACGAAGGGGGTCTCCCGCGCCGAGCGGGAGGAGCAGATCCTCGGCCTGGCGATCGAGGAGTTCGGCGTTCACGGCCATGCGCACGTCTCGGTCGCCGAGATCGCCAGCCGGGCCGACATCTCCAAGCCGCTGATCTACAGCTACTTCGGCTCGCGCGACGGGCTCGCGTCGGCCTGCGTGCGCCGGGCCGGGGACCTGCTCGTGCGGGGCATCGCCGCGGCGCCGGTCGACGCGGACGCCGGCCGGCGGGCGCTGGACACCCTCACCGCGATCTTCGCCGTCCTGGAGGACTGCCGGCACGCCTGGTCGGTGCTCTACGACCCGACGATCCCGCGGGGGAGCGAGGTCCACGCGCTCGCCCGCGGCTACCGGGCCGAGCTGGCGGCGATGGGCGCCGCCGGGACCGCCGACGTGCTGCGCCGGGCCGGCGACACCGACCCGCTCGACCACGACCTGCTCAGCCGGGTCTGGCAGCACTCCGTCCACGCGGTCGTGCTCTGGTGGCTCGAGCACCCCGAGCTGGACGCCGACGCCATGGCGGCGCGCTGCGCCCGCGTCCTCGTCGCCATGGGCAACCCGATCTGAGTCTTGACCGGCCGATATGACTCCGCGGTAACTTACCCGGCAGTCACGGAGGGAGCGCACCATGCCGGCCTCGGTCTGGGACCAGATCAACACTCCGCTGCTCTACGCCCTGCCGTTCTTCGTGCTGTTCATCGCGATCGAGGTCGTGGCGGTCCGCCACGCCGCCCGCGAGGACCTGCGCGGCTACGAGGCGCGGGACGCGCGCACCAGCATCGGGATGGGCGTCGGCTCGCTGGTGTTCTCGACGCTGCTCAAGACGGTGTCGCTCGTCGTCTACGTCTTCCTGTGGACCTACGCCGCGCCGTGGCACGTCCCGGCCGACACGTGGTGGAGCTGGCTGCTTCTCATCGTGCTCGTCGACCTGGCCTGGTACGTGACGCACCGGTTCTCCCACCGGGTGCGGTTCGCCTGGGCCGGGCACCAGGCCCACCACTCCAGCGAGTACTTCAACCTCAGCACGGCCGTCCGGCAGAAGTGGAACCCGTGGGTGGAGGGCATCTTCTGGCTGCCGCTGCCGCTGCTCGGGTTCACCCCGTGGACGATCTACATCGCGTTCTCGGTGAACCTCGTCTACCAGTTCTTCATCCACACCGAGACCGTCGACAAGCTCCCGCGCCCGGTCGAGCTCGTCATGAACACCCCGTCGCACCACCGTGTGCACCACGGCAGCGATCCCGAGTACCTGGACAAGAACTACGGCGGAATCCTCATCGTCTGGGACCGCCTGTTCGGCACCTTCGCGGAGGAGCGGCAGCGGCCGCGGTACGGGCTGACCAAGCCGGTGGAGACCTACAACGTGTTCCGGCTGCAGTACGGCGAGTACGCCGCCATGATCGCCGACGTGCGGACGGCCCGTGGAGCGCGCGCCAAGCTCGGTCACGTGTTCGGCCCGCCCGGGTGGCGCCCGGCCGTGGAGGCCTAGGACACGGCCTTCGACTGCTCGACGGCGAGCCGGTCCACCAGGTCGTTCATCTCGTCGCCTGAGTGGCCCTTGGTCCACCGGAAGGAGATGTCGCCCCGCTCGTTGACGATGGTGATCAGCGGTTCCCAGAGATCGCGGTTGACCACCGGCTTCTTCGCGCTGGTCACCCAGCCCCGCGCCAGCCAGCCCCTCCACCAGCCGTCGCGGAAGCAGTTCACGACGTAGGTCGAGTCGCTGACGACGACGAGGGGTCCCTCCAGCGCGCGCACCGCCTCGAGGGCCGCCCGGATCTCCATGCGCTGGTTCGTGGTCCCGGCCTCAGCGCCGCTGGCCTGCCGGCCGTCCCGGGTGGCCCACGCCCAGCCCCCGGGCCCCGGGTTGCCCGAGCACGCGCCGTCGGTCCACACCTCGAGTGCGCCGTCGGCGGCGGGCATGTCCGGGCGCGGGGCCTTCGTCGTCGTGGCCTTGCCCGACGACGACGTCGGGCGCGCACCGGAGGAGCCCGACGACGGGCCGGCCGTGTCGGCGCACGCCGCGTGCGCCCACCGCTGGCCGGCCTTCGCGATGTCCTCGCCGGGACGGACGGGGGAGGCGCAGACCCCGCAGGTGGTGGCGTACTTCGCGGTCATCGGCATCGCCGGCGATCCTAGTCGGCGACCCCGGCCCGCCGGCCGCGGCGACTCACAGGTCGAGGACCACATCGGACGTGGGCCGAGCGCAACAGATGAGCACCTGCCCGTCGGCCGGCGGCTCGAGCGGCGCGGGGGAGTACGTGACGTCGCCGGAGAGCCGACCCGTCGTGCAGGTGTGGCAGACCCCCGTCCGGCAGCTCCAGCGGGTGGGGACGTCGCAGGCGTCGGCGAGCTCGAGGACGCTGCCCGCGGTGGTGGGGAACGGGCTCGCGAGGCCGCTGCGGGCGAAGGTGACCAGCGGGCCCGTCCCGGGTGGGCCGGGCGGTTGGTGCGGGGGCGGGGCCGCGCGGCCGACGATCCCCGGGGTGCTCGCGGATCGGGCGGCGAACAGCTCGGTGTGGATGCGGTCGCCCGGGACACCGAGCGCGATGAGGGCGTGCTCGAGGTCGGTGGTGAACGCCGTCGGGCCGCAGAGGTAGGCGTCGGCGTCGGTGGGGAGACCGAGGTCGGCCAGCTTCTCCGCGGTCAGCCGGCCGGTCCCGGCCCGGCTCCAGAACACGTGCTCGTGGGCGTACGGGAGTGCCGCGAGCAGGGCGTGCGCCTCGTCGCCGAGGGCCTGGTCGTGCGGCGTGCGGGCGCCGTGGATCCACCAGATCTCGCGGTCGCGGTGGCGGGCGACGCACTCGTGGAGCATGGCCAGCTCCGGGGTCACCCCGATGCCGGCCGAGAGGAACAGGATCGGGCTCCGGCCGTCACCGAGAACGAACTCGCCACGCGGGGCGGCCACGTCGAGCACCGCCCCGGCGCGGACCCGCCCGGTTAGGTAGCCGCTGACGGTGCCGTACGGCTCCTGCTTGACGCTGATCCGGTACCGGTCGGCCCCCGGGGCGGAGGACAGCGAGTAGCTGCGCACCGGGGCGGGCTCCCCGGCGCCCGCGACCCGCACCGTCAGGTACTGGCCCGCCCGCGCGGTCGGCAGCGGAGCGCCGTCGAGCGGGGCGAGGCAGAACGAGGTGACGGTGTCGGTCTCGCGGACGACCTCGGCGACCCGCAGGGACCGGAACCCGTCCCAGGCGGGCTCGTCGGGCACCGACCCGGGTGCGTGGTCGTCGAGCAGCTCGCGGAACGACCCCTGCCACCCCGGGCTCAGCGCCGGGATGTCGGTCGCCGTGCGGAGCCGGGCCCGGTCGCGTCCCGGGAGGTAGAGCAGCGCGTCGGCCTCGGCCACCGTGAGCGCGTGCGGCCCCGACCGCGTCCGGGTGATCGGGTCGCCGGCCCGGATCGTCCCTTCCCGCAGCACCCGCATGTAGAAGCCGGGTCGGTGGTGGCCGACCAGCAGGGCAGGCAGCTCGGGCTCGCCGAGCCGCAGCCCCACCCGGTAGCAGGTGACGCGCGGCTGGGTCACCTCGAACTCGGCGTCCCCGATGCGGTAGCGGTCGCCGATGCACACCTCGTCGTCGGCCAGGCCGTCGACGGTGAGGTTCTCGCCGAACTGGCCGTACACGAGGTCGTCCCGGCCGAGCTCCCGCTGCCAGTGGCGGTAGGAGTCGATCTGGTAGACGAGGACGGCGCGCTGCTCACCGCCGTGACCGGCGAGGTCGCCCTGGCCGTCGCCGTCGAGGTTGAGCCGCCGCACCCGGCACGCGCCGTCCACGGCGGACTTCCACACCCCGGTGTGCACGGTGCGGCCCTGCCACGTCACGTCCTGTGGCAACCCGACGTTGACCGAGAGCAGCGTCGGCTCCTGGTGCCCACTCATGGTCAGCGGTCGAGGAGCTGCTGGCCGCCGTCGATGTCGTAGGTGGCCCCGGTCAGGGCCGTGTTGGTCATCAGGTGGACGGCGAGCGCGGCGACGTCCTCGGGCTCCACGACCCGCCCGATCGGGAGGGTCTCCCGCAGCTGCGCGCGGCGGGCGTCGAGCTGGTCCCCGAGCAGCGTGGCCGAGAGCGGGGTGTCGACGAAGCCGGGCGCGATGAGGTTGACCCGGGCCGGGGCGAGCTCGAGCGCGAGCCCGGCGGCGAGGGCCTGCATCGCGACCGTCGTCGCCGAGGCGAGCACCAGGCCCGGGGCCGGACGGCGGGCGCCCGTGCCGCCGACGAAGACCAGGCTCCCGCCCGGGCGGAATCCTGCCCTGCACGGCGCGGGCGACGAGGAGCGGCAGCCAGAGGTGCTCCTCGACCGAGCGGCGGGCCCGGTCGAGGTCCATCTCCGCCAGCGGCGCGTAGTAGGGGCCGCCGACGGTGATGAAGAGGTGGTCGAGCGAGGGGAGGCTCGTCAGGAAGGCCTCGAGGGCGGGGACGTCCGTCGCGTCGAGGGCCGCGGAGCTGCGTGCCCCGATCTCGTCCGCCGCGCGGCGGAGGCGCTCGGGGTCCCGGGTGACCAGGTCGACGTCGGCGCCCTCGGCCCGGGCGCGGCGGGCGGTCTCGAGTCCCATCCCGGCGCTGCCGCCGATCACCACGACGGTCTGGCCCGTCAACGGCTGCGAGGTGTGGGGCGGGGACGCGGTCGCGGTGCTCATGCGGACTCCTGTCGGGTCGCCGCGCCGGCCGGCTGCCGCGCGGAGGTGATGACGCCCTCGAGCGTCTTGAGCGCCCCCACGTAGATCTCGGAGAAGGTGGGGAAGGGCTGGATGACGTCGCGCAGCACGGCGAGGGGGACGCGGGCCCGGATCGCCAGGGTGGCCTGCTGCAGCCACTCCCCGGCCTCCGGTCCGAGGGCGTGGGCGCCGGTGATCCGTTCGCCGTCGGAGAGCAGGGTCAGGAAGCCGTTCGACTCGGCGTAGGCGCGGGTGTAGGTGGCGGTCTTGGCCACCTCGGCCACCAGGGCGGTGGCGCTGAAGCGCGCTGTCGGTGCGCCCACCGACGCCGCCTGGGGGTCGGTGTAGACGACGCTCGGGACGGCCTCGTAGTCGGCCTCGCGCGGGGCGCCGAGCAGGTTCGCGGCGACGATCTCGCCCTGGTACTTCCCGACGTGGGTGAGCAGGCGGATGCCGGTGACGTCGCCGACGGCCCAGAGCCGCTCCCCGGCCCGCATCCGGGTGTCGACGGACAGGCCGCGGGGGTCGGGCTCGATCCCGACCGTCTCCAGCCCGATGTCCGCGGTGCGAGGCCGCCGGCCCACGGCCACCAGGATGCGGTCCCCGCGCAGCTCCCGGCCGTCGTCGAGGGTGAGCACGTAGTCCTCCCCGTCGCGACGTGCCCCGGTGGCGTGCACGCCCAGGGCGAGCTCCACGCCGTCGCGGCGCAGCACCTCCCCGAGCGCCTCGCCGAGCGGGGCCGGTTCGCGGGCGAGTACGTGCGCGGCGCCCTCGACGAGGGCCACCTCGCCGCCGAGCCGCCGGACGGCCTGGGCCATCTCCACGCCGACCGGTCCGCCGCCGAGGACCAGGAGCCGGCGCGGCACCGCGGTCATCGCGGTGATCTCACGGTTGGTCCAGACCCCGTCGAGCCCGGCCAGTCCCGGGACGGGCGGGATCACCGGGTCCGCGCCGGTGGCCACGACGACGTGCGAGGCTGTGTGGCGGACGCCGTCGACCTCGACGGCGCCGGTCCCGGCGAGCTGGCCGCGGCCGCGGATCAGGTCGATGCCCTGGGACGCGAGGTAGCGCTCCTGCCCGAGGTCAGTGTGGTCGGAGACCATGAAGTCCCGCCAGGCCAGGGCCGCCGCCACGTCGACCTCGGCGGTGGCCGCGGCGTCGCGCGCACCGCGCACGGCCTCGCCGGGACGCAGCAGGGTCTTGGAGGGGATGCAGGCCCAGTAGGAGCACTCGCCCCCGACGAGCTCGCGCTCCACGAGGGCCACGCGCAGCCCGCCCTCGGCGAGCTCCCCGGCGCAGTGCTCGCCCGGCGACCCGCCGCCCAGGACGATGACGTCGTGGGAGGTCATCTCCCCACCCTCCTCAGCGGCTGCACCACGCGGAAGCCCGGGCCGGTGGCGACGTCGGCGTCGAGCCGCCACCCGAGGCCGCGGTAGAAGGCCAGCGCCCGGTCGACGTCCGCCACGGGCAGGACGACGACCTCCAACCTCATCGCCGTGGTCTGGTCCGTCGGGTCGACCGTGCTGCCCGGACTGGTCTGCACGCTGCTCATGGGCTCGTCTCCGGAGGGCGGTGGAGGGTCGGTGAGCTCTCCAGTAAGCCGCCGTGCCGCGAACCCAAGGACGTTCTGGAGACCTACCGACGCCCCGGCGGCCGGTGCGACAATCCCTGAGCCTCGACGAAGGGGGCTCGATGGCCGCACCTCACCATCGACGCGGCCGTACGGACCCATGACGGGGGCCGCGTGGCTCACCCCCGAGCAGGAACGCGAGCTGGTCGTCGCGACCGAGGCCGGGGACCTCGAGGCGTCCCGCCGGCTCGTCGAGGTGTTCCTCCCGTCGATCGCGGCCCACGCGCGTCGGTACTCGACCGGTCTGGGGGTCCAGCGTCAGGAGCTCCTCCAGGAGGGGGTCGCGGGTCTCCTGTTCGCCGCCCGCCGCTACGACCCGCGGCTCGGCACCCCGTTCTGGGCCTACGCCTCGTACTGGGTGCGCAAGGCGATGCAGGACCTGGTCGCGGAGCTGACGATGCCGATCGCCCTCTCCGATCGGGCGGTGCGCGGGTTGACGAGCATCCGGGCGGCCCGCCACGAGCACCTCGCGCGGCACCGGACCGAGCCGACCACCGACCAGCTGGCGGAGGCGACCGGGTTCACCCGTGACCAGCTCGAGCGGCTGCAGGCCGCCGCGCGCACCCCGCGCAGCCCCGAGGACGGCGCCGTCGTCGATCAGGTCCGCGACACCCACGCCGAGCACGCCTTCGAGCAGGTGCTCGACGCCATCGAGGTCGGTGAGGTCCGGAGCCTCACCGATCGGCTCGCCGAGCGGGAGCGCGCGGTCCTGCTCGCCCACTACGGGCTCGGCGCTCCTGCGCAGACGCTCCAGCAGATCGGCCAGTCCCTCGGGCTCACCGCCGAGCGCGCCCGGCAGATCGAGTCGGCCGCCCTGGGCAAGCTCCGCGTGGCGCTCGCCCGGCCGGCGCCTGTCCGTGGGTCGCCGAACGCGTAGCCTTCCGTGAGCAGCGGGTCACAGAACGGCGCTCGATGAACTCTGGCATCACCGACCTCCGGCACGAGGCCCTCGTCTACGACGGCCTCGACGAGTACGTGTCGCGCGCGGTGGCATTCCTGCGCGAGGGCTTGCGGCGCGGTGAAGGCGCCGTCGTGGCGCACACCCGCGGCGGCCTCGCGGTCGTGCGCGAGGCGCTCGGGGACGACGCGGACGCCGTCACCTTAGTCGACGTCGGCGCGGTCTACACCCGGCCGGCCCGCACCCTCGCCGCCTACCACGCGGTGTACGCCGACCAGCTGGCGCGCACGCCGGCGCTACGAGCCGTCGCCGACGTCCAGTTCGGGCCCGACCCGGGGGAGTGGGACCTCTGGACGGCCTACGAGGCCGTCTTCAACGAGTCGTTCGCGCACCTCCCGGCGTGGGTCGTCTGCACCTACGACGGGCAGCGCCTCCCCGACGACATCCGGGACGCCGTGTGGCGGACCCACCCGAGCGTCGCGACCGCGGCGGGCTCGCGGGCCAGCGAGCACTACGAGGAGCCCCGCGCGCTGCTGCGCCGCGTCGCCCCGTCGCCCCCACCCGTCGAGCGCCTCCGGTCGATCGGGTTCGGGAGGGACGTCGAGGACTTCCGCGAGCGGCTGGCGGGCGAGCTCGCCGCCGCGGGCGTCCCCGAGCGGCGGTCGCTCGACATGCTGTTCGCGGCGACCGAGATCGCCGCGAACGCGGTCCACCACGGCGGCGGGGTGCGCGACGTGCGCGTCGGCCACGCCGCCGGCCGCTTCGCCTGCGAGATCGTCGACGCCGGCCTCGGCTTCGACGACCCCGCGGCGGGCTACCTCGCTCCCCGCGACGGCGCCGGGTCCGGGTTGTGGATCGCCCGTCAGCTGACCTGGCAGCTGGACTTCCTCCACACCCCGGCGGGGTTCACCGCGCGCCTCGTCCTCTGACCGGCGGCCTCACGCCGCGACGTCGGCGGCGAGGGCCTCGGTCAGCAGCGCGACGAGCGCCGCGTGCTGTGCGTCGGCCGACGACCCGACCTCCTCCTCGGACCCGTCGAGGGCCACGGCGGCGAGCCCGGCCTTGTCGTCGATCAGCCCGGCGATCCGCGCGTCGATGGTCTGCGCGGCGATGATGCGCCACGCGGTGACCGGCTCGGACTGGCCGATGCGGTGGCTGCGGTCGATCGCCTGGGTCTGCTCGGCGGCGGTCCAGGGGAGCTCGGCGAGCACGACGTTCGAGGCGACCTGCAGGTTGATGCCGACCCCGGCCGCCGTCAGCGAACAGACCACGACGGCGACGTCCGGGTCCTCGACGAAGGCGTCGATGTTCCGCTGGCGCACGTTCGGGGTCTGGTCGCCGCGGATCGAGGAGTACCGGACCCCCTGCTTGGCGAAGGTCTCCTCGGCGGCGTCCATGACGTCGACGTGCTTGGCGAAGAAGACGACCTTGCCGGCGCTGCGGGCGAGCTGCGCGGCGTAGTCCGCCGCGAGTGAGGCCTTCGCCTGGCCGATGCGGCGCATCATGCCGAACACGTTGTCGCCGCTCGACGAGCCGGCCGCGTCCTTCTGCTCCCAGGTCGCCACCCGGCGCACGAGGTCATGATCGATGCCCTCGGCGGGGCCGGAACCCCGCGCGGCGAGGGCGTCCCGGTACCGGATGACCATCCGCTGGGCGAGGTCGCGCTCGGCGGCCCGGATCGACCGGCCGGTCGCCCCGTCCAGCTCGACCGGGAGGTCGGCGATGCGGCGGTCGGGGATGTCGGCGGCCACGTCGACCTTGCGGCGCCGCACGATGCCGAGATCCACCACGCAGCGTCGCGCCGCCGTCGAGAAGCCCGGGTCGGCCGGGGTCAGGCCGGTGTCCGTGAGGGCGTCCATGAGGTCGGCGAGCGGCTTCTTCTCGTCGATCCAGCCGAGGAACTCCCAGATGGCGAGGAAGTCCTCGATGTCGTTGATCAGCGGGGTGCCGGTGAGGGCCATCAGCAGCGGGCGCCCGGCGAAGGAGCGGATGCGCTCGGAGAGCTCCAGTACGTGCTGCGACCGCTGCGAGCCCTTGTTCTTGATGAAGTGCGCCTCGTCGACGACCATCCCGCGGAAGCCGAAGTCGGCGAGCCAGCCCCGGTGCCGGTCGAGGACCTCGTAGTTGACCACGACGATGTCGGCGAAGCCGTCGACGGACTCCCCGTTGCCCTGCACCGCGGTGGCCTTCCGGCGGGTCGACCACAGCCCGGCCTCCCGCACCCAGTTCGTCTTCACGACGTTCGGCACGACGACGAGCAGGGGGTAGGCCTTGGACGCCTCGGCGGCGAGCAGGGCCTGCGCGGTCTTGCCCAGCCCGGGCTCGTCGGCGAGCAGGAAGGTCCGGTGGCCCTCCGCGGCCGCGGCCACGACCCGCGCCTGGTGGGGCATGAGCTCCCGGCCGCCGGGCACCCAGAGGGACCCGGGCTCGGGCAGGGCCATGCTCGTCGAGGCCCCGTCGCCGGCGCGCTCGAAGGACCGCAGCAGCGGCCCGAGCAGCTCCCACCCGGACAGCCGGGTCGGGCGGGGAGCGCTCGGCCGGGCCGCCGAGAAGTCGGGGGCGAGGAAGGGGTTGGCGAGCTTGCGGGAGACGACCGACTGCGGCACCACCCCGGGCTTCGCGGGGGCGGTGTCCGGCTCCTCGACCGGCGGGGCCGGCTCCGGCTCGGTCTCGATGCCCGCCCGTGCCAGCATCTCGCGCTCGAGCGTCCGGGCCTCGTCGGAGACGACGGCGTCCTCGGAGAGCAGGGCGAGCAGGGCGGGTTCCCGGACGGCGGTCCTCGCGAGCGACGTCGCGAGGTCGTCGAGGCGCTTGAGGCGCTCGGTCCGCCGCGTGTCGCCGATGTCCTCGGCCGCCCGCACGCGCGCGCGCTCGTCGCGCAGCAGCAGGGCGGTGGCCTGGAACTTCGTCCGCGTCCCGGATGTCACCCGGCCCCTGCCCAGGGCGGTCTGGACCTCGCGGACGGTGTCGGCGAGCACCGACATGACGTCCTCGCGCTTGCGACCGCGGCGACGGTCCTGGGGGGCGCCGCGGCGAGCCCTGTTCTGGGGCTGGCCTCGTCGAGCCACGTACCTCCTCCGGTACACCCGGCCGGGTGCCGGGCAGCGGACAGCGGCGGACGGGTCGCGCGGAGCGCCGGGATGGCCCCTCCACGATGCGACCTGACCCACGAAGCGACGGGAGACCGCCGCCGCGGGACCGAACGGCCCGCGTCAGGAGATCGTGGGGGATGGCATCCACCGCACGAGCCGACCGGACAGGGCCCGGCGACCGCGCTCCTCCATCGTACCGCGTCCTCCCCGGGCGGCGCGTCGACGCGCCCGGACCGGATCGGCCCGACTCAGGAGATGAGACCGAGGACCACGGCGAAGGCGCTGTAGAACGCTGCCGCGCCCACCAGCCGACCCGCCGTCAGTCGCCGGGTGCGCAGCAGGAAGAGCAGGTAGCCGACCGCGCCGACGGTGGCGACGCCCGCCGCGAGCAGGGCGCCGTCGAACAGCCACGGCGTGAAGAGCAGGCCGAGGCCCGAGGGCACGGTGGCCTGGATCATCATCGCCCCGGAGATGTTGGCCAGGGCCAGCTGCGTCTTGCCCTGCCTCACCCAGATCAGGGCGTTCATGACCTCGGGCAGCTCGGTGGCGATCGGGGACAGCAGCAGGGCGACGACCACCGGCGAGAGCCCGAGCGCGGGCCCGGCCCACTCGAGCTGGGCCACGAACAGCTGCGACGCCCCGAAGATGACGACCAGGGTGCCGAGGGTCTGCAGCAGCACGGCCCAGCGGGCCGGGACCGCCCGCCGCGGCTGCAGCTTGAGGGGTTCGAGGTCCTCGGGCGAGGTCTCGCTGTCCGCGCGCATCTCGCGCCAGAAATAGACGCCGTAGGCCGCGAAGAAGGCCAGACCCAGCCACGGCTTGATCGCGAAGGCGACGAACCCGAGCCCGACCTTGACCACGAAGATGACCAGGAACCATGTCTGGTCCCGGGCCAGGCGGCGGGAGTCGACGCCGACCAGCCCGCCGTCCTCGTCGACCGGGACCGGGCGGCGCTCCCTGGTCGGCGGCACGGTCGAGGCCACCGGGCCCCGCGCCGCCCGCGTCGCCCGGCGCCGGCGGACCAGCAGGGTGGCCCCGACGACCGCGTAGGCGATCGTCCCGACGACCAGCGGCCCGCCGAGGGCGGCCCCGATGCCGATGTCGCCGCCGTGCTCGCCGCCGCCGAAGGTGACCGCGACCAGCGTCACGACGCTCTCGGGCAGGGCGGTCCCCACTGCGGCGAGGATCGTCCCGACCGCCACCGGCCCGACGTTGAGCTGCAGGCCCAGCCACTCGACGGCGTTGACGAACCACTCGCACGAGAGGTAGATCGCCACCGCGCAGCTGAGCAGCAGCAGCACGTGCACCACGGGGGCCTCCTTCGACCCACGGCGGGTCGGACCCGTCGCGCTGGATCGAAGGTCTCGCCCACCGGCACCGAGGGTGCGGGTCCAGGGACCGGGAAGATCGTTCTTCCAGTGTGTCGACCACCTGGCGGGGGGCTACTCCCCTTCGCCGTCCACGCTAGCGCACGCCTCGGCACCCCGGTCGGGTCGGCTCAGGACCGGGAGCGCTCGTCGCCGATCAGGACGCGGCGCATCGACCGCGACACGCTGCGGGCGATCGGCAGCTTCGACGGGCTCCCCAGGCGGTCCCGGGCGGCGGCCAGCGCCAGTGCCAGTCCGTAGAACCACAGCGGGAGCAGCACCACGGCGACCACGACGATGACGGTCATGACCCTCCTGGTGCTCGTCGGGGCGTTCGGTCAAGCGTAGGTCAGGTCGCACCGGGTGGCGAGGGTCACGGAGATCGACGTCGTCGTCCCGCGGTCCCGGAGGGACGACCCGATCGGGTGACCCGCTCCCTCGCTAACGCTTTCCCCGGCCCGTGCGACATCACGGGCAGATAACGGTTCGGCCTCCCGAGGAGACGATGTGACGATCACCGAGATGCTGCTGGAGCGGGCGCACGACATCGATGCCTGCGACGGCTACGTCGTGATGGTGGCCGACCCCGACACGTGCGCGGTCGACACGCACGGCCCGTTCACCGGGTTGGAGGCGGCGATCGAGGCCGACCGGCGCCGTCACGAGCTGGACGCCGAGGAGCTCCACGACGTCGTCGTCCGGGTGGTGCGCTGGCACCGGGCGCCGGCCTGAGCGGGCCGGGCCCGGCCCCTCAGCCGCCGAGGCGCAGGTCGACGACGAGGGGACGGTGGTCCGACGCCGTCACCTCCGGCGCCTCGGGCGCCCCGGCGGGGTGAAGGCCGCGGAGGAAGACGTGGTCGATGGCTCCCTCCGCGGTCGTCGGGACCCGACCGTCCGGGTCGACCTCGGCGAACCCGGCGCGCAACGGGGCCAGCTCGGGCGCGGCGGCGCCGAGGTTGAGGTCGCCGAGGACGACGGCCGGTGCGGGGCCCGCCGCGTCGAGGGCCAGGCGGCGGACCTGGTCGGCGACGACGCCGTCCAGCCCGAGGTGCGTGGTGTGGACGGTGACCGTCGCGCCGGAAGCCGTGGTGACGCGCAGCCGCAGGAACCCGCGCTGCTCGTCCCGGTGGTCGGGCGGGTAGGTGGCGACGACCGGGTCGGTCACCGGCAGCCGGGAGAGCACCGCGAGGCCGTACTGCACGTCGTCGGGGCCGGTGCCGCAGGCCGGCCCGAGCGCGGCGTTGACCGGCGCGTGCGCCTCCGCGGTGGTCGGCGGGCGGATCGGGGCGGGGACCACCCGGTAGGCCAGGCCGTGGTCGCGGGCCAGGAGCGCGGCGAGGTCCTGGGCCTCGCCGGCACAGATCTCCTGGAGGGCGAGCACGTCGGGGTGCAGGCCGGCGACGACCGGCGCCCACTCCGCGGGGTCGTGCGCGTGGGTCTCGACGTTCCAGGTCACGACGCGCAGGTCGGCCGGGCCGGGTGGTGGCGCCGGCGGCTGCGGTGTGGAGCAGCCGCCCGCGACGAGCAGGACGGCGAGGGCCAGGGCTACCCGGCCAGCCACGACACCCACCGACCCCGCGACCAGCAGCGCCCGAGGGCCTCGGCGTGCGACGCCGACCCGTCGGACAGGGTCAGTCCGACGATGCTGTGGCCGGAGGCCGGGCGGTCCCCGAGCGTCGGGACCCCCGGCGCGACCCCGACCCCTTCCACCGACACCCACGCCACCGGCCGGGTGGCCGCCGCGTCGTGGAGGAGGGCGAGGAAGCGGTGGCGGCGCTCGACCGGGACGCGCGAGAGCGCCCATGTCGTCGTGACGACGGGCAGCGCGTCCGAGGGCACCCGGTCCACCGCGTCGGCGACGTGGAGCGGATCGCGGTCGGGTCCGAGCCGTGCGACCACCTCGGGCATCGGGCGGTCCGGGAGCGGGCGGCCACCCACGACCGACGCGGTCAGCTGGAGCGACGAGGACGGGTCGCCCAGGAACTGCCCGTTGTCGTAGGTGATGCCGACGCGGTCGACGAGCAGGGCGGGCCCGTGCGGGGAGCCCACGTCGACGAGCCCGATCGCCGGCGCCGCGAACCGGCGCGCCGCCTCGACGACGGCGGGGTGGAGCGCGGCGTGCACCGCGGTCTCCCGCGAGCGCGCCCCGGTGCTCAGCAGGGCGCGAGCCAGTCGGCGAGCTCGCCGATGCACTCGGTCATGTTGCCGCCCGCGCCGTCGGCCCAGACCAGCCGGGTGGCGCCGTCGCGGTCGAGCAGCATCTCCACCGCGACCCAGTCGTGCCCCGACCGGTCGCGCAGCCGGACGTGGTAGCTCCGGCCGCTGTAGCAGGGTGTCCACCAGGCGCGGTCCACCTGCCACACACCGGTGCGCAGCGCCAACCGGACGAGCTCGCCGGGCCCGTCGTGGCACTCGGCCAGTCGGGACTCGACGTCGTCGGTCGCCCGGGCCCGTCGCGGGGCGGGCAGGACCGGGGCGGTGGCGTCGCGCGTGCGGTCGCGCGGCTCGGGGCCCGGCGACGGCGAGCCGGCCGACCCGGCGGGGTCGACCCGGGGGAACGACCGGGCCGAGGTCGACGCACCGCCCCGCAGCGACGCCAGCCACTCGAGCGGATCGGGCCGCCGGCCCGGGTCGGGGCTGAAGCCGTCGAGGATCTGCTCGGCGAGCGCGCCGGAGGTGCCGGCGAGGAAGGGGTGGGCGAAGAGCTGGTCCGCGAGCTGCTCCGCGTCGGCCGGCGGCGCGGTGCCGACCAGGACGAAGAAGCCCAGGGCGGCGAAGCCGTAGCGGTCGGCGGCCGGGCTGTACTCACCGCGGGTCCAGACCTCCGGCGCGGCGAACCCCGGGGTCGCCGCCGGCATGAGGGTCTGGTGGGAGGAGAGCCGGACCTGCCCGAAGTCGACGAGCACGGCACGGTCGTCGTCGGCGACCACGACGTTGCCGGGGGACAGGTCACCGTGGACCACGCACCGACCCGACGGGGTCACCCGGCCGCTGTGGAGCATCTCCAGCGCGCCGGCAACCTGCTCGAGCACGCGCAGCCCGGCCACCGTGCCCTCCCGGCCGGGGTGCAGCAGCAGCCAGTCCCGCAGCGTCGGGCCCGGCACCCAGTTCATGACCAGGTAGAGGGCCCGTTCGGCGCCCGTGGCCTCCGAGGGCCCGCCGTCCTGGGCGCACGGGTGGGGCGGGACCCCCTCGAAGTGCTCACGCACGGCCACCACAGCGGGATGGGTGACGAATCGGAGCATCTCGGCCTGCTCGGCCCACCGTCCGCTGATGCGCTCGAGGTCGTCCTGGTGCTCGGGCCGCAGCACCTTGACCGCCACGGTCTCGGACTCCCCGGCGAGGTCGACCTCGGCGCGCCACAGCGACGCCTCACCACCGTGGCCCTCCAGCCGGACCAGCCGGTACTTGTTCGGCCGGTCCGACGGCCCCACGAACAGGTCCTGGCCCATGGCCATCAGCCCCCACCGTCTCCGCCGAACACCTCGACGATAGCCCGTTGCCGGGCCGCGGTGTCCCACCCGACGACGCCGCACCCCGCCCTGCCCGGAATCGTGATCGGAATCGTCGTGATCCGTGACGGTGAGTAGGAGCTCGAATGCGGGCAGAGTCGGTGAGGCGTCGGGCGAGGGCCCGTCTTGACAGTGTTCGGGGTGCGCAGGACAGTCGTTGTCCCGCAAAAGGATTCGAAAACGGGGGAGCTGCGATGTCGTGGAATCTTCGGGGTCGCTACGTGGAGACGTGCTCCTGCGAGCTGATGTGCCCGTGCAATCTCTCGTTCGACCACGGCGCGACCTACGACTTCTGTCGGGCGAGCCTGGTCTTCGACATCCGCGAGGGTGCGGTCGAGGGCACCGACATCGCGGGCTGCAAGGTCGCGATCATCATCGACACGCCCAAGGTCATGACCGACGGCAACTGGCGCGTCGGGGTCTTCGTGGGCGAGGAGGCCAGCGACGAGCAGTTCGGGCAGCTCGTCCGGGTGTTCAGCGGTCAGCTCGGGGGCCCGATGGCGGGTCTCGCGCCGCTGATCGGCGAGATGCTGGGGGCCGAGCGCGCCGCGATCGAGATCGAACACGACGGCCTGCGCCATTCGGTGCGCATCTCGGGCGGGATCGAGTTCGAGATCGAGGACATCGTGCCGTTCGGCGTCGAGTCCGGGGAGCCCGTGCGGTTCGCCGGCATGTTCCACCCCGTGGCGTCCGACCTCACGATGGCCGAGGCCCGGCGTTCCCGGATCGACGCCTTCGGCATCAGCTACGAAGGCAGGACCGGCTTGTCGACGTCTGATTTCACCTGGGCGGCCTGAGGCGGTGACCACCGCTCCGGACCGTCGGTGGGCGCCCGAGGACGGCCTGCGACCGGCGCTGTCCGCCGTGCGGTGGCGTCTCGGGCTGGTGCTGTCGCTGTTCCTCCTCGCCGGGCTCGGCTGGTGGTGGACGGCCGACCAGATGCGGGGGATGGACGACGGACCCTGGACCGACCTCGGCGGCTTCGGGTGGTTCGTGCTCGTCTGGCTCGTGATGATGGCGGCGATGATGTTCCCGTCGGTCGCCCCGACGGTCGCGCTGTACGCGCGGATGACCAGGACGCGATCGCCGCTGTCGCCCCCGGCGTTCACCGCCGGCTACCTGTCCACCTGGACCGCGGCCGGCGTCGTCGCCTGGCTCGTCGGCGCGGCCGTCCGTGGGTTGCCCGGGGACGTGCTGTCCTGGGACCACGGCGGACGCGCACTGGCGGCCGGGGCCATCGTCGTCGCGGGCGTCTACCAACTGACGCCGTGGAAGAACGTCTGCCTGGGCAAGTGCCGCAGCCCGTTGGGCTTCCTGCTGGGTTCCTGGCGCGACGGGCCGGCCGGCGGCGTGCGGATGGGCGCGCGACTCGGCGCCTGGTGCCTGGGGTGTTGCTGGGCGCTCATGCTCGCGCTCTTCGCGCTCGGGATCATGAGCGTCGTGTGGATGGCGGCGATCGCCGCCCTGATCGCGATCGAGAAGACCGTGCCGTGGCGTGCCGTCGCGACCTACGGGATCGCGATGGGGCTGATCGTCCTCGGCGTGCTGGTCCTCGTGGCACCGGACGCCGTGCCCGGGCTGACGATCCCGGGTGGCGACGGCATGGTGATGTGAGGGCCCGGCCGGGCCCTCGGGGCCCGGCCGGGACCATCACATCTGGCCGGCGGCTCAGCTCGCCCGGCGTCGCTCCTCGCCGGGCTCGGCCGGGGCGGCCGTGGCGGCCGTGGCGGCCGTGGCCCCCGCGTTCTCGTGGGAGAGCTCGCGGATCTCGCTGTGGAACACGCGTGCCGACTGGCCGACCGACCGGGCGAGGTCGGGGAGCTTCTTGGCGCCGAAGAGCAGCACCAGGACGCCGACGATGATCAGCCAGTGCACCGGGCTCAGGGCGCCGGTCACTCGAAGGGCCCGTTCAGGAGCAGGCCGCCGGCGGGGCCCTCGACGAAGCGGGGGTCGGCCTGCGGGTACTGGGTCTCGGTGCCGTTGGCGTCCTCGGGCCGGGCGTTGCCGGTGAGGTCGTCGTTCGCGTCCATCAGCGACGCGGCGGCGTTGCCCGCCGTCGCGAGCACCGCCGTCGGTCCCTGGACCGGGCTCTGGGTGCTGGGGTAGTCGGTGGTGGCGGCCTGCGCCGTGCCGGCGGCGGCCAGCGGCAGGACGGCTCCGGCCAGGCCGGCGGCGGCGGCCAGGGCGCGCGTGCGAGTGGTCATCGGGGGTTCCTCTCGGGTGGGACGACGGGGTTCGGGAAGGGGGTCACATGTTCTCGGCGCCGGCCTTGATGGCCTCGCGGATGCGGTTGTAGGTGCCGCACCGGCAGATGTTGCGCAGTTCCTCGATCGCGTCGTCGTCGATGGCGCGACCCTCGGCCCGGCACTGCTTGACCTTCGCGACCGCGGCCATGATCTGGCCGGGCTGGCAGTAGCCGCACTGGGCCACGTCGTTGTCGACCCACGCCTGCTGCATGGGGTGCAGGTCGGTCTTCACCGTGTCCGCGAGGCCCTCGATCGTCGTGACCTCGTCGGTGGGCTGGATGTCCTTGACCTGCACCGAGCAGGGGTTGAACGCCTTGCCGTTGATGTGGCTGGTGCACGCCTTGCAGACGTTGATTCCGCAGCCGTACTTGGGGCCGGTGACCTTGAGCAGGTCGCGGAGCACCCAGAGCAGGCGCACGTCGTCCTCGACGTCGACGCTGACCTGCTCGCCGTTGAGCTGGAACGTGTGCGGGGGCACGGGCTCCTCCTAGAAGGTCGTCTGCAGGCCGTTGGTCGGCGACGGCGGGACCGGCGGCGACGTCGGGTACGGCGTGAAGGGCAACGGGTCCTTGTGGTCGAGCGGGAAGTAGGTGGGCACCGTCCCGGTGGCGCGGGCATAGGCGCAGGCGATCGCGCCGCAGGTGGCGGCGATCCCGAACTCCCCGGCCCCGCCCGGCTCGGGCGCGTCGGAGTCCATGATCACGATGTTCATCTCCGGCGGGGTGTTCCACTGCCGGGTGTAGAAGTAGTTGTCCCAGCTCGCCTCGACGAAGTGCCCGTCGTCGAGGTGCAGGCTCGAGGTGAGCGTCATCGCGAGCGCGTCGTTGATCCCGCCCATCATCTGGCCCTCGAGGCCGCGCGGGTTGATGACGAGCCCGACGTCGACGACGTAGGTCACCTTCGTGACACGCGGGCCGGTGCGCGCCTGTCGGATCTTCCGGTTGACCGTGGCGGGGCGGCAGTCGAGCTCGACGACGCAGGCGGCGGCGCCCTTGTACTCGACGTGCAGGCCGATGCCCTGGGCGGTGCCGTCGGGCATCGACCTGCCCCAGTCGGCCTCCTGCGCCACCCGGTCGAGCACCGCCTTCCACCGGGCCTGCTTGGCGAACTCCGAGCGGAATTCGTACGGGTCCTTGCCCAGCTTCGCCGCGATCTGGTCGACCATCAGCTCGCGCGCGGTGGCGACGTCGGGCGAGTAGATGTTGCGCATCGAGCTCGTGTTGAAGCCCATGTCGACCTCGTTGAGGAACCGGGTCGAGGCGCCGAAGTTGTAGGGGGTTACCTGGGTGGTCTCGAAGATCGACTCGGAGACGGTGAGGTTGCCGCCGGGCGCCTTGGTGGCCGCCGCGGTGATCGCCTCCGACAGCCCCGGGTTGACCTCGGTGGCGACGCTGGTGTGGCGGATCTCGAAGCTGGTCACCGCATCCGCGGTCACGTTGGCCCGGATGCGGCAGGTCGCCATCGGGTGGGTGCGGCCCTGGCGCGAGTCGTCGGAGCGGGTCCACATCAACTTGACCGGCTTGCCCATCGCCTGGGAGACGAGGGCCGCCTCCTCGGCCGCGTCGAAGAAGAGCTTCCGCCCGAAGGACCCGCCGCCCTCCTGGACGTGGAAGGTCACGGCGTTCTGCGGGATGCCCAGCTTCTTCGCGATCTCGGCCTGGGCGGCGATCGGGCTCTTCGACGGGCCCCAGATCGTGGCCCTGCCCTCGCGGACGTCGGCGATCGCGCAGTTGGTCTCGAGCGAGGAGTTGCTGCGGAAGTAGAAGACGAAGTCGCCCTCGAGGCTGCCGGGCAGCTTCGGCGCCACCAGCGGGAGCTCGGCCGCGCGGAGCTCGTTCAGCACCGAGTCGTCGTCCGCGCCGTGGACGGTGCCCTTGGCCCAGGTCACTTCCAGCGCGTTCACCGCGTCGATGCACTGCCCGAAGGTGTTGCCCCGGACCGCGACGCCGCCGTCGACCTTCACCACGTCGGTGATGCCGGGCATGGTCCGGACTGCGTCGAGGTTGGCGACGGCGCGCGGGAAGCCGTTGAGGTCGGGCGCCCGGCAGAGCACCGTCGGCAGGGCGCCGGCGATCTGCAGGTCGGTGGTGAACTTCTTCTTGCCGGTGACCATCGCGAGCGCGTCGGACTTGGTCCGCGGCTTGCCGATGATCGTGAACTTCTCGCGCTCCTTGAGGACGACCTCGACGGCCTGGGTCACCGGGGCGGCGGCCTTGGTCGTGAGCTCGCCGAAGGGAAGCGACGCCCCGTTGGGCCCGGTGATGAGGCCCTGACGGCTGCTGAGCACGTCGCGGTCTTGGCGCAGCTCGGCCGAGGCGGCGTCGAGGAGCCGGCCCTGGGCCAGCGCGGCCGCCACCCGGATCGGGGTGAAGGTGCTGAACGTCGTCGACGAGCCCCCGGTGAGCTGGTTGAACACCAGCTCCGGGCGGGCGTCGGCCAGGGTCACGACGACCTGGTCGGGGTCGAGGCCCATCTCCTCGGCGATGATCATCTGGGTCGAGGTGATGATCCCCTGCCCGTTGTCCGAGCGGGGGAGCGCGAAGGAGACCGTGTTGTCGCGGTTCACCTTGATCCGGATCAGGTTCGCGGTGGGTCGCGCGGAGTCCCGGATGACGTCCAGGAGGTCGTAGACCTCGGGCGTCTGCGGGGCGGAGGGTACCGCGAACGCGGACGCGCTGGGCGTCGCGTCGAAGACCGTCTCCCGGGTGAACTCGGCGGCCGCGACCAGCGTCGTCCCGGCCACCACGTAGCCGAGGAAGCGGCGGCGGCTCAGATCCGACCGGCCGAACGTCGAGGTGTGCTCGCGTCGTGGCCTCGAGCGCGTGGTGGTCGCCCGGTGGTTGGGCATCCTCGCCCCTCCCGACACCGCACCGTCGACGGCTTGGGGTGCCGCCCACAGCGAGGTGAAGCTTGTGTTGAGGCCCACAACGACACCGACACTCCACTGTTACGCCGGCTCACTGCGGTCAGGTGTCGACAATCAGCCTCCGGACGACCGCTGATCGGCCGGGTCCGGATCATCGGCCGGGAACTGTCGCCCAAGTCGTAAGCCTTTTTCGTGCACCGGTCGCAGGGTCGGTCCGCGGTCCGGGTCAAGCCCGACACGCCGACCTTCATCATCTGGTCGAGTGAACCCTCCGGACGTTTCGCGGGGCGCGGCCGGCGCCGCCCACCGAGGAGCCATCTGACC
>NZ_DASXJD010000171.1:0-2310 GCF_036497585.1 Actinomycetospora sp. | reverse complement strand
GCTCGTCCATCAGACCAGTCTTGGTGTGCAACCTGCCCGCGGTGTCCAGGAGAACGGCGTCGGCGCCCTCGTCGGTGCCCTGCTTGACGGCATCGAACGCGACGCTGGCCGGGTCGGCCCCCTCCGGACCGCGCACCACCGTGGCGCCGGCGCGCTCACCCCAGGTGGCGAGCTGCTCCGCGGCGGCGGCGCGGAACGTGTCCGCTGCACCGAGCACGACGTGCCGGCCGCCCGCCACCAGCACCCTGGCCAGCTTGCCGGTGGTGGTGGTCTTGCCGGTGCCGTTGACCCCCACGACGAGAAGCACGGCGGGCCTGCCGTCGTGGGGCAGGGCGCGGACCGAGCGGTCGAGGTCCACGCGGAGTGCCTCGGTGAGCACCTCGCGCAGCAGCTGCTTCGCCTGCTCCGGGGTCCGGACCGCGCGGCGGGCCAGCTCGGTGCGCAGCGTCTCGACGAGCTCCACCGTCATTTCCGGACCGAGGTCGGCCTGCAGGAGCATGGCCTCCACGTCCTCCCAGGACTCCTCGTCCAGCTCCCCCGCGCCGAGCAGACCGAGTAGCCCCTGGCCGAACCCGGAACGTGACCGCGCGAGGCGACCGCGGAGCCGCTCGAGGCGACCCTCGGCGGGGGCGATCTCCGGCGGGGCGGCGGGCGGGGCTGTCTCGACCGGCGGGGCTGTCTCGACCGGCGGCACGGCGTCGACGGGGGGCACGGGCTCGACCAGCGGCGCCGGCGGCGCGGAGCTCACCGGGGGGGCCGTGTCGACCGGGGGCGCGGCCTCGACCGGGGGCGCGGCCTCGACCGGGGAGGCCGTTGGCGCAGAGTCCACCGCCGGGGGCGGCGGGGCAGCCTCCGGCGGCCGGGCTGGGTGCGCAGTCGACCCGGCGGGCGGTCGAACCGGCGCGGTCGCGGTGGGCGGGGCGGGCTCGGTGGTGGGCGCGGTGTCGGCCTCAGCGGGTGGTGCCGTCGCGGCCGCGGGCGCGGTCCCGGCCGCCGGCCCGGTACTGGTTGGCGGGGCGGTGCTGGTTGGCGGGGCGGGTGGCGCAGTGTCCACCTGCCGCAGGGCGTCCGCGACGGGGGCGCGGTCCGACGGTGTCGCGGGCTCGGCGCGCTGCTCAGGGGGCGCTGTCGAGGTCGGCGTGCTGCCGGTGGGCGGCGCGGTGGGCGCCGGGGGTTCCAGGGGCCGTTCGACCTCGGATGGAGCCGGGGGGGCAGGTGGCGGGGCCACCGGCCGCGGGGCTGTGTCCGTACCGGCGGAGAAAGAGAAGCCGCTCTCGGCCTGGTAGGTACCGCGCCGAGGCGGGGCGGTGCCGGGGCGGGTATCGCCCTCGACCTCCCCCGGCTCGCGCAGGCTGATCCGGCGTCGCCGCAGGAGCACCAGCCCCAGCGCGACGGCGATGAGCAGGATCACCGCAGCGACCGCGACGATGATCCACAGGGTCTCCGTGGTCACCCGTCCACCCTGTCATGCGAAGCAGCAGACCGGGCGCGAGCACCCCGGCAACCACCATGATCATTGTAAGATCGACGGGATCGCCCCGACGGGGGCGATCGTGGGGATCTCGAAACGATCATGGTGCGGGGGTCGCCTGCCCGGTCGTCGCGGAACGCGCGGAGCAGGAGTGCCCGCCCGGCGGCCAGCTGCCCCGGAGGGGGACAACACACGTCGTGCTGGTCGGGCGGTTGGACTCAGCTCGCCGCGCGCAGGCGCTGGCTGATGACGGTGGTGATGCCGTCCCCGCGCATGGAGACGCCGTAGAGAGCATCGGCCACCTCCATCGTCGGCTTCTGGTGCGTGATGACGATCAGCTGGCTCGTCTCGCGCAGCTCCTCCATCAGCGAGATGAGCCGCCGCAGGTTGACGTCGTCGAGAGCAGCCTCGATCTCGTCGAGGATGTAGAACGGCGACGGCCGGGCGCGGAAGATCGCCACCAGCAGCGCCATGGCCGTCAGCGACCGCTCGCCACCCGAGAGCAGCGACAACCGCTTGACCTTCTTGCCCGGCGGGCGCGCCTCGACCTCGATACCGGTGGTCAGCATGTCGTCCGGGTTGGTCAGGTACAGCCGGCCCTCGCCGCCCGGGAACAGCCGGGAGAACACGCCCACGAACTCGCGCTCGGTGTCCGCGTAGGCCTCCGCGAACACCTGCTGCACCCGGTCGTCGACCTCCTTGACCACCTGGAGCAGGTCGGCCCGGGTCTTCTTGAGGTCCTCGAGCTGCTCGCTGAGGAACTTGTAACGCTCCTCCATCGCCGCGAACTCCTCCAGCGCGAGCGGGTTGACCTTGCCCAGCGCGGTGTGGTCCTTCTC
>NZ_DASXJD010000170.1:0-3928 GCF_036497585.1 Actinomycetospora sp. | reverse complement strand
CCCGCCTGTGCCGGTGCCGATCACCGGGCCACCGTCAGCCCTCGAGCGGGTCGGCCCCGTCGAAGTCGGTGCCCTCGGTGAACCACGGCGCGATCCGGTTGTCGAACATCGTCAGCGCCGAGCCGATCGCCATGTGCATGTCGAGGTACTTGTAGGTCCCGAGCCGACCGCCGAAGAGGACCTTGCGGTTGGTCGCCTCCTTGCGGGCGAGCTCGCGGTAGCGCTCCAGCTTGGCGCGGTCCTCGGGGGTGTTGATCGGGTAGTACGGCTCGTCGCCGGACTCCGCGAACCGCGAGTACTCCCGGACGATGACCGTCTTGTCGGTCGGGTAGTTCTTCCGCTCCGGGTGGAAGTGCCGGAACTCGTGGATGCGCGTGAACGGCACGTCGCGGTCGGCGTAGTTCATCACCGGGGTGCCCTGGAAGTCGCCGGTGGTGGTGACGACCTCGGACTCGAAGTCCAGGGTGCGCCAGCCGAGCTCGCCCTCGCAGAAGTCGAAGTAACGGTCGAGCGGGCCGGTGTAGACCGTCGGCACGTCGTCCGAGAGCTGGTCGCGGAGATCGAACCAGTCGGTGTCGAGCCGGACCTCGATGTTCGGGTGGTCGGCCATCCGCTCGAGCCAGGCGGTGTAGCCGTCGACCGGCAGGCCCTCGTGGGTGTCGTTGAAGTACCGGTTGTCGAACGTGTAGCGCACCGGCAGCCGCGAGACGATCGAGGCCGGGAGGTTCTTCGGGTCGGTCTGCCACTGCTTGGCGGTGTAGCCGGCGAAGAACGCCTCGTAGAGCGGGCGGCCGACGAGCGCGACGCCCTTCTCCTCGAAGTTCTCCGCGTCCTCGACGTCGATCTCGGCGGCGTGCTCCGCGACCCAGGCCCGCGCCTCGTCGGGGCTCATCGCACGGCCGGCGTACTCGCAGATCGTCGCGAGGTTGACCGGCATCGGGTAGACGCGGCCCTGGTAGATCGTGAAGACGCGGTGCTGGTAGCCGGTGAAGTCGGTGAACCGGTTGACGTACTCCCACACCCGCTCGTTCGAGGTGTGGAACAGGTGCGCCCCGTAGCGGTGCACCTCGATGCCCGTCTCGGGGTCGGGCTCGGAGTAGGCGTTGCCGCCGAGGTGCGACCGGCGGTCGACGACGAGGACGCGCTTGTCCAGCTGCGTCGCGGCGCGTTCGGCGATCGTCAGGCCGAAGAAGCCCGAGCCCACGACGACCAGTTCCGGCTGGCTCATGGGGAAAACGGTAGCCCGCGCCCGGTCCGGGTACGCCGGGGGCATGCCGACCGTGATCCGCACCGTCACCACCCCCGCGCTGAACGGGCTCGCCGACGATGCCGAGCGCTCGCTGGGCGACGCGCTGCAGAAGCTGCCGGTGGATCGGCCCTGATCAGCCGCCCACCTGGGTGCGGGTGTTGCCGACCCGGGCTTCCTCGATCGTGTACTGCGCCTGCTGCGTGATCGCCGAGTCCCGGTAGATCCCCATCTTCCAGTACGACTGCAGCGAGTCGGTGGACGTGACGTCCGTCGGGTAGAGCGTGCCGCCCGCCGGCCGGTAGCCCGCGATCGCCGCGGCACCGTTGCGCCAGACGTCGACGCTCCCCTTCGCGGGGTCGCGCGAGAAGAACACGTGCAGGACGAGGTCGGTCCGCTGCCCCGTCGTTGCGGGGCCGACGACCTGGCTGAACGTCCTCGGGGCGCCCGGGTAGCCGTAGCCGCCCTCGAGATTGAGGGTGCCCTTCCCGACGCTGATCTCCAGTGGCGGCGAGCCGTCGCCTCGTTCTTCCACTGGATGATGCGCGGCCACGTTCGCACAGGTCGCGACGACGACGGCGACCTTCGCGTAGACCTGGTTGTTCAGCGGCGCCAGGCAGGTGCCGAACTTCTGGTTCTGCACGTACCCGGCGGCGTAGAGGGTCCAGCGCTGGAAGGTCGACGTCGTCGAGCAGGCGGCGAGCACCACCCGGGTGTTCGACGCGGTCGCCCCGTTGAGCAGGTCGGCGCATAGGCCCTGCACGCGCAGGGTGCCGTCGGAGTACCGCGACCACTGCTGGCCCGCGTTCGTGCCGCAGGTGTCGAGCTGCAGCGGGTTGTTCACCGTGGTCGCGTTGTTCGCGTTCTCGAGGCACCCGCCGCGGCGCCGCTGATCCGGCCGGTGACGACGGTCGCCTCGGCCCACCCGGGGCCGACCCCGGTCGCCAGAACCCCGACGACCAGCGCGATCGCACCCAGCGCGGCCGCCACGGCCGCTCTGCGACGATGGCGTCCCCGTCCACCCGTGCTGCCCATCCCGCCCCTCGGTCGTGCGGACCTTCACCGAGGGTTCGCCCGTACAGAGCAGCGGGTTAGCCGCATCACCGGAACACGCCTGGGTGATCACCGGCGCGTCACGTCGACGTCACGGGCAGGGAGAGGAGCTCGTCATGCGCCGCCGGGTCGCGCTCGCCGCCGCCGCGGTCCCTCCGCTGCTGCTCGCGGGCCTGGGCACGACGCACCCGACGCTGCTCACCCCGGAGTCGGCGCCCTGGTGGCGTGACCTGCACGTGATCGGGCTGCTGCTCTTCCCGCTGCTGGCGCTCGGGCCGTGGGTGGTCGTGCGCAGGCGCGGCCGGCTGCTGGAGGCCGCCGTCGTGGTGCTCGGCGTCGTCTACGCCTGCTGCTACACCGCGCTGGACGTCCTCGCGGGGATCGGGGCCGGGCAGGAGACCGTGGTGGTCGGGCCGGGGCCGTGGGTCGCGGCGCTCTTCGGGATGGCCGACCGGCTCATGGGCCCGGGCGTGTACGCCTACCTCGCGACCGCGGTGCTCGGGGGCGCGACCGCGATCGTCGTCAGCCGTGGGGCCGCGGCGCGCGCCGCCGCCGTCGTCGGGACGGTCCTGGTCGTCGGGGGCGCGTGGTCGTTCCTGACCAGCCACATCTATCCGCCGGTCGGGGTGGTGACGATGGTGGCGCTCGCCGGGGGGTGGACGACGCTGGCGGCGGCCGTCCCCCCGGTGCTCAGCTCGTCGCCGCCGCGGCCGTCGCGGCGGCGGCAGCCTGCTCCCACATGAGCAGGACGACGGCCAGCACGAACACCGCGAGCGGGGTCGGCATCCCGGGCAGCCGGGCCTCGGCGTCGCCCCGCCACGTCCCGGTGCGCCGGATGCCGCCGAGAGCCGTCGAGGCCTCAGGGTCCGGCACCCACTCCTGGTCGGACTTCCAGATCGAGCGGCGCCGGAAGTGGTACTCGCCGTCCGGCGTGGTCACCGACCAGTGCTTGCGCCCGATGCGCTCCGTGTGGGCGAGCTCGGCGTCGCCCTGGGCCAGCGTGTAGCGGCTGCCGGTCCAGGTGGAGCGGACCTCGTAGGCGGTGCCGTCGAGGGTGTACTCGACGCCGGAGCGCCAGCCCTTCTTGTCGAGCACCAGCAGGGGCGCGCCGTCCTCGCGGACCTCCCAGCGGGGCCGGAAGGACGAGACCCGGTGCGCCTCCAACATGGCGCGGATAGAACCAGGGAGCGCGCGCGGGCTCAAGGCGGGCGGCGGCGTCAGGAGACGCGTTCCACGAACGCCCGGACGGCCTTGTCGACGCCGTCCCGGTCGAGGGCCCGGTACTCCAGGACGGTGAACCGGTCCGGGCGGGTGGCGGGCGCGGCCCGGACCGCCGTGGCGAACTGCTCATCCGTGAGCCCGACGTCGCCGGGGTGCCGCGGGAGCCGGTGGCGGCGCAGGCACGCGTCGAGGTCGGCGAACGCGCGGTCGCCGTCGTCGCGCAGCGAGGCCGCGAACAGGGCGCCCAGGCCCGCGAGCTCACCGTGCTGGCCCGCGCCGGGGAACAGCCGGTCGATCGCGTGGAGGATCTCGTGGTCGGCGCCGCTGCAGGGCCGGCTCGACCCCGCGGCGGTCATCGCGATCCCGGACAGGACGAGCGCCTCGGCCAGGACGACGAGGAAGCCCGGG
>NZ_DASXJD010000169.1:0-29378 GCF_036497585.1 Actinomycetospora sp. | reverse complement strand
CGGCCGGCCCGCGCGGCCCCGGCTCTCGGCCAGCACCCGGTGGGTGTGCGCGACCTGGAGGGGCGCGCCGGCGCGGGCGTTGCGCTCCAGGGCCGCCGCGAAGTGGGCCTCGGCCTCGGCGTCCCGGCCGAGGACGGCCGCGAGCATCCCGAGGTGGCGCCGGATCGATCCGAGCCAGGCGGCCTGGATCCCCTCCACGCCGCAGAGGTCGCCGTGGGGTGCCAGGAGCTCGTGGACCCGCGCCGCGACGTCCGGGTCGGGAGCGTCGTGGAGGACCTCGGCGGCGGTGCACAGCAGGGGGAGCCACTCGGAGTCCCGCGGCAGCGTCTCGAGCGCCGCCACCAGGTCCGCGAGCGCCGCCTCGCCGGCCCCGGACGGGTCGACGCGCGCGAGGTACACCCTGGTCACCGGGCTCGCGTCGCCCCACCCGGCCTCGGGGAGCTCCGCCAGCAGCGCGCGGTAGCGGGCCTCGAGGTCCTCGAGCCGACCGGCCTCGGTGAGCGCGTTGAGCCGCAGGACCTCCGCGAGCATCCGGGCATTGCGGCTACCGATGCGCCCGCCGGTGTCGGCCGCCTCCTGCGCGTACCCGAGCGCGGCGTCGACGCGACCCTCGCGCAGGGCCCGCGCGCCCGCCCAGAGGGACCCGTACCAGGTGTAGAGCGGCTGTCGGGTGGTCCGGGCGAGCCGCGTGTAGGCCGCGACCTCGAGGTCGAGCGCCGGGCCGGCCCCGAGCTCGGCGAGCGCGACGACGCGCAGGCGGCGCCCCAGCAGCTCCCCGGCGACGTCCCCGGCGCCGGCCGCGCGCTCCACGATCTCCGAGGCGGCGGTGAGGCGGGTCGCCGCGTCGTCGGGGCCGGCGTGGGCGTCGGCCCAGGCCACGAGTCCCTGCACGACCGCCGCGTCGTCCCCGAGCCGCCGGGCCATGGCCAGGGACTCGTCGGCCAGGCCAGCCTGGCGCTGCCGCGCCTCGGTGTAGGTCACCGCCACGGAGAGCCGGGCGAGCAGTGCCGCCCGCAGGACGGAGTCGCCCGCGGGCATCGCCCCGAGGGCCTCCTCCAGCAGATCCAGCTGGCCCGGGTCGAGGAGGCGGACCTCGAAGCCGCCGAGCCCGGCGGCGTAGCCGAGGGCGGCGCGGGCGAGCAGGTCGCTGCGGTCCGACCGACGGGCCGTCTCCGCGGCCGTGGTGAAGGCGGCGCGTCCGTGGTCGGTGCCGCGCAGGGCGGAGCGGGCCTCCCCGAGCGCGAGGAGCGCCTCGACGCGCTCGGTCGAGTCCGCCGGTCGCAGGGCGGCCGCCCGCTCGAACGCGGCCGCGGCGTCCTCGAACGCCAGCCGCGTCAGGGCCCGCCGGCCCGCCGTCTCGACGGCGGCGGCCGCGACGGCGGGTTCCACCAGTGGCACGGCCAGGGCCAGGTGGTCGGCAACGACGGCGATGTCGGCGTCGGGTCCGAGGGCCGCGGCCACCGCCCGGTGGGTCTGCGCGCGTCCGGTGGCCGAGAGCCCGGCGTAGAGCGTGTCGCGGACGAGGGCGTGGACGAACGTCCACGTCGTCGGCGGCTCCCCGGCGTGGGCGAGCCCCGCCAGCGCGGCTTCCCCGAGCAGCGCACTGGTCTCCTCGAACGACGTCCCGGCGGCGGCCGACAGCACGCCGACGTCGAACTCGGCGCCCACGACGGCGGCGACGCCCAGCAGCTCCCGGCAGGGCGCACCGAGTCGGCTCAGCCGGCGGCCCAGGACGGCGCGGATGCCGCCCGGCACGGCGGCGCCGGGCCGCAGCGTCGTGGCGTCCGCGGCCGACAGGGCCGCGAGCTCGCGGACGAACAGCGGGTTCCCGCCGGTGCGGCGCGCGACGAGGCGCGCGGTGGGCTCGTCGGGGGTGGTCCCGGTGGTGGCGGCCATCAGCTCGGCGACCTCGTCGGCGAGCAGGCCCGGCAGTGCCATCCGCTCGCCGCGCTCCAGAAGTGCCGCGGCGTCCGGGTCCAGCTCGGCGTCCCGGTAGGCCGCCACCAGCAGCACGGGCCGGTCGGCCGTGTGGGCCGCCATGAAGCCCAGCGCGCGCAGCGATCCCAGGTCGGCCCAGTGCAGATCGTCGATCGTGATCACCAGCGGGTGGTGACGGGCCTCGGCGGAGATCGCCGCCGCGAGCGCGTCGAACAGCCGGAACCGGGTGCGGTCGGACTCGAGGGCGGGCCGGGCCGACGCCTCGTCGAGCTCGGGGACGAGGGAGAGGGCGTCCGTCGCGAGGGGACCCCATCGGTGCACCAGCTGCGTGCGGTCGCGGCCCGCGCCGCACCCCCGCAGGATCTGGGTCCACGGCCAGAAGGCGGGGACGCCGTCGCCGCGCCAGCACGTGGCGCCGACGGTGGCGATCCCCAGGTCCCGGCACCGGGCCGCGGCCTCGCGGAGCACCCGCGTCTTGCCCATCCCGGGCTCGCCGGTCAGCAGGAGCAGCCGCGAAGTCCCCTCGCGCGCGTCCCGTGCGGCGCCGAGGACGACCTCGAGGACCTCGTCGCGGCCGACGAGCGCGGACCTCGCCGGCGCGTCGACCATTGCGCGCCTCCCGCGGTCCGCACCGGTCCATTCCCGGTCAAGCCTGGTGGGTCGCGGGGGCGCTGTCGACGTCGATGTCGACGCCCCGGCGGATGAGCTTAAGGGTGTAGATCGTGCGGTGGGAGATCAGGTGGCTGAGCCCGGTGGCCAGGACGACCGCGATCATGAGCGGCAGGATGACCGAGTAGTCCCCGGTCAGCTCGAACACGATCAGCACCGCGGTGATCGGGGCGTGGGCCGCGCCGGCGAACACCGCGGCCATGCCGACCAGACCGAAGGCGCCGGGCGCGAGGTGCAGCGCGGGGAACAGCGCCGCGACGAGCGTCCCGAAGGCCGTGCCGGCCATCGCCCCGAGGAACAGCGAGGGGGCGAACACCCCTCCCGATCCGCCGATGCCGATCGTCAAGCTGGTCGCGACCATCTTCCCGACGGCGAGCAGCAGCAGGAACCCGACCGCGTACTGCCCGGCGAGCCCGTCCTGGAGCACCGGGTACCCGACGCCGTAGAGCTCGGGCAGCGCCAGCAGCACCGCGCCCAGCACCACGCCGCCGACCGCGGGCCGCAGCCACTCGGGGCCGCGCCAGACGAAGTCGCAGGCGTCCTCGATCGCGTACAGCACCCGGGCGAAGCCCCAGCCGAGCAGCCCGGCGGCCAGGCCGAGCACGGCGTAGAGCGGCAGCTCCGTGGTGGAGCCCAGGGTGTAGTGCGGCAGGTGCAGGATCGTGTCGTCGCCGACGAGCAGGCGGGCGATCACGTTGGCGGTCACCGAGGAGATCACCAGCACGCCGAACGACTGCGCCGCGAACGCCCGCAGGATGATCTCCAGGCCGAACACGACCCCGGCCATGGGCGCGTTGAACGTCGCCGAGATCCCCCCGGCGGCCCCGCACGCGACCATGAGCGTGAGCCGGCCCGCGGGCACGCGCAGCGCCTGACCGATCGAGGACCCCAGTGCCGAGCCGATCTGCACGATCGGGCCCTCGCGCCCCACCGACCCGCCGGTCCCGATGCACAGGGCCGAGGCCAGGGCCTTCACCCCCGCGACCCGCGCGGGGATGCGGCCCCCGCGCTGCGCGACGGCGACCATCACCTCGGGCACCCCGTGCCCGCGGGCCTCCGGGGCGAAGCGGTTCACCAGTGGGCCGTAGACCAGGCCGCCGACCACCGGGGCGAGCAGGAGGAACCACGGGCCCAGCGCGGCGAGGTGGGTGGCTGGCGACCCGGCCGGCGTCGGAGAAGTCGGAACGGCCCGTGACGAGCCACGTGATCCCGATGATGAGGTAGCGGAACGCCACCGCACCCAGCCCCGCGCCCACGCCGATGATCAGCGCGAGCCCCACGAGGCCTGGGCGGCTGTCGGTGAGCCACCGGTGCAGTCCCCGGGCGGCCTGCGCCGGCCGTTCCCCCCAGCGGGAGCCGGTGCGCTCCTCGGCCGGGGCGCTCACCGTGCCACCCCGCTGACCGCCCAGTCCGGTTCGGACACCTCGCCGGCGGCGTCGGCGAGCGAGCGCAGCCCCTCGACGACGGCAGCGCGCCGCGCCGTCGGCACCCCCGCCAGCAGCGTGCGGACCTCGTCGCGACGACGACGGCTGACGTCCTCCACCAGGTCGCGCCCGGCCGGCGAGAGCGAGACGTCGACCGCCCGCCGGTCCTCGGCCGGGCGGTCCCGGACCACGAGCCCCTTGGACTCGAGCCGACCGCACATCCTCGTGCACGTCGGCGGGGTCACCGCCAGCGCCGCGGCGAGCTCGGCGGGGCGCAGCCGCCCGCGCTGGGCGAGCACCACCAGGGCGCGGTACTGCGGCAGCGTCACGTCCTCGTCCACCGCCGCCAGCGACCGGACGACGACGGCGAGCAGCGCCCGGCTCGCCGTCATCACCGCGTCGACCACTTCCTCACCGGGCTCCTCCGCGCGTTGCACGGGGCAATCGTTGCCCTGGGCAACGCTGTCGGCAACCGGGAGGGACCTTCCTCACCATCTCGCCGAGGCGGAGCGGGGCGCTATCGAGCGCTAGAGCGATCTACCTAGCCGAGGGCCAGTGCGCGGCCGCGGTCCCCGATGGTGGCCACCCACGCCGTCGGGCCACCAGGGTGTCCGCGGCGCCGGTGAACACGGCCGTGGCCGAGGCCGCGAGCGAGTCCGGGCCGGACGGGTCGATCTCCCTACTCGATGGTGTGGGCACGGTGCACGCTGGGTAGTCCCCCGCACTCGGTCGAGGCCCCACCTCTCCGAGCCCTCGAGTGAGCTGGGAGCCGCCATGACCGTCCTCGTGCAGCAGTCGACCGACCACGAGCCCGCCACCGACGCCATCCCGGCCGACGTCCCCGCGATGACGGTGCGTGTTCGGACGGTCCAGGCGGCCGACGGCACCGTCGTCACCGTCTCCGGCGCGATCGGCCGGCAGGACGCGGCGCTGCTGAGCCGCTGCCTGCACTCCCAGCTGGAGCTCGCGCCGGCGCTGCTCGTGGTCGACCTCAGCCGGGTCCCGTCCTGCGACCACACCGGCCGGCACGTGCTCGGCCTCGCCCGCGAGCGCGCCGAGGCCTCCGGGACCGAACTGCGCCTGGCCGACCTCGGCCACCCCGTCGCCCGCGAGTGGCTCACCGACGCCGGGCTCGCCTGACACCCCCGTCGTCCCTGGGGGTGGTGCCGCTCCCTCGTTCGGCAGCCGAGGGCCTGTTCGCGGTGCCGTTCGCCGAGCCCTTCGGGCCCGGCCTCGAGTACCCGATGCTCGGGACCTGCACGGTCACCGAGGAGATCGCCTACCACTCGTCGTCGATGGCCGGGGTCTACGACGGCCATCGCATCCTCGTCCCGCAGACGCTGCACCACGCCGCCCCGGAGCGGCGCGAGCGGCTCATCCCGGAGCTGACCTCGGGGCAGACGTCGTTCTCGTTCGCGACGACGGAGCCCGACACCAGCTCCGATCTCACCGCCGAGCGCATGGCCGCCCGCCAGCTGATCGGCCGCGAGGTCACCGGCTGAACGGCCTCCACCGGCCGTTCATGCGTTCCGAGGTGCCTGACCCTCGAACTTCCGCCGGGAGCACCGGCGCGTCATCCCACGGAGTGAGAGGGGGTCACGGCACGGTACGCGTGTGACTGATGTGGCGGATGTGACGACAAGTGTCGTGGTGGTGCCGACCCAGCGGTCGGTGGCCGCACCGACGCTGCCGACACCGCTGCCCGACCCACGACGGCGGGTCGTCCGCCCCACTCGGTCCACGTGGGTCCACGCCGGGGTCGGCGTCCTCGTCGCGGGCGCGCTGATGGCGCTGGCCCGGGGCGCGCTGGGCGACGACTCCTACATCTCGCTGGACTACGCCCGGACGCTGCTCGAGCACGGTCAGTGGGGGCTCGTCCCCGGGCGCACGGCGAACACCGCCACGAGCCCGCTCAACGTGTGGCTGCTCGCCGGGGCGCTGGGCGTGACGGGCACCGTCACCGGGGCCGTCGGGCTGGTGCTCGCGCTGGCGTTCGCCGTCATCGGGGGCGGCACGGCCCGCCTCGCACGCCTCGTCTCGCCCGGCCCGGTGCTGCCCCTGGCCGCGATGGCGCTGCTCGCCACCTCGCCGCTGCTCGTCTCCACCATCGGGCTCGAGACCTACCTGGGCGTCGCCGCCGTGGTCGCCGTCGCGACGGCCGCGGCCTCGGGACGACCGGCGCTCGCGGGCGTCCTGTGCGGCGTCGCGATGCTCGTGCGCCCGGACTACGCGATCCCCGCCCTCGTCGTCCTCGTGCTCCTGTGGCGCCCCGTCGACCTCCGGGCCCGGGTGCGCGGGCTGCTCCTCGCGGGCGGCGTCGCGGCCGTGGTGGCGCTGCCGTGGCACCTCTGGGCGTGGTTCGAGCTGGGCGGCTTCGTCCCCGACACGTTCTCCTTCAAGACCAACCCGGCCGCCGGGCACCTGCCCTCGATGATCGCCGAGTTCGACAACCTCTACTGGTCGCGGACGCCGGTGGCGGTCGTCGTCGTCGGGATCACCGTGGTGGCCGCGTGGGCGCTCGCGCTCGCCGTGGTCGCGTCCCGGCTGCGGCGACTCGGCCGTGCCCGACCCCGTCCGGCAGGGCCGGGAGGCCTCTCGGCCGGCCGGCTCGTCGTCGCCTTCGCCGGCTCGGGCACCGCGCACGTCGTCGCCCTCATGGTGATCAACGCGTACCCGCAGGCCTGGTACTTCGGCCCGCTGGTGGCCGGGAGCGCCCTCGCCGTCGCGGTCGCCCTCGCGGCCCGCCCCGCGCGGTCCCGCGCGCTCGCCGCCGGCGGGCTGGCGGTGTACTGCGCCGGTGCCCTCGTCGTGGCCGGGCAGGGCGGCGTGCCGTGGACCGCCGCGGACATGAACTCCAACTTCACCGACCCGGCCGCGTACCTGCGCGTCGGGCACGAGCTCCCCGGGCTCGTCGGGGACGTCTCGGTGGCGCCGCCGGGCGAGGTCGGGGCGATCACCTGGGGATGCCGCTGCGACATGGTCGATCAGTTCTCGGCGCGCGCCTACGCCCGCCCGCTGCTCGACCACCGCTACGACCTCGGCGGCCACCTGAGCCGGGTGGTGCTCCGCCTGAACTGGCACCACCGGCCCGACGTCGCATCCCCGCAGCCCGCCTACCGACTGCGCTACGTCCGCGGCGACGACCCCACGCCGGCCGACGTGCGCCACACCTGGTGGGTCACCAGCCCACAGACCGGACCGCCCTTCCGGATCGTGCTCGTCCCGACGTCGCCCTGAACGCTCGACGGACGTGCGATCAGGAGGTGGACGTCGTCGGCCGGTTCGGCGGGGTCACCGACCCCGAGCGCAATCGCCTCGATGTCTGGCAGCCGGATCCGCCGCCCGCAGGAAGTAGCCACCGATCCCGAGCACGCGTTCCATGCCCTGATCGTGTAGGACGGGGTGCGCGCGACGGCGACAGCGGGGCCCCCGACGTCGTAGCGTGGTGCTCCTGCCACGGGGCGCGCCCGGACAGGCGAGCGTCGGGGTCGCTCGCGTTCGCCGAGGGATGTGGTGCCTCGTGTGGTGGGGGATTCTCGTCGTCCTGGCCGGGTCGGTGTGCTCCGGGTGCGCCGCGGTCCTCCAGGCCCTGGCCGCCCGCTCGATCCCGGACACCGGCAAGGGCCTGCGCGCGGGGCTGGTCCTCGACCTGCTGCGCCGCTGGCGCTTCCTCGTCGGCCTCGCCCTCGACCTCTGCTCGTTCGTCGCGGCCACCATCGCGCTGCGGGTGCTTCCGGTGTTCCTGGTCCAGGCCGTCGTCGCCGCGAACCTGGCCGTGACGGCCGTGGTGGCGTGGTACGTGCTCGGCACCCGGCTGCGCCGCGCCGAGCTCGTCGCCATCCTCGCGGTGTGCGCGGGGCTGGCCGGGCTGGGGGTCTCCGCGGCGCCGCAGAGCTCCGAGCACGGCACGACGGCGCTGCACTTCGGGTTCCTCGGGGCGGTGGGGGTGCTCGCGCTGCTCGGTGTCGGCGCCTCGCGGCTGCCCGGCCGGTGGAACGCCGCCGCGCTGGGACTGCTCGCCGGCTTCGCGTTCGGCCTGGTCAACCTGTGCAGCCGGGTGCTCCCGAGCTTCGAGCCCGCCGTGCTCCTCACCGCGCCGTCGTTCTACGCGATGCCCCTCGCCGGGCTGTGTGCGCTGCTGTTCCTCAACACCGCGCTGCAGCGCGAGTCGGTGGTCGCGGCCTCGGCGGGCACGATCCTCGGGCAGACGATCTTTCCGGCCGCGATCGGGCTAGTCGCCCTCGGCGACCACACCCGCGACGGGTTCACCTCGCTGGCGATCGCCGGCTTCGTCGTCGCGCTGGTCGGCACGCTGTTGCTGACGCGCTTCGGCGACCTCGCCGAGGACGAGGGCCGGGCCACGCGCCCGGCTGCCCCCGAGGGCACGGACTCCGAACCGGCGGCCGCGGCGTAGTAGCGCCCGGGCGGCCGGGACGACAAGACCGTCAGAGCCCGGACCGCCGGACCCCGACCTGGCGGCTCCGGGCTCTTCCATGTGCGGGCCTCCGTGGTTCGCGCGCCGTCGGCGGGGTCAACCGGGGTTGCTCCACCGCGGCGCCCGCTTGGCCGCGAAGGCGTCGAGCCCCTCCTGCTTGTCGGGGCCGGCGGCGATCCGCCGTTCCGCCGCCGCGGTCGCCGCCCAGCCGCGCTCCTCGTCGGGCTCCCACTGCTCCTCGAGGGCCTGCAGCGTCGCCGACACCGCCGTCGGGGAGGCCACGCAGATCTCGGCGGCGAGCGCGAGGGCCACCTCGACCGCGCGCCCGGGCTCGGCGAGCCGGTTGACGAAGCCGATCGCGTGGGCGCGGGCGGCGTCGAGCCGGGTGCCGGTGAGCAGGAGCTCCCGGGCGACGTTGAGCGGGAGGCACCGCATCGCGCGCAGCAGCGCGCCGGAGTTGGCGACGAGGCCGCGTTGCGTCTCTGGCAGGCCGAACGACGCCGACGACGCGGCGACGACGAGGTCGCAGCTCATCGCGATCTCGAATCCGCCGCCGAGCGCGAGGCCCTCGACGGCGGCGATCAGCGGCTTGGTGTGGCGGCGCCGGATGACGCCGTAGGGCCCGCCGCGCGGGGTCGGCTCGCCGGGGCCGGCGACGATGTCGGTGCCCGCGCAGAACACCTCCGGCGTGCCGGTCAGGACGGCGGCCCAGAGGTCGGGATCGTCCTGGAAGCCGTTGAGGGCGTCGTCGATGCCGCGCGCAGTGGCCGCGTCGATCGCGTTGCGCTTCTCGGGGCGCTCGATGCGGACCACGAGCACCCGGTCGTGCCGCTCGGCGGAGACGGACACGGAGACCTCCTCGGCGACGGGGGAGCAGCAGCGCGCATCGTCCCGCCGGAGCCGGGATCGTGCGCGCGCCGAACCCCGGTCGGCCCCCGACGCCACGGCCGAGCGCGGCCGACGTCACGACTCCGGGGACTTCTCCAGCGCTCGTCGCAGTCGCGCCAGGTCCGCCGGGTCGACCCCGGGGTCGTCGCGGAAGCGCTCCAGCTCGTGCTCCAGCCGGTCGACCCGGGCTCTCCGGGTGCGCTGCTTCTCCTCGCCGATCTGCTCGCGGAGCCCGAGGAGCCCGTCGAGCGCTGCCTGGTCGTCATCGTCGAGAGACTCGCCGTCCCGGTGTTCGATCAGGACGCCGACCGCGGCGAGGAGCTGGCTGAGCTGCCGTCCGTAGCTGGCGACGTTCTCGACGATCCGCCGCTCGAGGTCCGGGTCGCCCGAGGCCCGCTCGTTGATGTTGATGAACCCGAGCTGGGAGCCGACAGCCCGCACCGCGGCCGTGTCGATGGCCTGGGTGACGTCGCCGGAGAGGGGAGCGTGGAGACCGAGCAGCTGCCACCACGACTCCCAGAGCCGCCTCGGCCACTCGGGCGCGCTGGTTCCAGCTCCCGGAGCTGATTCGTTCGTCATCGTCCGTCCCCCGTCGTGCCGTCCAAGAAGGTCTAGCAGGACGACGCGACCGACCGACACGCCCAGGACGACGACCGGGTTCCGCTGTTCGAGTGACCCCCCGGAAACTCCGGTCGAGTCCGGGAGGACACGTGTCGAACGGGGTCGAGGCCGTTCGTGGAGGACGTGAGAGACCGGCGACGGGCCGGTCGAGCGTTCCCGGGAGGGATCTGATGACCGCCACCTACACCTTCGACGTCTTCTCCAGCCTCGACGGCTACGGCTCCTACGGGGACGACGGCGACTGGGGTGGCTACTGGGGCAAGCAGGGCCCCGAGCTGCTCGAGCACCGTCTCGCCTCGTTCGACGCGCCGCAGCGGATGGTCTTCGGCGCCACCACGTTCCGGCAGTTCGTGGCGATGCTGGCCGCGAGCACCGACGAGTCCGACGTGCGCGACCCGTGGGTGACCCGGATGCGGAGCATGCCGGCCACGGTGGTGTCCTCCACGCTGGAGGGACCTCTCGACTGGCCGGACGCGACCGTCGTGCCCGGGGACGCCGTCGACGTCGTCGCCCGGCTCAAGGAGGAGTCGGACGTGCCGCTGCGCTCGCACGGCAGCCTGTCGCTGAACTGGGCGCTGATGGCCGCCGGTCTGGTCGATCGCCTCCAGGTGACGATCTTCCCCGTGGTCACGGGGAGGACCGGCACGGACCCGGTCCTCGGGGGTGCGGCTGACTTCGACCTCCAACTGCTCGAGCGCCGGAGCCTCGACGGCGGCATCCAGGAACTCGTGTACCGGCCCACCCTGCACATCAGCCGCTGACGGGGGTGGAAGGCGGTCGCCGACGAGGGCGGGAGCCGCGGCCCGCCGGTTCGTGTCGCACCGCCCGACGGCTCCCCCCGCCGACGTCTAGTCCAGTCGGCGGTTGCTCGGAGTCATGGTCGCTCAGCATGCTCGAGGGAACTGAAGCTGTTGGGGGGACTTCGATCGTGGATACGTCACTGCTCGTGATCGGCGCGGGCCCGTACGGGTTGGCGACCGCGGCCTACGCTCGCCACCTCGGTATCGAGACCGTCGTGATCGGCGAGCCGATGGGTTTCTGGCGCGAGCACATGCCCCGGGGGATGTTGCTGCGCTCGGGGCCGGACTGGCACCTCGACGCGACCGACGTCCACACCTTCGAGGCCTACCTCGCCGAGCGCGGCGTGGACCCGGCCGACGTCGACCCGATCCCGGTCGACCTGTTCATCGAGTACGCCTCCTGGTTCCAGGAGATCGTCGGCCTGCGGGTGCGTCCCGAGCTCGTGACCGCGCTACGCCGGCGCGACCACGGATTCGAGGTCGACCTCGACGGAGGCGGACAACTGTCGGCGGCGACGGTCGTCGCCGCGCCGGGCATCAGTCACTTCACCAACATCCCGCACCGGGCCGTGGCGCACCTGCCCGAGGACCGCGTCACCCACACCTGCTTCCTCACCGAGGTCGACCGCGCCCGCGACGCCCGTACCCTGATCATCGGTGGCCGGCAGAGCGCCTTCGAGTGGGCGGCGCTCCTGGCCGACGCCGGCGTGGACGCCGTCCACGTGGCCTATCGCCACGACACCCCGGCGTTCGCCCCCGCCGACTGGCACTTCGTCGACCCCATGATCGACCAGACCGTCGCCGTCCCCGGCTGGTTCCGACGGCTCTCCACCGAGCAACGAGACGCCGTCGCGAACCGGTTCTGGGCCGAGGGCCGTCTCAAGCTCGAGCCGTGGCTGACTCCGCGGATGCCCGAGGGGGTGGTGCACCGCCACCCCCACACCGAAGTGACGAGCTGTGTCGAACTACCGAACGGCGACATCCGCGCCGAGCTCTCCACCGGCCAGGTGCTGCTCGTCGACCACGTCGTCCTGGCCACCGGCTACCGAGCCGACATCAACTCCGTGCCCTACCTGAGGGAACTGCCCGATCTCGAGACCGTCGACGGCTTCCCCGTGCTCGATGAGCACATGCAGACCAGCGAACCCGGGCTGTTCCTGACCGGCTTCGCCGCCACCCGCGACTTCGGGCCCTTCTTCGGCTTCGTCCGCGCCTGCCCGGCCGCCGCCCAGATCATCGTGCCCGAAGTCGCCCGATCCCTCGAACGCGCCGCATCCCTCGCCCGCTGACGCCGGAGCACGGGGAGGGCCGTGGATGGACGTCGTGGCGGCCGGGGTGCTCGCGACCGCGTACGTCCACGACGGGCCGGCCGACGGCTGGCCCGTCGTTGCTTCTCGCACGGCTTGCCCTACGACGTGCACGCCTGCGGGTCAGTGGTGAGGGCAGGTTGCGCGCAGGAGCGCGTCAACGGTCTTCACACCGGCGACCGCCATGGCGATGTTCGAGGCCAGGTGGTGATCGACGGGGTCGCCGAGTGGCTCGCAGATCACGACGTGCCCGTCGTTGATGTGCACGTGCCAGCGGTCCCGTCCCGAAGAGGGCTCGGAGCCGCTGCAGCACGGCGTCGCGCAGCCTGGGGTCGTCCGGATGGCGCGCGCCGCGGTCCACAGGCCCTCCCGGATCGCGTCGATGAGCTGTGCCCGACCTGATCGGGCAGGATGCTCGCCCCGGGTGCAGACGGGCGAGGGGCAGAGGTCCCGAGCGCGGGTGCTCTTCGGCCTGTCCCCGTCCGCCGGACAGCGCACCGGTACGAGCCGGCACCGTCGGCGTGGCGGGACGGATCGTCGGAGTCGAGGACGTGGGCGGCGACGAGGTAGGACCGGGTGGTGGCGGTGTTGCCGTCGACAGTGACGGCGTGGTTGGTGCTGGAGGTGATGGGTGCCGGCGGAGCGGCCGAGGCTGCCGGCGACGAACTCGGCCATGCCGTCCCACCCGGGCCGTGGACCGGGACGCTGTTCATCGGCGAGTTCCTCGGCCCGCTGATCATCGTGCCATCGGTGCCGGCGTCGGCGGCCTCCAGCCCGCCCTGGCCGTGCTCGCCGTCGCCACCCTCGTCGTCGCCGGGGTCACGGTGGTCGCGCTGCGGCGCCACACCCAGCCGCTCAACGTCAGCGCACCCTGAGACCCCTCGTCACGCCTCGGCGGCGAGCTTGCCCGCCAAGCCCAGCAGTACCGCGCCGGTGACGGCATCGAGGCTGCGGCGCACGCGCCGACGGGCCAGCCATCCCCGGACGCTGTGCAGGGCGACGACCAGGACCGTGAGCCAGATCAGGCCCAGGACGGCGTGCGTGTAGGCCAGGGCGAGCGCGTCGGTGACCGCCGACCCGGGGTGGAGGAACTGCGGCAGCACCGACAGGTAGAAGACCAGCACCTTCGGGTTGGTGATGTTCGACAGGAAGCCCTGCCGCAGCCGCACGACCGCGCGGGCCCGTCCCGACGGCGCCGGTGCGTCACCCGGGGCGTCCTCCGGCCCGCGCCACGCCGAGTGCAACGCGTGCACCGCCAGCCAGCAGAGGTACGCGACGCCTGCCCACCGGATCCCCTCGAACACCGGCTGGGAGGCCACGATCAGCGCACCGACGCCGACCGCGGCCGCGGTGCCCTGCACCACGTTGCTGGCCGTGATGCCGACACCGGTCCAGAAGCCCGCCCGACGCCCACCGACGAGCGCGTTCTTCACCACCACCGCGAAGTCGGGGCCGGGCGCGAGCGCCAGCAGCAGGGCGAACACGGCGAAGGTGCCGTACGCGGTCGGGGTCAGGGTGTGCACGCCGTCCACGGTGACATCGGCAGGGACTTCGCGTCAGATCACGAGCGAGGTCTGCACCGAGTACTGCGACGCGCGGTAGAGGTGGCGGCCGAGCTCGACCAGGCGCCCGGTGTCGTCGTAGACCACCCGCTCCATGGTCACGCAGGCCGCGGGCTCGGTCTCGCCGAGGAGCTCGGCCTCCTCGGTGGTCAGCAGCCGGGCACCGATGGTCTGGTGGGCGATGGCGAAGGCCACGCCCTGGGCCCGGAGGGTGGCGTAGAGCCCGCGCTCGACGAGGTCCTCGTCGGTGATGGTGAAGCGGTCGGGCAGGTAGTTGGTCATGATGTCGCGCCGGACCGGCGCCCCGACGACCTGGGTCCCGACGCCGCGCTCGCGCACCAGGAGACCCTTCCGGACCACTCCTGGATGGCCTGCCGGGCCGTGGGCCGGGCCAGCCCGAGACGGGCGGTGAGGGCGAGCCCGTTCTCCCGCTTCCTGCTCGGCGAGGAGATCACCGCGGTCGACCGGGCGATCCTGGCCGCGCTGCAGGAGAGCGGGCGCAGTTGCACCGCGATGAGCGCCTGCACCGGGGACCCGTGCGTGCTCGACGCCACCGTCCTGTCCGGTGAGACCTACGTGCTGATCCGGGTGGCGGTGCCCTCGAGCGAGGCCATCCGCAGGGCGGGGGCCGACCCTCGGGGCGGCCACCACCGACTGAGGGCGTCGGCCTGCTCGACCGTTCGACTGCGATGGCGCACGAGTCCCAGTGAGTGGGCCGGTGCCGCGGCGCGAAGTCGCGCCGAGGCAGTGGTGCTGGGCTCCTGCGACGCGCCGGAAGTCGCTCGACGACGTCTGGAATCAGTGCATCTCGATGGGGACGTGCCGGGTGAGGAAGTCGAGCTGGTCGCCGATGACATGTTCGAACAGATCGCCGGTGTAGATGTCGAAGTGTCCGGCGTCGTAGGTGCGGACCTCGCCGCGGGGTGCTCTGGCGGCGTGGCGCAGGGTGGCTTTCGGGGGTGCGACGGAGTCGTGTTCGCAGACGCAGAACAGAATCGGGCAGGAGACGTCGCGGGTCCGACCTCCCGGTCTGTCGAAGGGGATGGTGAGTGCGACGCGGGCCGGCACGTCGTTGGGGTAGTCCTGCTCGGTGAGTCCGCAGGCCGCGAGGAGCGCCAGGGTGTCCTCGACGATGTCGTCGGCGGACATGAGCCCGACCTCTCCGGGTCGGGCTGCCACCTTCACCCGCACCGGTGCTCGGTGTCGCAGGTGGGCGAGCTGGTCGCGGGCGACGGCCACGAGCAGGGCGGCCAGGGCGCGGGGCGGGATTCGGCCGGTGGAGGCGAGGCCGTCGGTGAAGGGACACTGGGCGATCGCCGCGGCGATGTCCGGCATGTCCGCGGCGGTGGTGATGGCGTGGCCGCCGGCGAAGGAGGTCCCCCATGCCACGATCCGGTGGCGGTCGACCCCGGGGAGGGTGCGGGCGTAGGTGACCGCGGCGCGCCAGTCGTCGCGCTGTCGTCGGATGCTGAGCAGTTCGCGGGGCTGTCCTTCGCTGTCGCCGAAGTGGCGGTAGTCGAAGACGAGGCAGGCGTAGCCGGCGGTCGCGAAGCGCTCGGCGAAGGCGTCGAGTCGCAGGATCTTGATGGCTCCAAGGCCGTGCGCCATCACGATGACCGGCGGCTGCCGGCCGCCCTGCTCGGGAATGTCCGGCCGGTACAGCCAGGCGTGGCAGCGGTCGGTGCCGGAGGTGAAGTGCACCTCGCGGCGGGTGAAGGCGCGCTGATCCGTCATCGTCGGTCCCTTCTTGAGCGGCTGTCAAGATGGGTGTGTGCCGCAGAACCGTCGTCCCGTACCGAAGGAGCAGAAGCGCAAGGAGCTGCTCGCGGCGGCGGCCGAGCTGTTCGTCGTCGAGGGCTACGACGCGGCGTCCGTGAGCAGGATCGCCCGAGCTGCGGGCGTCACGACGAACACCCTCTACTGGTACTTCCGCGACAAGGACGAGTTGCTGGTGGCGGCCGCGGAGGTGTTCCTGCGGGCGCTGCTGACCGAACACGCGACGAAGGCGGACGAACCCCTGGCCGAGCAGCTCGCGTGGCTCGTCGAGCAGCTGCGTCCCATCCGGCACCTGGTGGTCACGGTCCACGCTCGGATCGCGCTGTCGACCGCGATCGCGGAATGGCACTCGGGGTTCCACGAGACCGTCGAGGAGCTGTTCGAACGCCAGCTACCGGGAGAGATCCCTGCCTCGGCGCGGGCGCAGGAGGCCGCGGCGGCCACGTTCGCCCTGGAAGGCGCCGTGATCCATGACCTCGATCCCACCACAACCCGCCAACTGTGCAGGAGCGTGGCAGAGCGACTGCAACAGGCAACCCAGGTCGCGGGACGATCTGTTTCGGACTGACAAACGGCGTGCAGAGTGCCGCTCTCGAGCACATCGCCCGGAACCACCGACGCCAGACGACGGCTGCCTGATCGCGAGCGCCCGGAGCGGCTGGACGCGTCAGGACGACGAGGACGGGTTCGTCGTGTTCTCGCTGTCCTCGCCGATCTCGTCGCGGCGCTGGCGCTCTCGGTAGCCGTAGGCCGCGCGGCGCACGGCGTCCTCGCTGTCGAGCCCGGAACCCAGCGCGCCGGCGATGGTGGCCAGGCCCGTGGCCATCCAGGCGAGCGCCAGATGGTCGCCGAAGGTGGGTGGGCGGCCCAGGCTCGAGCCGAGCACCGAAGGCTCGAGGAAGAACAGCGACCCGAGCAGGGTGAGCACGTAGACCGCGGCGGACATGACCAGTACGCCGATGCTCAAGGTGAGCACGGTGGAGGCGTTGTAGAGCGCCGTCTCCTCACGCTCGCCCACGTCGCGGGCGTGTTCCCACAGATGGTGGGCGCCGATGATCCAGGCGACCATCAGCGCGACCGACACCAGGGAGGTCAGGACGAGCTTGCCCGCCCCGAGTCGGGTGGACAGCAGCCAGATCGTCGAGTTGATGGTCAGATAGGCGCTCGTCCCCAGCACGGCGGCCAGCGCACTGCGCATGCCGAGCACGAGGCGCCAGGGCTGGTTGGTGCGCACCATGCCGGCGAGCAGGCGGGCTCGGCCGAGCCACGGAGTGGTCACGTAGCGCCTCGTGTGCTTGCCCTTCCCGGCCCGGACGAGGTGGACCGGCTGCAGGAGCCTCGCCGCCACGCGACCGAGGAGGCTCGGGTGGTGCTGGCCGTGGTCGAGGCCGGCGTCGGCGCTGCCGATGAGGTCGGCGACCAGGCGAACGACCGCATTGCGCACCTCGTGGTGCTGCAGCAACGGGCCGAAGCCGGGCAGTGAGAGCCCGGCGATGCGACGGTCGTGGTCGACATCGACCAGGATCGGGCGGTCGCCGTGCTGCATCGGGAGGTCGGTGAGGTAGATCCCGATGTCCCAGTCGGTGTTGGCCGTCTGCTCGGCTACCGCGCTGAGGACCTCCTCGGGGTCCTGTACCGAGGCGATGACCGGGTGGGTCATGGTCCGGACATCCCACGTGATGCTGTCGTCGACCCGCGCGCTGAGCTCCTCGGGGAGGTCCTCGACCAGCTTCGCCGCGACCTCCGCGGGGGTGTCGGGGTCGGCGAGCAGGCCTACCACCACCGTGCGGCGACCGGCTTCGACCGCGTTCGAGCCCTCTTCCTGTTCGAGGTCGGTCATCGGTCCTCCTGACCGCGCACAACGCCGAGCTGCCTCAGGGGCGACAGGATGAACGGCGCGGCCCGGACGGCAAACCCCGCGCGGGAAATCGAACTTCCTCGCCGCTGTGGCTCCCAGCGGCGGGTTGGGGCGTGTCCGGCGGTGGAACCGCGTTCGGTGACGTTGCGCTGCTGGTAGGTGCGTCCTGAACCACCCCCGCCGGGGTCAGCCAGAGCCGGTGGCCCCCGCCCCGGCCTTCGGTCCGCATGGCGTCGGCGAACCGCGTGCGCAGGTCCCGTCATTGCAGGTAGCTCGTGGCGAGGTCCGCGATGGTGTCCGCGGTCTGGTCGGTGGGCCTGCGTGGCAGGACGAGGTGGCTGATGATGAGGCGGGTCACGTTCTCCGCGATCGTCGCGACCCGGTCGGGATCGAGTCCCGGGTGGTCGCCGAGGACGGTCGCGCTGAAACGGTCGCGGGCGAGGTCGAGCACCGGTGCGCCCCGGCTGGTGAGCAGCGGGAGGAATTCGTCGCTGGAGTCGCTGAGCAGGACGGCCTTGGTCAGCGGGTCGCCCTCGGCGGCGTGGAGGCAAGTGGCCGCGGCCAGTCGCCACTGCTCCCTGAGAGGCTGGTCTGCCATGACCTCGGTGGCCTGGTCGAGCAGCCGCTGGGTGTGGAAGATGACCAGGGCCTTCGACAGGCCGTGCTTGTCGCCGAACGTCTTGTACAGCGTCGCCCGACTCACCTCGGCGGCGTCGGCCACGGAGCGCATCTGCAGACCGCGCCACCCGCGGGCCACCACCTCCGCAGCAGCCGCATCGAGGACCGCTTCGCGCATCAGCTGTTGGGCCCGCTCGCGGTAGGGATCGGCCATGCTCGGATCATAGTCCTCCTCGTGAACAATCCTCGCGATCTGCCTGTCGCACAGACACGTTCGGTGATCTGTTGACACCGGAGACGGATGACCGACATTGTGTCCGGGTTCCCGCAGGACCCGGGGACCGGGCAGTGCGGCCACCACGAGGAGCTATCGATGAGCGCGAGCGTGACCAGCTTCGCCAGCGGCAACCCGGACCGGGCCTACGACCCCGTCGACGTCTCCTCGAAGGCGTTCTGGTCCGCCACGATGGATGAGCGCGAGCGCTCGTTCGCCGAGCTTCGCGGGCGCGGGACGCCCACCTGGCATCCGCCGTTCGAGGACCAGCTGCTCGAGGTGCCCGACGACTACGGGTTCTGGGCGGTCACGACCTACGACGACCTGGTGGAGATCACCAGACGTCACGAGGACTTCCTCTCCGAACCGAGCATCCTGATGGAGAACCTGCCGGCCGAGGCGGTCGAGGCCGGGCAGTCCATCATCAAGATGGACCCGCCCCGGCACACGAAGATGCGCAGGCTGATCTCGGCGGCGTTCACGCCCAGGCAGATGCGGCGCATCGGCGACCGCATCGAGGCCAACGCGCGGATGGTCGTCGACAACCTCCTCACCAAGATCGAGCAGGGCGGCGGGAGCACCGATTTCGTCGCCGAGTGCGCCGAGCTGCTGCCGATGCAACAACATCAACGACATGATGGGCGTGCCCGACGGCGACCGGCAGAAGGCGGCCTACGAATCCAAGGTCCTCACGGCCTGGAACGACCCGGAACTGGTGGGGAACACCAGGGAGGAGGTCCTCGGCCGGCTCTTCGAGGCCCAGGGCTACCTCCACGGCCTCGCCTCCTCGTTGGCCGCCGCGCGGCGCGAGGATCCGCAGGACGACCTGATCACCGCGCTGGCCCGCGCCGAGGTCGACGGCGAACGGCTCACCGATCACGAGATCGGCTCGTTCTTCGTGCTGCTCACCATCGCGGGCAACGACACCACCCGCCAGTCCACCAGCCACGGTCTGCGCGCCCTCACCACGCATCCCGACCAGCGGGAATGGTTGCTGGCCGACCTCGACGGTCGGATGCCCGACGCGGTCGAGGAGCTCGTGCGCTGGGCCACACCGATCATGACGTTCCGGCGCACCGCCTCCCGCGATCTGCAGTACAAGGGCGTGCACGTGACCAGGGGTGACAAGGTCGTCCTGTTCTACAGCTCGGCCAACCGGGACGGCTCTCGCATCGAGCGGCCCCACGAGCTCGACCTCTCCCGCCGTCCCAACCCGCACATCAGCTTCGGCGGTGGGGGGATCCACCACTGTCTGGGCAACCAGCTCGCCCGCTTCCAGCTCCGCGCGCTGTTCGCCGAGCTGCTGACGCGCGCGCCCCGGATCACCGCCGGCGAGCCCGAGCTGATGCCCGGCAACTTCCTCCACGTCGTCAAGCGCATGGCCGCACAGCTCTGACGAGGCGGCCCCCGACGCTCCGGACGGCCGGGCGCGACCGGGCGTCAGCCGATGCTCCCCGGGCCACCGACCAGCCCGGGCTCCTCGAGCTCAGGGCCGGCCGGGTGGGAACGGGTAGCGGCGTGCCTCGTCGTCGATCTCGGCCTTGTCGGTGACCGTGCGCTGCAGGAAGGACCGGACGGCGTCGGCGGTGGCCGCCGTCATGGACGGAGCGCGTTCGAAGGCGTGGTCGCGGTCGGCGTAGAGGTGCAGGTCGGTGGAGACCCCGAGCTCGGTGAGCCGCTGGTGCAGGGAGATGCTCGAGCGGAAGGGGTAGAGCCGGTCCGCGGCGCCGTGCAGGATGATCGTGGGCGGGAACCAGGCGTCGACCAGGTCGAGCGGGCTGGCGGCGACGAGGTCGTCCTGGGCCGAGCCCGGACCGAAGAGCATCCAGCTCGGGAGCCGGCCGAGGTCGTCGACCGCGACGTTCGGCAGCTGCCCGGGCTGGGGCGGGGCCGGTGGGGTGTCGGACCGGTGGAACCCGATGGCGGGGTAGTAGGCGGCGATCGCCGCGGGTCGTCGGTCGGCGTCCAGGGTGCCCGTCATCAAGGCGATGTGGCCGCCTGCGGAATGGCCCTGCATGACGACGCGCCCGGGGTCGATCCCGAGGTCGTCGGCGTGGGCCCGGGTCCAGTCCAGGGCGGCGGTGGCGTCGTGGAGCGGGGCGGGCCAGGCGGCGGCGTCGAGCAGCCGGTACTGCACCGCGAGCGCGGTGAACCCCGACCCGGCGAGTGCGGCGGCCTGCGCGTGCACGGCCTCCTTGGAGCCGGCCCGCCAGCCGCCGCCGTGGAAGAGCAGCACCGCGCAGTGGCGGCTCTCGGCGGTGGGCCGGAAGACGTCGAGCGCGAGCTCCGATGCGGGGCTCGAGGTGTAGACGACGGTCTGGAAGGTCTCGGTGGTGGTCACGGGTGTCCTCGAGGGAGCGGGGGGCGGTCAGGCCGCCGAGGGGGAGGGGGTGGCGACGTCGGCCGAGCGCAGGACGGGCGCGACCTGTCGGCCGAGCAGCTCGTGAGAGCGGACGAAGTCGGCGTGGTCGAAGCCGGCGAAGTCGGTGAACGCCATGATCGCGCCGTAGCCGCCGGCGCGGCACTGCTCGACGAGCTTGTCGGCGACGGTGGTGGGGGAGCCGATGGCGAAGTCGTCGGGCTGGTACAGCATCGCCCGGGCCCTGCTGTCCGGGGTCTCGAAGGCCTTCCCGAGCAGCGCCCCCATGTAGTCCGTCGCCTGCTCGTACTTCTCCTGGGCCTCGGCGTCCGTGTCGGCGACGAACACCCGCCGGCGCATCCCGAGCATGGTGGGGGTGACGGTGTGACCGGCGGCGTACGCGGCCTCGCGGTAGCGCTCGGCCAGGGCCACGGCGGCCGGGGTGGGCACGAAGGCGGTGCAGAGCTTGTAGCCGCGCGTCCCGGCCCACGCCGCGGAGTTCGGCGACATCACCGTGGTCCAGGTGGAGCGGCCGGTCCGCTCGCGCATCCGGGGAACGATCGGGACCTGCTCCAGGTCGTAGAACTCGTCGTGCTGGGTCACCGTCGGGCCGGCGATCGCCTTCGCGAGCAGCTCGGCGCCGCTGTAGTAGCGCGGCCGGATCTGCTCGGGAGACAGGCCGGCCATCACCGCCTCGCGATCGCCCGCCCCCGGGGCGATGCCCGGCTCGAACCGCCCGCCGGACAGGTAGTCCAGCATGCCGACCTCCTCCACCCACTGACGGCTGTCGTGCAGGGGCAGGACGCTGCCCAGGACCGTCAGGCGCATCCGGTGGGTCTGCGGGGCGAGCGCGGCGACGAGCAGGTGCGCGGACGGCGAGAAACTGATCGGGCTGAAGTGGTGCTCGGCGAACGACAGCCCATCGAAGCCGTAGTCCTCACAATCCACCCACAATTTCATGTACCGGTCGTAGGTCTCCTGCACGGCCTCCGGCGAGGGCGGGTCGTCCGGGCTGTTCACGTGGCCGTTGGTGAAGAAGTAGAAACCCCAGGTCTCGATCAACGTATTTCCTTTCAGGGCTGGGTGGCGACGGGGTCAGCAGGCTTCGCGGACCCGTAGGGGCCGAGCTGCTTGGCGTCGAAGTGGTAGGGGCTGTTCTTGTCGGCCGCCAGGACGTTCGGGGCGGCCACCCCGAGGACCAGGAAGCCCGCCAGGACCGCCACGGTCTTGAGCCAGTCGTCCCGGCTGATCGGCCCCTGCTCACGGACCGCGGTGAGGTAGTTGATGCCGATGGGCAGGTGGAGAAGGCCCGCGGTCAGGGCGCCGGGGCTGTACTTGGTGCCGAGGATGGCGGGCATCAGGATGCCGTGGGCGAAGGCCTGCCCGATGCCGAGCAGTACGGGCGGAAGCCCCAGCCACGTGGTCCTGGGAAAGATCATCGCGGGGACGTACAGCGCCCGGAAGGAGATGTTGGCGCACATCGCCGAGTTCGCGTTGAACGGATAGTTCAGCGGCTGGTCACTCTTGAACATCCCGACGTTGACCATGCCCGGGAACCACCCCGGATCGACGTACTCCTCGTACTGGTGGGCGCACATCGTCATCGCGTTCATGACCGCCAGGGCGCGCAGGTTCTTCTGGCGCTTGCGGCCGATCAGCAGGCTCGCCCCGCCCAGGGCCATGGCCTGCACGGCGGCCACCCGCGGCCATTCGCGCCGGTAGAAGTCCAGGAACCGTTCGCTCATCTCGTTCTCCGATCTCTGGTGTCCGCCCCTGCTCACAGGAGCCGGTCGAGGGTGATGGGGAGGTCACGGACGCGGACCCCGGTGGCGTGGTGTACCGCGTTGGCCACCGCTGCCGGTGCCCCGGTGATGCCGACCTCGCCGACGCCGAGGAGGCCGAGCGGCGTTCTCGGGTCGGGCTCGCCGAGGTAGCTGACGTCCAGCGTGGGGACGTCGGCGTGGACCGGGACGTGATAACCGGCCAGCCCGGCGTTCATGCTCCGGCCCGTCCTCGGGTCGACCAGGGTCTCTTCCTCCAGGGCGGCGCCGATGCCCATGACGATGCCGCCGCGCAACTGGCTCGTCGCGAGCTTGGCGTTGATCACCCGGCCCACGTCGAACACCGCCACCCAGCGGGTCACCCGCACCTCGCCGGTGTCCGGGTCGACGCGCACCTCGCAGAAGTGCGCGCCCGTCGCGGCCTTCACCCAGCGCCGTTGTTCGAGCACGAGGCCCGCCATCGCGCGCACCGTGCGCAGGGTCTGGCGCGGCGGCGAGTCCGACCCGGTCCTCGCCTCGAGGCGGCTGCGCCCGGCGCGGGTGAGGATGGCGGTCCAGGACTCGCCGACGTTGCCGGCGTACAGGCCACCGTGGGCGGGCCGCAGCTCGGCGGGGCGACGGCCGTGCAGCGGCGACTCCGGGGCACGCCGGGCCAGGTCGAGCGCTTCGCGACGGAGCTGCTCGCAGGCCAGCAGCACGGCGGCGGCCACGCTCGCCGTCTGGCTCGACCCGATGGCGCCCGGCGCCGCCGGTTGCTCGCTGTCGCCGTGCTCGACGGTGACGGCCTCCACCGGCACCCCGAGCTCGTCCGCGGCGATCTGGGATGTCGCGGTCGCCGCGCCGACACCGATCTCGTGCAGCGAGGTGCGGACGACGACGGTGGCGTCGGCGTTCAGCTGCACGGCCACGTCGGCGAACAGCTGCGCGGGAACCTGGAATGCGCCCGCCACGCCCCACCCGACCAGCCACCGTCCGTCGCGCATCGAGCGCGGCTCCGGGTCGCGGTCAGCCCAGCCGAAGCGCTCCGCGCCCCGGGTGAGGACCTCGCGCACGTTCTGCCGGCTGTAGCGCTTGCCGCCGACCGGGCTGCGCTCGGGCTGGTTGCGCATCCGCAGCTCGACCGGGTCCATCCCGAGCTCGACGGCGAGCTCGTCGACCGCGGACTCCAGGGCGAACATGCCCACGGCCTCGCCCGGCGCGCGCATGAACGTGCTCGGCAGGACGTCCATCTCGGTGGTGTCGTGGCGGATCAGCAGGTTCGGCGCGGCGTAGAGGAACCGCGACTGGGCGGCCACCTGCTCGGACCGGCCACCGACCCGCCCGACCGCGCTGACGCCGGTGTGGACCAGCGCGGTGAGCCGGCCGTCGCGCTCGACGCCCAGCGCGACCCGTTGCCGGGTCGGGGTGCGCCCGCCGACCGTGCGGAACACCGACTCGCGGCTCAGCGCCATCCGCACCGGCCGACCGGTCACCCGGGCGGCCAGGGCGGCGAGCACGGTGCCGGCCCACACCGAGCTCTTGCCGCCGAACCCGCCGCCCACGTACTGGGCGATCATCCGCACGTTCCCCACCGGGATGCCGAAGCAGGCCGCCAGGTACCGGCGTGCCCAGTCGATGTTCTGGGTGGTGTCGTGGACGGTGAGCCGGTCACCGTCCCAGGCCGCGGTGGTGGCGTGCGGCTCGATCGCGTTGTGGTTCTGCGCCGGGGTGGTGTAGCGGTGATCGACCGAGACCGGCGCAGCAGCCAGGGCCGCCGGCGCGTCGCCGGTCCTCTCCTCGCCGACCTCGAGCAGGCCGGCCTTGACCGGGGTCGCGCCGGGAACAGCGTCGAGGAAGTCGGTGGCGGCCGGCAGCGCCTCGTACTCGACGCATACCAGCCGGGCCGCGCCAGCGGCCGCCTCGGGGGTCTCGGCGACGACCACCGCGACGGGCTGACCGTTCCAGTGGACCTGGTCGGTGGTGACGTAGGCGACCCGGGCGCCGCCCGCGGTCGTGCTCGGGTTGGCCAGGTTCTCCCGCGGTGGCGCCGGCATCGGTGGTGCGTTCTCGTGGGTGATCACCGCCAGCACGCCCTCGACGGACAGGGCGGCCGCAGCGTCGACGCCGGTGATCCGACCCCGCGGGATCGTGGCGTGCACCAGGGCGGCGTGGGCGAGGTCGGGACAGGAGACGTCGGCCGTGTAGCGGGCGCGCCCGGAAGTCTTGACGGCGCCGTCGACCCGGTCGACCGGGCGCCCGACGGCCGGTCCGGAATCGGTGACCGGCAGTCCTCCGACCGGCGGGACGACCCGTTCGGGAGCCTGGGCCACGGCGGGCCTCCTTTCCGTGTCGCTGCCGGGGAGTCAGGGGTTGATCAGCGTGGACTGCTCGGGCACCAGGAACATCCAGCCCCGCTCGAGGAAGTCGCTGACCAGTTCGGCGTAGGCCTCGGGCCGGTCGTCCTGGACCGAGTGCGCCGCCCGGTGCACCAGCTGGAACGAGCAGTTCGGCATCAGCCGCCGGTAGGTGCGCCCGTTCTGCGGGGGGACGACGCCATCGCGGTCGCCGAAGAGCACCAGGGTGCGCACCGCGCACTGGGGCAGCCGGTCGGCCAGCTCCTGGTCGAACGCCGGTCGGCTGATCATCAGCCGCTGGGCCAACGGCATGACGCGGGCCATGAGCGCCGGGTCGGGCGGGCTGAAGGCCGGCGCGCGCTCGGGCTGGGCCCTGAAGCGGCGGACCACCTCCTGCGGCGAGGTGGCCGCCGGGGCGCTCTCCCCCTCGCGGAATCCGGCCGGTCCGTCGAGCACCAGGGACGCCAGCCGGTCGGGGTGGGCGAACGCGAGGTGCAGCGCGATCGTCCCGCCCAGCGAGTGGCCCAACAGGTGGTAGCGCTCGAGACCGATGGCCTCGACCACCTGCGCGATGGCCTCGGCGAGCTCGTCCGACGACCGGTGCACCTCGTTGACCTGCTCGCCGAAGCCGGGCATCTCCACGAGGACGACCCGCCGGGTGCGGGCCAGCAGGTCCAGCGCGATGCTGAAGTGCAGGCCGCCCGCGCCGTGCAGGACGACCAGCGGATCGCCCGCCGGCTCGCCGATCGACGCGGGGGGGCCGGCCTGGTGGTAGCGGACGGTGAAGCCGTCGATCTCGACGCGGCCCTCGACGAATCCCGCTCCGGGTGCCTGCTCGATGGTGGTCATGGTCGTCCCTCTCAGCCGACCGCGACGGGATCGGCGTGCAGGGCGGGAACGAGGGTCTCGCCCATCAGCTTCAGCGAGCGCACGACGTGCTCGTGGCTCAAGGTCCCGGCAGCGCCGGTCACGGCCAGCTCGACCCGGCCGAGGCCGATCTGCTCGGCGCTCGCGCGGATCTGGTCGAGCACGGTGTCCGGGCCGCCGACGAAGGGGGCGCCGAACTGCCGCGGCGCCTTCGACATGTCGGGGGCGACCCCCTGGGGCGCCCCGGCCAGCGCCGCGCCCACGCGGCCGATGACCGCGGGCAGTTCGGCGTTGCGGCTCGCGAAGGGCCCCGAGCCCACCGGCCAGTTGAGCTGCTCGACGTCGCGGCGGGCTTCCGCGTCGGACTCGGCGACGTAGCAGAACTGCCGGTAGAGGATGTTGTCCGCGGTGGGTTCCCATCCCGCCTCGGCGGCGGCCTCGCGGTAGGCGGCCACGCTGGCGGCGACGGCCTCGGAGGAGCGGAAGCTGATGCCCAGGTCGCAGCGCATCCGCCCGGCGAAGCGGGCCGAGGAGGGGCTGTTGCCCGAGAGCGTGATGCGGGGGTGCGGCTGTTGCACCGGTGCGGGGAAGAGCGCGATGGTGCGGTAGCGGTAGTAGCGGCCCTCCCACCCGAACGGCTCCGGCTCGGTGAAGCAGCGGATGACCAGCTCTACGGCCTCCTCGAACCGCTCCCGGGACTCCCACGGGTTCGTCCCGTAGGTGACGTACTCGTTCGGCGTCCCGCGCAGCAGGCCGAACCGCAGGCGCCCGCCGAGCACGTTGTCCAGCGTCGCGTACTGCTCGGCGACGGCAACCGGGTTGTGCAGCGGCAGGTCGGTGCCCAGGATCGCGATCTGCGCGTCGGGCACCCGCTCGCCCAGGGCCGCGGCGAACAGGTGTGGTGTCGGAGTCATCTGGCTGACCGAGTAGTGGTGTTCGGCCAGGTTCAGCGAGTCGAAACCCGCCTCGTGGGCGGCCTCGAACTGCTCGAGACCCTGCTGGATCGACTCGATCCCGCGCTCGCTCTCGAACAGCCGCGCGGCCGGCGGCCAGTCGACGACCCCCGCCGTGCTGCCGCGGTAGACGACCGGGTTGAAGAACTCGACCTTCATCGTGTGCCTCTCTCCGTGAGCAGGCCGGCCAGCGCCGCGACGATCGTGCGGCGCGCCAGCTCGATCTTGAAGGCGTTGTCGGGTCGGCCGACGGCGGCCGCGAGCTCGGCCTCGGCGGCCCCCCGGAAGGTCTCCTCGGTCGCCGGGGCGCCGGTGAGCACGCGCTCGACCTCCACCGCGCGCCACGGCTTGTGGGCGACCCCGCCGAGGGCGAGCCGGGCCGCGGCCACGGTGCCGTCCCGGACCTCGAGCCCGGCGGCCACCGACACCAGCGCGAACGCGAACGAGGCCCGGTCGCGGACCTTGCGGTAGGCCGAGCACGTCGTGACCGGGGCGGGCAGGTCGACGGCGACGATCAGCTCGTCCGCCTCGAGGGTGGTGTCGTGCTGCGGGGTCTCGCCGGGCAGGCGGTGCAGCTCGGTCAGCGGGACGTATCGGGTGCGCCGCACGCTGCGGACCTCGACGACCGCGTCGAGGGCGATCAGGGCGACGGCCATGTCCGAGGGGTGGGTCGCGATGCAGTGCTCGCTGGTCCCGAGGACGGCGGCGTCGCGGTGGAGACCTTCGAGCGCCCCGCAACCGCTCCCCGGCTCGCGCTTGTTGCAGGGGGCGGAGGTGTCGGAGAAGTAGGGACACCGGGTGCGCTGGAGCAGGTTCCCGCCGACGGTGGCCATGGTGCGGAGCTGGCCGGACGCCCCGGAGAGCAGGGCCTGGGCGAGCACCGGGTAGCGCGTGCGTACCAGCGAGTGGGCGGCCAGAGCGGAGTTGCGGACCGACGCGCCGATCCGCAGCCCGCCGTCGGGCTGCTCGCGCACCGGCGTCAGCGCGAGGCCGGAGAGGTCGACCAGCGTGTCGGGGTGCTCGACGTCCCGGCGCATGAGGTCGACGAGGTTCGTGCCGCCGCCCAGCGCCACCGCCCCCGTCCCGGCGACGGCGCGCACCGCATCGTCCAGGTCGACGGCCCGGTGGTAGGTGAACGGTCTCATCGCGCCGGCGCCTCGGTGACCGCGATCGACGCGACCTGGCGGACGGCGGCGAGGATGCCGTCGTAGGCACCGCAGCGGCAGAGGTTGCCGCTCATCCGTTCCTTGATCTCGGCGTCGGTGAGCTCGACGTGCTCGGCGGCGACGTCCGCGGTGACGGCGCTCGGCATGCCCGCGCGGTGCTCCGCCAGCATCCCGATCGCCGAACAGATCTGGCCCGACGTGCAGTAGCCGCACTGGAAACCGTCGTGCTCGACGAACGCGCGCTGCAGCGGGTGCGGGTCGTCCGCGCTCCCGATCCCCTCGATGGTCGTGATCTCCCGCCCGTCGCCGTACTGCACGGCCAGGGCCAGACACGCCGCGATCCGTTCGCCGTCCACGAGGACCGTGCACGCGCCGCAGGCGCCCTGGTCGCAGCCCTTCTTGGTACCGGTGAGACCCAGGTGCTCGCGCAGCGCGTCGAGCAGGCTCACCCGCGGATCGAGCGGGACCCAGTGGGTCACCCCGTTCACCCGCAGCTCGATGTCCTCCACGCCGCCCACAGTAGGGCAACGCCGTTCCCTTAACAAGAGAACGGCGTTGCTCTATTGGAGACAGTGAACCCGGAGTTAAGGTCAGGGGGTGGGTAGCGCACCGGTCACGAGCGAGGGCGCCTTCCGGCGCGCCCGCAGGCCGGAGCAGAAGCAGCAGCGCTACGAGGCGATCCTGGACGCCGCGCACGCCCTGGCTCTGCGCGACGGGGTCGCCGCCGTCACCCTCACCGCGATCGCGGCCGAGGTCGGCATGCACAAGTCGGCCCTGCTGAAGTACTTCGGGACCCGCGAAGAGATCTTCCTGCGGCTCGCCGAGTCCGACTGGTCGGCCTGGGCCGACGGGCTGGTGGCCGACCTGGGTCGCGGGCCGGTCGACGAGCAGCAGCTGGTCGAGGTCCTGACGAGGTCACTGGTCGAGCGGCCGTTGATCTGTCAGATGCTCACCACCCACTCCGCGCTCACCTTCGAGCGCGAGGTCCCGATCGAGGCGGCGCGGAGGTCCAAGAGCGCCGCGATGCAGGCAGCCGGCGAGGTCGCCGACGCCGTGCACGCGGCCTTTCCCGCCCTCGATCCCGGCGCGTCGAGGGAGTTGGTGATCGCGACCGGGCTGATGGCGGCGAGCCTGTGGCAGGTCGCGCACCCGGCGCCGGTGGTGGCCGCGACGTTCGACCGCTCGCCCGAGGAGCGCGGCTTCCCGCAGGCTGCGCCCATCCACTTCGCCGAGGCGCTCGCCCGCTTCATCCACATCCACCTCGCGGGCCTGCGTCACGTCTGACGTCGCCGACCTCGGGCACCGTCCTGCGCGCGGGCTCAGTCCGCCACAGGGAACTCCCAGTGCGATAGATCGTCGATGACCTGGCCCAGCAGTTCCTTCAGCTGGCGGTACCGCTCTGGGCCCAGGGAGTCCCGGATGTGCTGTTCGAGGTCCGTGACGACGAGCTCGGCCCTGGTCAGCTCGTGCCGGCCGGCGTCGGTCAGGTGGAGTTCCTGGACGATGCGGTGGCGTGGATGCGCCCGGCGTTCGACCCAGCCCCGCTCCGCCAGCTTGGCGACCAGCAGCGCCACCGCCTGCGGAGTGACGCCCATGAGGCGGGCCAGTTCGGCGCCGGTCAGGCCGGGAGTGGTCTGCAGACTGTCCAGTACCGAGTAGTGGGAGCTGGGTACACCGAGCTCGCGCAGCGGACGTTCCTTGGTGCCCTGCAGGGTCAGGTCGGCGCGGCGCAGCGCCCAGGCGACACGA
>NZ_DASXJD010000168.1:0-3057 GCF_036497585.1 Actinomycetospora sp. | reverse complement strand
TACGGGCGTGTGTGGCCGTCACGCCGCGGCCCGCGCCGGGACGCCACCGGGGGAGGTTCCGCGACGGCGAGAGATGAGGGCCCCGTAAGTCCATCCCCGGCGGCGCAGGGCCTTGGGTACGACGCAGGCTCGCGCGGAGATGTTCAGCGTCTCCCACCGGGGGAGGGAGCGGGGTGCCTGGCGGCGAACCTGCCGGACCGCTCGATCCCGTTGCTCGGTGCGTGGAGCGGGACGCAGGTAACGATCATGTAGACGGCGCCGGGCCGCCCGTCCGGCGGCTCAGCGTCGGTGAGCTTGAGCTGGGTCGGGCCCCGCTCGGTCAGCGTCCTGGAGTACGGCGGCGCCTGCCCGTTGAGCAGCTTGATGGTGCCTGCGTGCTCGGTCTCGCCGTCGATCTGAATCCACGCGTCAGTGGTGCGGTGGGTCATGGCCGTACACCGTGCCTCAGGTCGCCGCTGGCCCGCTTAGACGTCGTGACGGCGTGGATGTTCGCTCGCCGGGAGCGGGCTTTGGGTGGTCTTTGGTAGCGGGGGCAGCGCCCGACGACCGAGGCAGGTCCCGGCGTCGTCACCCATGCCCTTCGGTGAGCTGACGGACGCACAGCTCGCCAATGGGGTTGACGTAGTACATCTCGGCGCCTCCGCGTTCCCTCCGTACATAGCTGACTAGACCGAGACCCGTCAGCCTCGAGAGCACGGAGTCCACGACCTCCATAAGCTCCGGTAGCTCTGACTCCAGTTCGAAGAACTCATCGCTACCCTCGCGCTCTTCGAGATCGACAACTGTCCACGGCCGCTCCACCTTCTCGGCCATCCGCAGGAGCACCTTGAGGTCAGCCGCGTCGAGAGTGGCGAGGGCCGAGAACGCGCGGGCAGCCTTGTCCACCTTGGCGTCGTCCTCGGCGAGGACGCCGCTGGCCGCGATCCGGCCATAGAACCTCACACGCCGCTCGTCGGCTTCCCGAGTCGCGGCCTCGAGCGCCCGGCCGAGGAGGTCGAGCTTCCGGTCGTCCTCGAGGGCACGCTCGAGTAGCGCCTCAGGGGCGAGGCCGGCCTCCGCCTGCGCGGCAGCGAGAGCTTCGAGCCCGCGGTCGCGACGACGCCGGAACATCGCGAGGGCAGCCGAGCTGACGCCCTTCACGGTCCCCCCGGCAGCACCACCCACCACCGCCGCGGTCATCGGGTCGAGACCCTGAAGCTGTGCGGCCGTCTTCACGGCCTCGTTCGCAAGGCTGCTGCCGATCTCTGCCATGAACTCCGTGAGGGCCGATGGCTGATCTTCCCCGTCAGACACGGGAGCAGCGTGCCCCACGCGGTCGTACGCGACCGGGACGGACCTCACTTTGGCAGAGACTCGGCTCCCGGAGCGGAGACGCGGTAACACCCACTGCGGGCTCGCTCTGTTGATCTTCACGGACACGCTCGCGGGAGTGGTCGTCGGCCTCGGTCCTGACCCGGCGGGAGTCTGGCGCTGTGCCCGTGGCGCCACCGGCTCCGCATCCCGTAGGAGTGGAGTAGTCATGGGCTCCAGCAGAGCCGTTACAGGCGCGGGCGCCGCCCCCCATCTCGTGACTTAAGAGGCGTAGCAGGCACATAGCCCTAGGCAGAGCAACCTGTGCCTGCTGTGCTCCTTCCACCATCGCCTGATCCACCACGGCGGATGGGAGGTAACCATGATCGAAGGGCGGCCGTGGTTCACCCCGCCGGCCTGGCTGGATCCGCAGCGACAACCCCGACCCGGTGGGCCCGGGCCGTTCTGAGGTGGTCGAGCATGTCAGTGGAGGTCGAACCGCTCGGTCCACGCGAGCTTCGGCCCGCCCCCGGCGTCGAGACGACGCATGAGGAACGCGCCGACGGTGAGCTCGACGCCGCCGTCGTCCCCGGCGGAGAACCCGAGCAGCATCGCGTGGTCCTCGCAGATCGCCTCCGGACCCCATCCCGGCACGGCGTTCACCCACTCCGCCAGCCCGGTGCGCTCGGTGCCCTCGGCGCCGGGCGGGAAGACGTCGAGCCCCTCCGGCAGCTCCGTCGATACCGAGGCCTCCGCACCCTCGAGCACGGTGAGCGGCGACGAGATCACCTCGATGTGGCGCCGGCCGGTGTCCGGCATCTTCATGGTCGACACTCGGCCGAAATGGGAGTCGCCGCAGACGACGACGACGTCGTGCGCGGACCGCAGCAGCGCGCGGCACAGTTCGTCGTACTGCCGCGTGTAGGACCGCAGGTTGTCGTCGAACGCCCCTGCCGCGGCGACGATGAGGGGCTGCCCCACGACGAGGACGCCCGGACAGCGGAGCTCGTCGATCCACGTCACGAGGTCGGCGAGGTCCTCGTCGCGCATGAACCGCGGGTCCTCGCAGTCGGCGGTCGTCCGGTGGATGCGGGTGTCGGCGACGAAGACGGCGAGCTGCGGCCGCGAGCCGCGCGGGCCGACCGTCACGTGGTAGGTCGGGCGCGCCACCTGCATCCACCGCAGGTGGTCGAGGGCGGCGCGCTCGAAGGCCTCCCGGGCCTCGGGGTCCTGCAGCGAGCGCCAGAGGAACGGCGGGTCGTTGGGGTAGTCGTTCCAGAACTCGTGGTCGTCGGACACGCAGACGTTGGCCCCGAGGGTCAGGAACTCGCCCAGCACGTCCCACGACCGCTGGTAGCTGCGGGCCACGCGCCGCGCGAGCGACGCCGGAGGCTCGTGCCGGTAGAAGTCGCGGACCGGGGCGTCGAGATACACCTGGTCGCCCATGAGGACCTTGAGGTGCGGCCTCGTGGCGGGGTTGTCGTAGAGCTTCCGGTACCGCTGGGCCACCCCGCCCTGGAGGAACCGCGGTGAGCCGCGGCGGGGGAGCGCGCTGAGCAGCGTTCGCAGCCAGAGACGGACCTTGCGGATGAGCTCGGCGGCGCGCCCCCGGCGGACGGCCGCGGGGAGCTGCAACGGCAGCGCATCGAGGACCGGGGTGTCGTTCTCGACGTAGTAGCAGGACGCCGCGAGGACCCGCAGCGGGAGCTCCTCCGGCAGCGTGTCGAACCGGGCGACGAGACGTCCCCGCCGGATCGTCGGGACGAT
>NZ_DASXJD010000167.1:0-4162 GCF_036497585.1 Actinomycetospora sp. | reverse complement strand
CCGACTGGCCGCACCCCAACCTCACCGACCACATGCCCGACGACGGCCTGCTCGTCGACCACGTCCCGCACATCGCGCCGACCCCGCAGGCGCAGCGCCGCCTCCTGGTCGAGAACCCGATGCGGCTCTACTGGCCCGAGGAGGCCCGGTGATGAGCGCACCCCTCGCCACCCCCGACGCGCAGCAGCGCCTCGACCGGCTCCCGATCAGCCGGTTCCACAAGATCACCCTGGTCGCGGTCTCGTTCGCCTACTTCTTCGAGTTCGCCGACATCAACACCTTCGCGGTCACCGCACCCCGGCTGATCAAGCTCTGGGGCGTCACCGTCAACCAGGTCGCCTACGTCACCTCGACCTCGTTCGTCGGGATGTTCCTCGGCTCGATCGTCGCGGGCGCCCTGGCCGACCGTGTCGGGCGCAAGAAGGCCCTCGCCGCCACGACGATCTTCTTCGGGCTGTTCTCCCTGGCGTCGGTGTTCTCCTGGGACGTCGTCTCGCTCGGCGTGTTCCGCTTCCTGACGTCGGCCGGGCTCGCCGCGATGACCGTGGTCGCGGTCATCTACCTGTCCGAGCTCTTCCCGGCCGCGACGCGCGGCAAGTACCAGGCGTACGCCATCGCGATCGGCATCTGCGGGACCCCGGTGACCAGTTTCATCGCCAGCGCCCTCGTCCCGGCCGCGGACTGGACGTGGCGCCTGGTCTACCTCTGGGGCGCGCTCGGGCTGGTGTTCGTGTTCTTCCTGCGCCACCTCGCCGAGTCGCCCCGCTGGCTGGAGAACCGCGGCGAGCCCGAACGGGCCGACGAGGTGCTGCGCTCGATCGAGGCCCGCGTCGAGGCCGAGTGCGGGCCGTTGCCCGCTCCCGCGGCGGCGAGCCGGGTCCCGACGGTCGCCGACGACGGCGAGCCCCGCTGGCGCCTGCTCCTGCGCCGGCGGGCGCTGCTCCCGACGCTGCTGCTCTGCGTCCTGTGGGTCACCCAGACCATCGGGTTCTTCGGCTACTCCAGCTGGGCCCCGACGCTGCTGGCCAAGCAGGGCTTCAGCATCGAGAGCTCGATCTTCTACGTCGCGCTCTCCACCGTCGGCGCTCCGCTGGGCTGCCTGCTGGCCGCCGCGGTCACCGACCGCCTCGAGCGCAAGTGGTGCCTCGCGGTGTTCGGCGCCGTGATCGGCGTGTGCGGCCTGCTGTACGGCCTGACGTTCGACCCGGTGCTCATCGTCGTGTTCGGGTTCCTGGTCAACCTGGTCGAGCGCGGCTACACCGCCCTCGCCTACGCCTACTCCCCCGAGCTGTTCGACACCCGCACCCGCTCGCTGGGCACCGGGATCTCCTACGGCGTCGGCCGCCTCTCCAACGCCGCCGGCCCGCTGATCATCGCAGCCCTCTACACCGGGTCGGGCTACCGCAGCGTCTTCGTCTTCATCGCCGGCACCTGGATCGTCGGCGCCCTCGTCGTCGCCGTCTTCGGGCCCCGCACCCGGCAGCGTCCGCTCCACCGGACACCGGCGGTGAGCACCGCGTCCGCCTGAGCGCCCGGGTCGTCCGGGACAATGGCGGGCGATGAGCACCCCGACCCTCCTCCCCACCCCCGGCGCGGACCCCGACGAGCTGTTCGAGGGGTTCTCCGCCTGGGCCGCCGAACGCGGGCTGGAGCTCTACCCGGCGCAGGCCGAGGCGCTCATCGAGCTGGTCACCGGCGCGAACGTCATCGTCTCCACGCCCACCGGCTCCGGGAAGTCGCTCATCGCGCTGGGCGCGCACGTGGCGGCGATGTCGCGCGGGGAGCGCACCGTGTACACCGCCCCGATCAAGGCGCTGGTGAGCGAGAAGTTCTTCGCGCTCGGATCCCAGCTCGGCTACGCCAACGTCGGCATGCTGACCGGTGACGCCGCGGTCAACCCCGAGGCGCCGGTCATCTGCTGCACCGCCGAGGTGCTCGCGAACTGGGCGCTGCGCGAGGGCGACCGGGCCGAGATCGGCCAGGTGGTCATCGACGAGTTCCACTTCTACGCCGACCCCGACCGCGGCTGGGCCTGGCAGGTCCCGCTGATCGAGCTGCCCCAGGCCCAGTTCCTGCTGATGTCGGCGACCCTCGGCGACGTGTCCTTCTTCCAGGAGGACCTCACCCGACGGACCGGTCGCGAGACCGCCGTCGTCGCGCACACCGAGCGCCCGGTGCCGCTGTCGTTCGGCTGGTCGACGACGCCGCTGCACGAGACGATCTCCGAGCTCGTCTCCGGCGCGCAGGCCCCCGTCTACGTCGTGCACACCACGCAGGCGGCCGCCGTCGAGCAGGCGCAGGCACTGATGAGCCTCAACGTCACCTCGAAGGCCGAGAAGGAGCAGATCGCCGAGCTCATCGGGGGCTTCCGGTTCACCGCCGGGTTCGGCAAGACCCTCTCCCGGCTGGTCCGCCACGGCATCGGCGTGCACCACGCCGGGATGCTGCCCAAGTACCGCCGGCTCGTGGAGACCCTCGCCCAGGCCGGGCTGCTCAAGCTCATCTGCGGGACCGACACCCTCGGCGTCGGGATCAACATCCCGATCCGGACCGTGCTGTTCACCGCGCTGACGAAGTTCGACGGCCAGCGGGTGCGCCACCTGCGGGCACGGGAGTTCCACCAGGTCGCGGGCCGGGCCGGTCGCGCCGGGTACGACGTGGCCGGCTACGTCGTCGTGCAGGCCCCGGAGCACGAGGTGGAGAACGCCAAGCGGCTCGCCAAGGCCGGCGACGACGTCAAGAAGCAGCGGCGCGTGGTGCGGGTGAAGCCGCCGGACGGGTTCGTCTCCTGGTCGGAGCGCACCATGGAGAAGCTCGTCGAGGCCCAGCCCGAGCAGTTGACCAGCCAGATGCGGGTCACGACGGCGATGCTGCTGCAGGTCGCGCAGCGCCCCGGGCCCTACCTGCCCGCGATGCGCCACCTGCTCGAGGACAACCACGCCGACCGCCCCACCCAGCGCAAGCTCATCCTGCGCGCGATCCAGCTCTTCCGCGGGCTGCTCGAGGCCGACGTCGTCGAGGTCCTGCCCGAGCCCGACGCGGCAGGGCGCACCGTCCGGCTCGTCGACGACCTGCAGGTCGACTTCGCGCTCAACCAGCCGCTCTCGCCGTTCGCGCTGGCCGCGTTCGACCTGCTCGACCCGGAGTCCCCGACCTACGCCCTCGACATGGTCTCCGTGGTCGAGGCGACGCTGGACGACCCGAAGCAGGTGCTGCGCGCCCAGGAGAACTCCGCGCGGGGCGAGGCCGTGGGCGCGATGAAGGCCGAGGGGATCGAGTACGAGGAGCGCATGGAGCGCCTCGAGGAGATCACCTGGCCGAAGCCGCTCGCCGAGCTGCTCGACCCGGCGTTCGAGTCCTACCGCAAGGGCCATCCCTGGGTCGGCGACTTCGAGCTCTCCTGCAAGTCCGTGGTGCGCGACCTCTACGAGCGGGCGATGACGTTCACCGAGTTCGTCTCGTACTACAAGATCGCCCGCTCCGAGGGGCTGGTGCTGCGCTACCTCACCGACGCCTACCGCGCGCTGCGCCAGACGATCCCCGACGCCTCGCGCACCGAGGACCTCGAGGACGTCATCGCCTGGCTCGGCGAGCTGGTGCGCCAGACCGACTCCTCGCTGCTCGACGAGTGGGAGACGCTGACCAACCCTTCCGAGCTGGACGGGGCCGGTACCGACGCCGGGCCGGTCGACCAGGGGCCGCCGCCGGTCACCCGCAACCTGCGGGCCTTCCGGGTGCTCGTGCGCAACGAGCTCTTCCGGCGGGTGGAGCTCTTCGCTCGCCGGTGGCCGGGCGACCTCGCCGAGCTGTCCGGGGACGAGGGGCCCTCGTTCGAGGACTGGGCGGCCGCGATGGAGGCGTACTTCCACGAGTACCCGACCCTCGGCGCCGGCCCTGACGCCCGGGGCCCTGCCCTGTTCCGCGTCACCGAGCAGGGCCGCTCCTGGGAGGTCCGTCAGGTGTTCGACGACCCCGAGGGCGACCACGACTGGGGCATCACCGCCACCGTCGACCTCGACGCCTCCGACGAGGTCGGCTCCGCCGTGGTGCACGTGAGCCACGTCGGGCCCTTCCCGGCGGTCTGAGCCTCACCCTTCCCACGGCGGACGCCGCCCGCTCCGCGCGCGCTCCCGCCGGCGCTGCGCCGAGTAGGAGGCGAGGG
>NZ_DASXJD010000166.1:0-52031 GCF_036497585.1 Actinomycetospora sp. | reverse complement strand
TGCGCTACCGCGTGGACTGGAGCGAGCAGCGCCACCACCTGGGCGGGCGCCTCGGGCGGGGGTTGCTCGACCTGTCCCTCGACCGCGGGTGGGTGCGGCGCCGCGACACCCACCGCGCCGTCGTCGTCACGGACGCGGGGGCCGACGCGTTCGCGGAGCACTTCGGCGTCACCGCCGGGCCGTAGGCGCCGCGGGCGCGCCGGTCGGTTCGGCCCGTCGAGGGAGTCGCTGCGTGCCGACCGGATCTCCGTGCGAGTGCAGCGACTCCTTGATCTCGGGCACGGCGGCGGCGAGGACAGGACCTGACCGCCTCCCACGCCACGATGGCCGTCATGGACCTCGTGGAGACCTTCGTCCGGGCCGACCGTGCGACCGCAGAAGCCGTGGCGGGCCTCGGCGACGCGTGGCCGGCCAGCCTCCCGCCGGTCTTCGCCACCGACCCCGACCACCGCCCGGTGGGCGACGCCGTCCGGCACCTCGCCCGCGATGAGGCGTGGATTCCGGCACTGCTGGCCGGGCGCACCATGGCCGAGGTCGGGCCGGAGGCCTTCGACGGCGACCTCCTCGGCGACGACGCCCCCGCCGCCTTCGCCCGGCTCGCGGCCGCCGCGCAGGAGGCGGCCCGCCCGGTCACCGACCTCGGGGCGCCCGTGCACTGCTCGTTCGGGGACTGCTCGACCGAGGAGTACCTCTGGCAGCTGGTCGTCGCCCGCACCCTCGGCGCCGAGGCGCTGGCAGCGGCGAGCGGCGCGCCGAGCCCGGTGGACGACAGCCTCGCCGCGGCCGTGCTCGCCGGGCTCGCGCCCCGCGCGGAGCTGTGGCGGGCGGTCGGGATCCTGCGGCTCGCCGTCGCGCCGGCGTCGCCCTCACCACGCGACGAGCTGATCGCCCTGGCGGGCGCCGCGGCGGCCGTGCGGTGCCCCACGTGAATGGTCACGCTCCCTGGACCGACCCTCTAGGGTGGGCGCGTGCTCCACACCGCCGTGCTCGAGTCCGTCCGTGACGAGTTCTGGCCCAGTCGCCGCATCGACGCCTTCGACGAGTTCTGTCGTCGGAGCACCCGATCCGTCCGCTGACCCCCGAACCCCCTCACGACAGGAGACCGCGCCGCCATGAGCACCCCCGAGGCCAACTGGTCCTTCGAGACCAAGCAGATCCACTCCGGCGCGTCGCCCGACCCGACCACGGGAGCGCGGGCCACCCCGATCTACCAGACGACGTCCTACGTCTTCCGCGACACCCAGCACGGCGCCGACCTGTTCAGCCTCGCCGAGCCGGGCAACATCTACACGCGGATCATGAACCCGACGCAGGACGTGCTCGAGCAGCGCGTCGCGGCGCTCGAGGGCGGGGCCGCGGCGCTCGCGTTCGCGTCCGGGTCCGCCGCCACCACCGCTGCGATCCTCAACATCGCGAACTCGGGCGACCACTTCGTCTCCAGCCCGAGCCTCTACGGCGGCACCTACAACCTGTTCCACTACACGCTGCCCAAGCTTGGCATCGAGGTCTCGTTCGTCGAGGACCAGGACGACCTCGAGCAGTGGCGCAACGCCGTCCGCCCGAACACCAAGCTGTTCTTCGCCGAGACGATCGCGAACCCGGGCTCGAACGTCCTCGACGTCGCCGGCATCGCGGGGGTCGCGCACGAGATCGGCGTCCCGCTCGTCGTCGACAACACCGTGCCGACGCCCTACCTGCTCCGCCCGATCGAGCACGGCGCCGACATCGTCATCCACTCGGCCACCAAGTACCTCGGCGGGCACGGCACCACCATCGCGGGCCTCGTCGTCGACGGCGGCACCTTCGACTTCGGCGCCCACGGCGACCGCTTCCCCGGCTTCACCGAGCCGGACCCGAGCTACCACGGCCTGAAGTACTGGGAGGCCCTCGGCCCGGGCGCCTACGCCGCCAAGCTGCGCGTGCAGCTGCTGCGCGACACCGGCGCGGCGATCTCGCCGTTCAACGCGTTCCTCATCATCCAGGGCATCGAGACGCTCTCGCTGCGCCTGGAGCGCCACGTCGCCAACGCCCAGGCGCTGGCGCAGTGGCTCGAGGCCCGCGACGAGGTGGAGAAGGTCTACTACGCCGGGCTCGAGTCCAGCCCCTGGTACGAGGCCGGGAAGAAGTACCTGCCCAAGGGCGTCGGGGCGATCGTCTCCTTCGACCTGCGAGGCGGGGTCGACGCCGGCCGCGCATTCGTCGACGGCACCAGCCTGCACTCGCAGCTGGTCAACATCGGTGACGTCCGCAGCCTCATCGCCCACCCGGCGTCGACGACGCACAGCCAGCTCTCCGAGGAGGAGCAGGAGTCCAGCGGCGTGACGCCGGGCCTGGTCCGGCTCGCCGTCGGCATCGAGAACGTCGAGGACCTCAAGGCCGACCTCGAGGCCGGGTTCACCGCGGCCAAGTCGGCCACGTCGGGCGCGTGACCTCGCTCGTCCCCGGCGGACGCGCCTCGGGCTCGCCCGGCGCCCCGCTCGAATCAATACAGCACGCCGATCGGGGCACCGTCCCGGTCCTCCCTCCCGCCACCGGTGCGTGGCGGGAGGGGGACCCGGTCGGCGGCCGCCGCTTCGTCACGCTGCCCGACCCGCTGCCGCTCGAGGGCGGGGCGGCGCTGCCCGACGTCACCGTCGCCTACGAGACGTGGGGCGAGTACCGCGGCGACAACGCGGTGCTGGTCCTGCACGCCCTCACCGGCGACAGCCACGTCACCGGGCCCGCCGGGCTCGGTCACCCCACCCCGGGGTGGTGGGGCGCCGTCGTCGGACCCGGGCTCGCCATCGACACCGACCGGTGGTTCGTCGTGGCCCCCAACGTCCTCGGCGGCTGCCAGGGGACGACCGGGCCGGCGTCACCGGCGCCGGACGGGCGGCCCTGGGGCTCACGGTTCCCCGCGACCAGCGTCCGCGACCAGGTCGCGCTGGAGGTGCGCCTCGCCGATCAGCTCGGCATCGACCGCTGGGCGGTGGTGCTCGGCGGGTCCATGGGCGGGATGCGCGCCGTCGAGTGGGGGGTGACCCATCCCGAGCGGGTGGAGCGGCTGCTGCTGCTGGCCTGCTGCGCCTCGGCGTCCGCCGACCAGATCGCGTGGGCGTCGCCGCAGCTCGCGGCCATCCGCGAGGACCCGTACTGGTGCGGCGGGGACTACCACGACCGGCCCCGCGGCGAGGGCCCGCACGTCGGGCTCGGCGTCGCGCGCCGGATCGCCCACACCACCTACCGCACCGCCGAGGAGCTCGACACCCGGTTCGGGCGGCGGCCGCAGCCGGGGGAGGACCCCTACGACGCCGCGGCGCCGGGGCGGTTCGCGGTGGAGTCCTACCTCGACCACCACGCGGAGAAGCTGGTCCACCGGTTCGACGCCGGGTCCTACGTCGCGCTGACCGCGGCGATGAACGGCCACGACGTGTCCCGGGGCCGGGGCTCGATGGCGGACGCGCTCGGGCGGGTGACCGCGCGCACCGTCGTCGCGGGGTCGACGTCCGACCGGCTCTACCCGCTGCACCAGCAGGAGGAGCTGGCGGAGCTGATCCCGTCGTCGGGGCCGGTGGAGCGGATCGAGTCGCCCTACGGCCACGACTCGTTCCTCATCGAGGCGAAGCGTCTGTCCGAGATCCTCGAGCTGCTCCTGGGGTGACGGCCGCGGCGCCGAGGGGCTCGAAGGACCCCCCGTCGTGGATGCGGTCGAGCAGGTCGGTGACGACGGGGTCGGCCAGGCGGTAGCGCACCACCCGGCCGTCGCGGTGCGCGCTGACGAGGTTCTGGGCGCGCAGCAGCCGCAGCGCCTGGCTCGTCGTGGAGTCCTTGAGGCCGGCGGCGACGGCGAGGTCGGACACGCAGATCTCGCCGACCTCGTGGATGCAGAGCAGCAGGGTCAGCCGCGTCGGGTCGGCCAGCAGGGCGAAGCGCGACACCCAGCCGTGCATCGTCGCCGCCTCCGGCAGTGCTGCGATGGCCGCGCACACCCGGTGGTCGCCGTCGACGGCGACCGCGTCCGCATCGCCGGAGAGGTGCACCCGGCCACTATCCCACGTTCGGCCTGCGGCCTCGTGCGCGAAGCCCCAGTAGCGTCCGTGGCGTGGTGGCGTCGGAGACGTCGGAGGCGGCGGCGCCGATCGTGCCGCCCTTCCGCGGCAACCTGATCGGCGAGGCCCGCTGGCAGTTCGAGCTCGCGACGCTGCTCGCGAGCCCGGTCCACCGCGGGATCGGTGTCCCGCGCGGGGACGGCGCTCCGGTGCTGCTCGTCCCCGGGTTCCTCGCGGGCGACGCGTCGCTGGCCGTGATGCGGGGATGGCTGCGCCGCCTCGGCTACCGCACCTACCGCTCGGGTATCGCCTGGAACGTCGACTGCTCCGAGGCCGCCGTGCGCCGGCTCGACCGCCGGCTGACCGACGTCGTGCGGCGCACCGGGCGCCCGGTCACGCTCGTCGGGCACAGCCGCGGCGGGCTGCTCGCGCACGCGGCCGCGGTCCGGCGCCCGAGCCGGGTGCGCCAGGTGATCACGATGGGGAGCCCGCTGTCCTTCGCCGTTCGACGCCTCGGTCCTCACCCTCGCCGCCGTCGGGTGGGCGCGCCTCGGGCAGAACCTGCTGCGGCCCGCGCGGCCGCAGTGCCTCACGACCAACTGCCCCTGCGCCTTCTCGGGCGACCTGCGCCGCGCCAGCCCGGTGGCGCTGACCTCGATCCGCACCAGCGAGGACGGGATCGTGCGACCCGAGTCGTGCGTGGTGCCCGACGACGGCGCCCGGGTGCGCAACCTCGTCGTGCGCGGGAGCCACGTGGGGCTCTGCGTCAACCCGGCCGTCTATCGGGAGATCGCCGTCGCCCTGTGAGCGGTTCGCGGCCCGGGGGAGGCGTCGCCCGCCGTGGGACGGGTAACCGCACCGCCATGGCCCCGTGGACCTCCGCTGACATCCCCGACCAGACCGGCCGCACCGTCGTCGTCACCGGCGCGAACTCCGGGCTCGGCCTCGTCGCGGCCCGCGAGCTCGTGGCGCACGGCGCGCACGTGGTGCTCGCGTGCCGCAACACCGACAATGGCGAGCAGGCCGCCGCCGCCATCACCCGCGACGGCAGCCCCGGCACGACGACGGTCGAGGAGCTCGATCTCGCCGACCTCGGCTCGGTGAGGAAGTTCGCCGCCCGCCTCGACGGCCCCGTCGACGTCCTCATCAACAACGCCGGCCTCATGGCGATCCCGGCGCAGCGCACCGCCGACGGCTTCGAGATGCAGCTCGGCACCAACGTGCTCGGCCACTTCGCCCTGACCGGCCTGTTGCTCGACCAGCTCACCGACCGCGTGGTCTTCCTGTCCAGCCTCATGCACCGCATCGGCTCGATCCGGCTCGACGACCTCAACTGGGAGCGCCGCCGCTACCAGCGCTGGCTGGCCTACGGGCAGTCGAAGCTCGCCGACCTCATGCTCGCCTACGAGCTCGAGCACCGCTTCGTCGCGGCCGGCTCGCCGCTGCGCTCGGTCGCCGCCCACCCCGGCTACACCGCGACCAACCTGCAGTCGCGCACCGAGTCGATCCAGGACGCGATCATGGGCCTCGGCAACCGGTTCTTCGCCCAGGGCCCGGACATGGGGGCGCTGCCCGAGCTCTACGCGGCGACGGTCCCCGACCTGCCCGGCGGCACCTACGTCGGCCCCGACGGCTGGGGCGAGTCGTCGGGCCACCCGATCCCGGTCGGGTCGACGGCCGCGTCGCACGACCGCGAGGTCCAGGCCGCCCTGTTCACCGCCTGCGAGGAGCTGACCGGCGTGACCGTCCGGGTGCCGACGACGGCGCGCTGACGCCGCGCGGGGGGCCCACGGGTGACGGTCGGGCGGTGCGAGGTCGCCCGATCGTCGCCGGGGGCCGGGACCCGGCATGATCGCGCGGGTGAGCGAGGACCCGAGCCCCCTGGCGGTGCTGCGCCGCCTCGTCGAGGAGGGGGCCCCGCTGGCGCCGATCCACGCCGCGACGCACGCCGAGCTGACGGTGATCGACCGCGGCAGCTGCTCGGCGCGGATGCCGACGGTGCCCGGCGACGGGCTGCTCGAGTCGCTCCTCATCCTCGCCGACTTCGTTCTCGGCGTCTCCTACTCGAGCACCCTGCGGGCGGGCGACCGCATCGTCACGGTGCGCCTCGGGGTGCAGCTGCTCGGCAGCCCGCTCTCGGGAGAGGCGCTGACCGCGACCGGACGACTCGACTCCGCCCGCGGCGGCGTCGGGCTGAGCTCGGCCGAGATCACCGACCGGGAGGGCCGGCCGGTGGCGCGCTGCGTCGGGCGCAACGCCGTGCTCACCGACGACCTCGCGGGCCGCTACGGGCGGATGGCGCCGTCCTGGTCGAGCCGCCCGACGCCGTGGCGGATGATCATGCCGCACCGGGGTGAGGACCCCACCCGCGACGGCACGACGATGGTCGCGCACCCCGACCGGACCTCGCTGAACTCGGCGGGTGTCGTGCAGGGCGGGGCGCTCGCGGGGATCGCTGCGCGCGGGCTGGTGCACGCCCTCGACGTCGTGCCCGACGACTTCTCGGTGAGCTTCATCCGCCCCGTCGGCGCGGCGGGCCAGCCGGTGATGTGCCGGGTCGTCGTCGAGCACGGCGGTCGACGGCTGCGGGTGGGACGCGCGGAGCTGGTCGACGAGCGCGGTCGGCTCTACGCGCTCGCGGGTGGGACGGCGTACCGGCCGTAGGTGGCCTTCGGTCTCGTGAGCACTGATCCGCCGTATCCGACGGCGGGCGGATTTCTGCTCACGTGCGCGGAGCGCACATCACGCACCGTGCGGGTGCGGCCACCTGACGCAACACGTTGGATCAGACACGTCATGGACACAACGGTGTGACCCGCCTTACGTTCGGGGTCGACCCGACGTCGAGGAGGACGCGTGAGCAGGCTGCGATTCGGCACGTTCCTGGCCCCGTTCCACCGGGCGGGGGAGAACCCCACACTCGCCCTGCAGCGCGACCTGGAGCTGATGGAGCACCTCGACGCCCTCGGGTTCGACGAGGCCTGGATCGGCGAGCACCACTCTGCGGGCAGCGAGATCATCGCCTCGCCCGAGATCTTCATCGCGGCGGCCGCCGAGCGGACCCGGCGGATCAAGCTCGGCACCGGGGTGACCTCGGCGAGCTACCACAACCCGCTCTGGGTGGCCGACCGCATGGTGCTGCTCGACCACCTCACCCGCGGGCGCTCGATGCTCGGCGTCGGCCCCGGCTCGCTGCCCAGCGACTCGTCGATGATCGGGCTGAACCCGACCGACACCCGCGAGCTCCTCGACGTCAACCTCGACATCATCATGCGGCTGCTGGCCGGCGAGGTCGTCACCGAGCAGACCAAGACGCACAACCTCATCGAGGCCCAGCTCCAGCTGCGGCCCTACACCGAGCCGTGCTTCGACGTCGCCGTCGCGGCGGTGGCCTCCCCGACCGGGCCGCGCATGGCGGGGCGGCACGGCGTCGGCCTGCTCTCGATCGGCGCGACGCTGACCCAGGACGGCTTCGACGCGCTGGCCCACCACTGGGACGTGGTCCGCGAGCGCGCCGAGCACTACGGCCAGCCCGAGCCGGACCGCTCGAAGTGGCGCCTGGTCGGACTCATGCACATCGCGGAGACCAAGGAGCAGGCCTACCGCGAGGTCGAGTACGGCATCGAGTCGTGGTTCCGGTACTTCCAGAAGACCGCGGCCTTCCCGCAGATGGCGGTCGAGGGCGGCGACATCAAGGAGATGATCGACTTCATCAACGAGGCCGGCATCGGCGCGATCGGGACGCCCGACGACGCGCGGGCGCAGGTCCAGCGCCTGGCCGACCAGTCGGGCGGGTTCGGCGCCATGCTCCTGCTCGGCCACGAGTGGGCCAACCCGCAGGCCACGAAGCGGTCCTACGAGCTGATTGCCCAGGAGGTCATGCCGCACTTCCAGGGCACGACCTGGGGAGGGCGCTCGCACGCGGAGTCCACCCAGGCCGCGAAGGAGCGCGCCGGGCTGCGGCGGGACGAGTTCGCCACCACCCAGCTCGAGGCCGTGGACCACATGACGAAGAAGTACGCCGACGAGGTGGCGTCCAAGGGCTGAGCGACGAGGACCTCGTCACGCCCGGCGATCGGGGACATCGGCCCACCGAGCACCTAGGGTGGACCGCCGTGCCCGTCCACGACCGCCACCCCCGCACCCGGTGAGCGTCACCGTCGTCGGGATCGGGGCCGACGGCTGGCCCGGCCTCGCACCACCCGCGCGCACCGCGCTGGAGAAGGCCGCCGTCGTCCTCGGTGCCCCGCGCCAGCTCGAGCTGCTGCCGACGAGCATCACCGCCGCGCGGGAGTCCTGGCCGTCCCCGCTCATGCCCGCCCTGCCGGGGCTGCTGGACCGGCACGCCCGCGACGAGCTCGTCGTGCTCGCGAGCGGCGACCCGATGTTCTTCGGCATCGGGTCGACCGTCCTGCGCCTGCGGCCCGACGCCGTCGTCGTCGGCCACCCGTCGTCGCTCGCCCTCGCGACGGCGCGGCTCGGGTGGGCCGAGCAGGACGTCGTCACCGTGTCCGCCGTCGGACGCCCGCTGGCCGCCGTCCGCGCGGCCCTCGCCCCGGGCCGACGGCTCCTCGTCCTCGCCGACTCCGCCGAGACCCCCGCGCGCCTCGCCGCGCTGCTCGTCGGGGCCGGCTACGGCGCCGCGCGCCTGGCCGTGCTCACCTCGCTCGGCGCGGAGCACGAGTCGCGCACCGACGGCACCGCCGCCGACTGGGACGCGACGACGACCGACCCGCTCGCCGTCGTCGCCGTCACCTGCCCCGCGCTGCCCGACGACGACCTCCTCGGCCGCGCCCCCGGCCTCCCCGACACCGCCTACGACCACGACGGCCAGCTCACCAAGTCCGAGCTGCGTGCCCTCTCCCTCGCCGCCCTGCGCCCGCTGCCCGGCCAGCTGCTCTGGGACGTGGGCGGCGGCGCGGGCTCGATCGGCATCGAGTGGTGCCGGGCCGAGCCCACCGCCCGCGCGATCGCCATCGAGACCCGCGCCGACCGGGCGGCCCGCATCACCGCCAACGCCGAGGCACTCGGCGTGCCCGGGCTGCGGGTCGTCGAGGGCCACGCCCCCGAGGTCCTGGCCGGGATGGACGCGCCGGACGCGGTCTTCGTCGGCGGCGGGGTCTCGGTGCCGGGCATGCTCGACTCGTGCCGGACGGCGCTGCGGGCCGGGGGCCGGCTGGTCGCCAACGCGGTGACCGTCGAGGGGGAGGCCGCCCTCGCCGCCGCGCGCGCCGAGCACGGCGGGTCGATCCGGCGCATCGCGGTGTCGCGCGCGGCCCCCGTCGGGCGCTACCTGGGGTGGAAGGCGATGGCCCCGGTGACGCAGTGGATGCTGCGGGTGGGGTCCGACGGCGTTCCCGGCGGATGTCAGGCCGGCGCCACCCTGACGTCAGATGTGAGCGACGGACCGTCGCTGACACCGCCCTGGAGGACCCCGTGACCGTTCGCTTCGTCGGCGCCGGCCCGGGCGCGGCCGACCTGATCACCGTGCGTGGCCTGCGGGCGATCGCGACGAGCCCGGTGTGCCTCTACGCCGGCTCCCTCGTGCCCGAGGACCTGCTCGCCCAGTGCCCGCCGCACGCCCACAAGGTCGACACCGCGCGGATGACCCTCGACGAGATCGTCGCCGAGCTGCTCGCCGCGCACGAGGCCGGCCACGACGTCGCGCGGCTGTGCAGTGGCGACCCGGCCGTGTTCTCCGCGGTGGGCGAGCAGACCCGGCGCCTCGACGCGGCCGGCATCCCGTGGGAGATCGTCCCCGGCGTGCCGGCGTTCTCCGCCGCGGCGGCGGCGCTGCGCACCGAGCTGACCGTGCCCGGCGTCGGGCAGTCGGTCGTGCTCACCCGCGACGCCGCCAACGCGACCCCGATGCCCCCGGGCGAGTCGCTCGACGTCTGGGCGGCCGCGGGCGGGACGCTCGTGCTGCACCTCGCCGTCCAGCGTTGCGACGAGGTGGTGGCCGCGCTGCGGGAGCACCGGCCGTCGTCCGAGCCGGTCGCCGTGGTGGCGCGCGCCTCGCGGGACGACGAGCTGATCGTGCGCGGGACGCTCGCCGACATCGCCGACCGGGTGCGCGAGGCGGGGATCCGGCGGACGGCGGTGATCGTGGTCGGGCCCGTCGTCGGGCTCGGCGACGCCGGCTGCGAGAGCCACCTCTACTCGGCGGCTCGTGAACGCGCGTGAGCGAGCGGCCCGCTCGGGCGCCTGGAAGCAGCGGGCGTGCCGTTCGCTCCGGGCTCCGGGTCCTCGTGCTCGGCGGCACCGCGGAGGCCCGGGCGCTCGCCGATGCCCTGGCGGCCGAGCCCGGCGTCGTCGTCACCACCTCGCTCGCCGGGCGCACCCGCGACCCGCGCCTCCCGGCCGGGACCGTGCGCACCGGCGGGTTCGGCGGCGTCGAGGGGCTCGCCGCCGCGTGTGCGGACGTCGACCTCCTCGTCGACGCCACCCACCCCTTCGCCGCCCGCATGACCGAGCACGCCGCCGCGGCCGCCACCCGCACCGGCACGCCGCTCGTCGTGCTGCGGCGGCCCGCGTGGTCGCCGGGCCCGGGCGACGACTGGCGACGGGTCCCGACGACGGGTGCCGCGGCGGCCGCCGTCGTCGGCTCCGGCCGGGTGTTCCTCGCGATCGGCCGGCAGGGCGTGGGGGAGTTCCTCGACGTCGACGCCTGGTTCCTCGTCCGCGCGATCGAGCCGCCCGACGTGCTACCGGCGCGGTCGGAGCTCGTTCTCGCGCGCGGCCCGTTCCCGCTCGCCGACGAGCGCGCGCTGCTGCGCCGGCACCGGGTCGACGTCGTCGTCGCGAAGGACTCCGGAGGCGCCACGGAGGCCAAGCTGGTCGCCAGCCGGGAGCTCGGCCTCCCGGTGGTGCTGATCGACCGGCCCCCGCTGCCGGCGGGGGTGCGGGTGGTCGACGACGTGGCCGGGGCGCTCACCGTCGTGCGGGAACAACCGCGGTGACGGCGGAGTTGAGGGACTACAGTAGTTGACGCTTCAACAAAAGAGGGAGGCGGCCGCCATGCAGTTCGGGGTCTTCACGGTCGGCGACGTGACGCCGGACCCGACCACGGGGCGCACGCCGAGCGAGGCCGAGCGCATCCAGGCGATGGTGAGGATCGCGCAGAAGGCCGAGGAGGTCGGGCTCGAGGTCTTCGCGACCGGCGAGCACCACAACCCGCCCTTCGTGCCGTCCTCGCCGACGACCCTGCTCGGCCACATCGCGGCGCTCACCGAGCGGCTGGTGGTCTCCACGTCCACGACGCTGATCACGACCAACGACCCGGTCAAGATCGCCGAGGACTACGCGATGCTGCAGCACCTCGCGGGCGGACGCGTGGACCTCATGATGGGCCGCGGTAACAGCGGCCCGGTCTACCCGTGGTTCGGCCAGGACATCCGCAACGGCATCGAGCTGGCGATCGAGAACTACGCGCTGCTGCGCCGTCTCTGGGACGAGGACGTCGTGGACTGGGAGGGCCGGTTCCGGACGCCGCTGCACGGGTTCACCTCGACCCCGCGACCGCTCGACGATGTCGCGCCGTTCGTCTGGCACGGCTCGATCCGCTCGCCCGAGATCGCGGAGCAGGCCGCCTACTACGGGGACGGCTTCTTCCACAACCACATCTTCTGGCCCGCCTCGCACACCCAGCAGATGGTCGAGTTCTACCGGCGGCGGTTCGAGCACTACGGGCACGGGTCGGCCGACCAGGCAATCGTCGGGCTCGGCGGTCAGGTGTTCATGCGGAAGCGGTCCCAGGACGCCATCGACGAGTTCCGGCCGTACTTCGACCATGCCCCGGTCTACGGCGGCGGTCCGTCGTTGGAGGACTTCTCCACGCAGACGCCGTTGACGGTCGGCTCGCCGGCCGAGGTGATCGACCGGACGCTCGGGTTCCGCGAGTACGTCGGTGACTACCAGCGCCAGCTCTTCCTCATCGACTACGCCGGGCTGCCGCTGAAGACGGTGCTCGAGCAGCTCGACCTGCTCGGCGAGGAGGTCGTGCCGGTGCTGCGCCGGGAGTTCGCGGCGCTCAGGCCGGCGCACGTCCCGGACGCGCCGACGCACGAGTCGCTGGTCGCGGCGAAGGCCGTGGCGGCGGGCGGTGTCGAGCTCGCCTCGGCCTAGTGCGCTTCGCGCTCGTGAGCACTGATCCGCCCTATGACACGGATTAATGCTCACGGGGGCGGAGCCCACCTGGCAGGGTGTCCTCATGACCGACGTGACCGGGACCATGAGCGAGGCCGGCACCCGGTACGACTTCGGGGGCGACGAGTTCGTCTACGTCGAGATCTCCCCGGAGATGAGCCTGCCGGCCCACTTCGCCTCGCTGGCCATCACGCGACGGCTGGCGCAGGAGGCCCTGCCCGGCGTCGAGGAGATCTGCCCCTCCAACGCCTCGTACCTGGTCCGCGTCGACCCCGACCGCATCGACCCGCGCGACCTGGTCCGGGAGCTGCAGCGCATCGAGACCGAGGTCGGGTCGGCGGCGTCGGAGGACCCGGACTTCGTCGTCGACACCCGCATCGTCGACGTCCCGATCATGTTCGCCGACCCGTGGACCCACGAGGTCCTCATGCGCTTCCGCGACCGGCACCAGGACCCGTCGGGGACCGACCTCGACTACGGCGCCCGCATCAACGGCTACGACTCCGCCGAGTCGTTCATCGACGCGCTCGCCGGGTCGCCGTACCTGGTGACGATGATGGGGTTCGTCCCTGGACTGCCGTGGTGCTTCCAGCTCGTGCCCCGCGAGCGCCAGGTCGAGGTGCCCAAGTACGTGCGCCCCCGCACCGAGACCCCGGAACGCGCGTTCGGGTTCGGCGGCGCCTTCGCGGTGATCTACCCCGTCAAGGGAGCCGGCGGCTACCAGCTGTTCGGGTCCGCCCCGGCCCCGATCTTCGACGGCGCCCAGGAGCAGCCCGACTTCGCCGAGGAGGACTCGGTGGTGTTCTTCCGCCACGGCGACCTGATCCGCTTCCGCCGCATCGACCAGGGCGAGTACGACGAGGTCCGCGGCCTCGTCGACGCGCGGCAGTGGCGGTACCGCACCCGGCCGGTGCAGTTCTCGCCCTCACGCTGGATCGCCGATCCCGACGGGACGAACGCCGCGCTGGTGGGGGAGCTGGACCGATGAGCATCCTCGTGCGCGACCCCGGCCTGGAGACGACGGTGCAGGACACCGGTCGGCTGGGTCACTACGCCATCGGCTTCCCGCCGTCGGGCGCGCTGGACTCCTACGCCTACCACGTCGGCAACGCCCTGGTCGGCAACGCACCCGGCGCCGCGGCCCTGGAGGCGGTCTACCTCGGGCCGACCCTGGAGTTCACCACCGACACGGTCGTCGCCGTCACCGGCGCCGACATCCCGGTGACGCTCGACGGCGAGGCCGTCCCGACCTGGGAGTCGCTGGCCGTCCGCGCCGGGCAGACGCTCGCCTTCGGGCAGCTCGCCGCGGGCGCGCGGCCCTACGTCGCCGTCGCGGGCGGGATCGACGTCCCCACCTACTACGGCAGCCGCTCCACCTACACCCTCGTCGGCATCGGTGGCTTCCAGGGGCGGTCCCTCGCCGAGGGCGACGAGCTGCCGCTCGGCGACGCCGCGGTCGACCCCCGCGCCGGGCGCCGCGTGGACGACGCCGACGTCCCCGAGCACCCGACGACCGCGGAGCTGCGCCTGCTCGTCGGGCTGCACAGCTACCGGCTCACACCCGACTCGCTCGAGAGGTTCACGTCGACCGCGTGGAAGGTGACCCCCGACGCCAACCGGGTCGGCTACCGCTACCGCGGCGCCGAGCTGGAGTTCGTGCCCCGCGAGCAGCCCTTCGGGGCCGGCAGCGACGCGGCCAACGTCACCGACTGCGGCTACCCCGTCGGGTCGGTGCAGGTGCCCGGCGGGGTCGAGCCGATCGTGCTGCTGCAGGACGCGGTGACCGGCGGCGGGTACGCCACGCTCGGCACCGTCGTCAGCGTCGACCGGGACCGACTCGCGCAGACCAAGACCGGTGACCACACGCGGTTCGTCCCCGTCGACCTCGACGAGGCGCTCGCCGTCCGCCGCGACCGGGCCACCCGGCTCGACCGCGTCCGCCGCTCCCTCGCCTGAGGGAACCCCCGAGGAGGAACGCGTGGCCAGTCACACCATCTCCGCCCGTACCCCCGGCGTCTTCTACCGCCGGCCCTCCCCGGACGCAGAGCCCTATGTCGCCGACGGCGCCACGGTGGCCGAGGGCGACACCATCGGTCTCATCGAGGTGATGAAGACCTACCGCGAGGTGAAGGCCGACACCGCGGGCACGGTCTCCCGCTGGCTGGTCGACAACGAGGACGAGGTCACGATCGGCCAGAACCTCGTGGAACTGGACACGTGAGGATCTCCTCGGTCCTCGTCGCCAACCGCGGCGAGATCGCACTGCGGGTCGTGCGGGCCTGCCGGGAGCTCGGGCTCCGCTCGATCGCCGTCTACTCGGACGCCGACGCCGGGGCCGCGCACGTCCGGCACGCCGACGACGCGGTGCACATCGGGAAGTCCTCGGCGGCGAAGAGCTACCTGGACCCGGACGCGCTCCTCGAGGCGGCCCGCTCCGCCGGCGCGGACGCGGTGCACCCGGGCTACGGGTTCCTCTCCGAGCGGGCGTCCTTCGCGCGTGCCGTCGCCGACGCGGGGCTGGTGTGGGTCGGCCCGGCGGCCGAGGTCATCGAGCAGATGGGCGACAAGGCGGCCGCGCGGGCCGTGGCGGCGCGCGCCGGGGTGCCCGTGGTGCCGGGCAGCGACGAGGTCGCCGACGTCGAGGCCGCCATCGCGGCGGCCGCCGACATCGGCTATCCGGTCCTGGTCAAGGCGGCGGCCGGCGGCGGCGGCCGGGGCATCCGCCCCGCGTCGTCGGACGACGAGCTCCGGACGGTCGTGGTGGAGGCGCAGCGCGAGGCGGCCTCGGCGTTCGGGTCCGACGTGGTCTACCTCGAGCGGGCGCTGCCGCACCCCAAGCACGTCGAGGTGCAGGTGCTCGCCGACGCGCACGGCACCGTCGTCCACTGCTTCGAGCGGGACTGCTCGCTGCAGCGTCGTCGTCAGAAGGTGCTCGAGGAGGCGCCCGCGCCCGGCCTCGACCCGGGGGTGCGTCGCGCGATGTGCGACGCGGCCGTCGCGCTGGCCCGGGAGGTCGGCTACGTCGGGGCCGGGACGGTCGAGTTCCTCCTCGACGGGGAGCAGTTCTTCTTCATCGAGATGAACACCCGCATCCAGGTCGAGCACCCGGTCACCGAGCTCGTCACGGGCCTGGACCTGGTCGCGCTGCAGCTGCGGGTCGCCGACGGCGAGGCGCTGCCGTTCGGGCAGGACGACGTCGCCCTCCGGGGCGCGGCGATCGAGTTCCGGGTCAACGCCGAGGACCCCGACGACGACTTCCTCCCGACGCCGGGTGAGGTCTCCACGCTCGAGCTGCCCGGCGGGCCCGGCGTACGCGTCGACACCGCGCTCGCGGCGGGCGACGTCATCCCGCCCTTCTACGACTCGATGGTCGCCAAGCTGCTCGTCTGGGCGCCCGACCGCGAGGCCGCGCTGGCCCGCGGCCGCCGCGCCCTCGCCGAGTACCGGGTGGAGGGCGTCCCGACGACGATCCCGCTGCACCGGCGCCTGCTCGACGACCCCACCGTCGTCTCCGGCGACTACGACATCACGTTCCTGGAGGGCTTCACGACCTGAGCGGCGCGCGCCGCTCCACCCCGAGGTCGTCGAACCGGCGCACGATCGCCTCGCACACCTCGACGGCGTTGGGGCGGTCGCCGTGCAGGCAGATGGTGTCGACCTCGACCTCCAGCCGGCGTCCCGAATTCGACGTGACGTGCCCCTCGAGCAGGTCCACGGCCTGCTGGGCGACGGCGTCCGGGTCCTTCGCCTGCGGGTCGGGCTCGACGATGATGCGCCCGTCGTCGTCGTACTCCAGGTCGGCGAAGCCCTCGCGCACCACCTGGGCGCCGAGCGAGCGGGCGAGGTCGGCCGTCGGCCCGGCCAGCCAGAAGATCCGCAGGTCGGGATCGAGGCGCAGCACCGCCCCGGTGATCGCGGAGGTGACGGCGTCGTCGGTCAGCGCCATCCCGTACAGCGCGCCGTGGGGCTTCACGTGCACCACCTCGGCGCCCTCCGCGCGGGCCGTCGCCTGCAGCGCGCCGACCTGGTAGAGCACGATCTGGGCCGCCTCGTCGGGGCGCAGCGCCATGCGCCGGCGCCCGAAGCCCACGAGGTCGGGCAGGCCGGGGTGGGCGCCGATCGCGGTGCCGGTGCGCGTCGCGGTGCGCACCGACTCGCGCATCGTCACCGGGTCGCTGGCGTGGAAGCCGCACGCGACGTTCACCGAGGTCACGTGCTCCATGAGCGCCGCGTCGTGGCCGAGCTTCCAGCGGCCCAGGCTCTCGCCGGCGTCGGCGTTGAGGTCGACGAGAGTCTGCATGGGATGCCTCCGGCAGGTGAGTAGTTGTGGTCGCTATAGCCACCGAAAGTACTCACGAGCGCGCAGCGCACCTACCAATAGCGCCGCGGGGTGTAGACGGCGCCGGTGCGGGCCCACCGGGTCTGCGAGGACCCGACGATGAGCAGGGTGCGCATGTCGACCTCTCCCGGTTCCAGCGACCCGAGCTCGACGACGCGCACCGACTCCTCCGGCCCGTCGACATCGCGCCCGACGATCACCGGGGTCGAGGGTTCCCGGTGCTTCAGCAGGATCCGTTGCGCCGCCTCGACCTGCCAGGTCCGTGATCGGCTGGCCGGGTTGTAGAGGGTGACGACCATGTCCGTCTCGGCGACGGCGGCGAGCCGGCGTTCGACGACGTCCCAGGACTTCAGCCGGTCCGACAGGCTGATCGTCGCGAAGTCGTGGCCCAGCGGCGCGCCGATCTTCGCGGCGACGGCGTGTGCGGCGGTGACGCCGGGGACGACGCGGACGGGCACGTCGGGGTAGTCCTCCGCCGCCACCTCGACCACCGCGGACGCCATCGCGAACACCCCGGGATCGCCGGAGGACACGACGGCGACCCGACGGCCGGCCCGTGCCAGGTCCAGGGCGAACGCGGCCCGCTCGGACTCCACGCGGTTGTCCGACCCGTGGACGCGCTGGCGGGGGTTCGGGGGCACGCGGGCGACGTAGGTGGTGTAGCCGACGACGTCGTCCGCCTCGGCCAGCGCGGTGGCGGCCTCGGGGGTCAGCCGATCGCGGGCGCCCGGGCCGAGGCCGACGACAGTGACGGCGCCTGGGCTCGTCCGGCTGGTGCTCGACGACGTGGCCTCCCTGCCACCGGGTGCAAGCAATGCAGGGGAGCACGCCGATAGGGCTTCGCTGGCACCACGCGCCGCATCCCCGTCCGCCCGTGCCGCACCCGTCGTCGCCACGTGCACCCGCGACGGCACGATCCCGACCGAGAAGTACGGCACCGACGCCGGGTCGACGTCCTCGAACCGCCCTTGCCGCTCGTTCGCCGTGCTGGCCCGCTCGACGTAGTGCGCCTCGTCGGACCGGCCCGAGCGCCGCAGCGCCGTCCGGACGCCCGTGAACGTCCGGCCCAGCTTCATCACTGCCGCCGCGTCGGTGTCCGCGAGCCGGCGCGCGAGCTCGTCCTCGTCCAGCGTGCCCGGCAGCACCGTCAGGACCTCGTCGCGCTCCACCAGCGGGGTCCCGAGGGCCGCCGCCGCGGCCGCCACGCTCGTCACCCCCGGCACGACCTCGGCGTCGTACCGGTGCGCCAGCCGCTTGTGCAGGTGCATGTAGGAGCCGTAGAAGAACGGGTCGCCCTCGGCGAGCACCACCACGTCGCGGCCGGCGTCGAGGTGCGCGGCCAGCCGGGCGGCGGCCTCGGTGTAGAAGGCGTCGATGCGGCCCTGGTAGTCGTCGGTGTCCTCGGTGGTGACCGGGTAGGTCAGCGGCTCCTCGATCTGCGACCCGAGGTGGTCGGCCACGATCGCCCGCGCGTTCGACCGGCCGTGGCGCGCGCAGTGGAAGGCCACCACGTCCGCGGCGCGGATGAGCTCGACGGCCCGCAGCGTCACCAGCCCCGGGTCGCCCGGACCGACCCCGACCCCGTACAGCCGCCCGCTCATGCGCCCGCGCCGAGCGCGAGGGCGTTGACGGCGCCGACGGTCATCGCCGAGCCGCCCCGCCGGCCGTGCACCACCACGTGCTCGAGCCGGGCCGGGTGGGCCACCAGCGCCGCCTTCGACTCCATCGCGCCCACGAACCCGACGGGCAGGCCCAGCACGACGGCGGGTCGCGGCGCCCCGGCCTCGACGAGCTCGAGCAGCCGGAAGAGCGCGGTCGGGGCGTTGCCGATCGCGACCACCGCACCCTCGAGCAGCGGCAGCCACTTCTCGAGCGCGGCGGCGCTGCGGGTGGTGCCCAGGGCCGCCGCCGTCGCGGGGACGTCGGGGTCGTGCAGCATGCAGACGACGTCGTTGCCCGCGGGCAGGAACCGCCGGGTGATCCCCGATGCCACCATCATCGCGTCGCAGAGCACCGGGGCGCCCGCGCGCAGCGCCTCGTGCGCGGCGGCGACGGCGCCGGGGGAGACGTCCGTGTCGGCGGCCAGGTCGGTCATCCCGCAGGAGTGGATCATGCGGACGACGAGGTCGTGGGCGTCGTCGGGCAGCCGGCCCAGGTCGGCCTCCGCCCGGATGATCGCGAAGGAGCGGCGGTAGATCTCGGCTCCGTCGGCGACGTAAGCCGGGATCGCCGGCGAGGCCGGCTCGTGGATCCCGTGCTGGTCGGCGACGCTGCCGGCGCTGCCCGAGGTCATCCGGTCACCCTTCCCGAGCGGACCACCGTGCGGTAGGTCCCTCGCTGCTCATCGCGGCCCCCCGCACCGCTGCTGACGTCCAGCGCCTCGACCACCGCGACCCGACCGCCCGGTGTCCCGCACGCCCGAGCGCACCCCACCCAGTGCTGGCGGACCCGGCCGCCCGCGTGGCCCGACGCGACGGCGTCGGCGAGGTCACCACGCACGTCGGCCAGCGACTTCACGCAGCGCGGCGCCCCCACGCACGCCGAGAGCCCGCGCCAGCGTGACGTCGGGTCGGTCTCGACGAGGCCGGCGACCCGGCGGACGGCGTCGTCGGGGTCGGTGAGGCCGCGCAGGACGAGGGTGCGCCACGGGGTGGCGCGCAGGGTCGCGTCCTGGGCTTCCAGGACGGTGACGAGGGTCGCGACCGCGGGTCCGTCCAGCTCGCCGAGGCGGGGGAGGACCTCGAGGGTGCCGTCCTCGCCGGGGCCGAGGGCGGTGGGGTCGGGCGGGCCAGGGAGGAGCTCCGGGGTCACGACGTCCGCCGTGGTGCGGTCGCGGACGTCGGCGACGACGGCGGCGCGGGTGCCCTCGTCGAGCTCCCGCACCCGCCAGGCGGTGTTGCGGCGGGCGGTGAAGGCGTCGACGGCGGCGAGGGCGATTGCCGCGGGGTCGAGGTGGCGCAGGCCGGTGTCGACGACGCCGTGGGGACCGTCGAGCAGGAGCGCCGCGGTCGGTTCGGCGTCGAGAGGACCGCTACGGGGGCCGGATCGAGCGTTCTCGCCCGACCGGGGTCCACTCGGCGTCAGGACGACGGTGATGTCGGCGCCCTGCCCGCTGACGTCCCCGCCCGGCCCGTCCTGGAGCGCGATCAGCAGCCGGCCCGGCACGTCTGTCCGGCCCCGGAGGGCCTCGGCGAGCCGCCCCGCGACCTCGTCGAGCCGGGTCGAGCGGGGGGAGGCGAGCAGCCCGCAGGGGATGTCGCGGCCCCGCGCGTCGAGGAGCGCGTCGGGGCGGTCGGCGCGCAGGGCGTCGGCGAGGTCGTCGGCGGTGCTGGCCGCGAGGCCGCGGACCTGCCACGATCCCCGGGAGGTGAGCTCGAGGGGCGAGCCGCCGAGCGCCGCGGCGCCGGCGAGCATCCGCAGCTCGGCCGGACTGGTCGCGCCGCCCACGGGCCGGAAGCGGGCCAGCGCACCGTCGGCCGCGTCGTGCCGGCGCCAGGCGCCCGGGCAGGCGTCAGGCCGGGAGCGGAGCATGGTCACACAGTACGGGGCCATGGCCCAGCATCTAGACAGATGGTGAGATGTCCTGCGTGCTGCTGCTCCTCTCGACCTCCGACACCGACCTCCGCTCGGCCCGGGCCGGGAGCGAGGGCAGCGACGGCAGCGACGGCCCGGCCGTGCCCTGGCGGTGGGCCAACCCCGCCCGGGTCGATCCGCAGCAGGACCTGCCGGCGCTCCTCGACGGCGTCGACCTCGTCGTCGTGCGGCTCCTCGGCGGCCGGCAGGCGTGGGAGGCGGGGCTCGAGGCGCTGCTCGCCGGGCCGCTCCCGGTCGTGGTGCTCGGTGGGGAGCAGGCGCCGGACGCGCAGCTCATGGAGTCCTCGACGGTGCCGGTGGGCGTCGCGACCCAGGCGCACCTCTACCTCGCCCAGGGCGGGCCGGAGAACCTGCGCGAGCTCGCCGCGTTCCTCTCGGACACCGTGCTGCTGACCGGGTACGGGTTCGCGCCGCCGGCGGAGATGCCGTCGTGGGGTCGGCTGCCCGGCTGGTCGGACGACGATGTGGCGAAACTGTCACCGGATGCAAGCAGTCGAGGGGAGCACGCCGATAGGGCTTCGCTGGCACCAGAGGGCAGGCCCCGGGTCGCCGTCGTCTACTACCGCGCCCATCACATGGCCGGGAACACCGCGTTCGTCGACGCCCTGTGCCACGCGGTCGTCGCCGCCGGCGGGGTCCCGGAGCCGCTGTTCTGCGCCAGCCTGCGCGCCCCCGACGACGAGCTCCTCGAGCGCCTGCGCCACGCCGACGTCCTGGTCACGACGGTGCTGGCCGCGGGTGGGTCGAAGCCCGCGACCGCCTCCGCAGGGCAGGACGACGAGTCCTGGGACACCGGGGCGCTCGCCGGTCTCGACGTCCCGATCCTCCAGGCACTCTGCCTGACCCGCACCCGCGACGAGTGGCTCGCCGACGACGACGGCGTGAGCCCCCTCGACGCCGCCAACCAGGTCGCCGTCCCGGAGTTCGACGGCCGCATCATCACGGTGCCGTTCAGCTTCAAGGAGACCGACGAGGACGGCCTGCCGGTCTACGTCGCCGACCCCGAGCGGGCCGCGCGCGTCGCCGGGCTCGCCGTGAACCACGGCCGGCTGCGGCACCTGGACAACGCCGACAAGAAGATCGCGCTCGTCCTCTCCGCCTACCCGACGAAGCACGCGCGCATCGGCAACGCCGTCGGGCTCGACACCCCGGCCTCCGTCGTCGCCCTGCTGCAGTCCATGCGCGACGCGGGCTACCGCGTCGGCGACGTCCCGGGCCTCGCGGAGCAGGACGGCGACCTCCTCATCCGCTCCCTCATCGACGCCGGCGGCCACGACCAGGACTGGCTCACCGAGGAGCAGCTCGCCGCCAACCCGGTGCGCATCCCGGCCGCTGAGTACACCGCGTGGTTCCGCACCCTCCCCGAGGACTTCCGCGCCGACGTCGAGCAGCACTGGGGTCCGCCGCCGGGCAGCATGTTCCTCGACGACGCGACCGGCGAGCAGGCGATCGTGCTCGCCGCCCTGGTCCGCGACCACGTCGTCGTCATGATGCAGCCGCCGCGGGGGTTCGGGGAGAACCCGATCGCGATCTACCACGACCCGGACCTGCCGCCGAGCCACCACTACCTCGCGGCCTACCGCTGGGTGCAGGCCAGAGAGGATCAACACGGGTTCGGAGCCCACGCCGTCGTCCACGTCGGCAAGCACGGCAACCTCGAGTGGCTGCCGGGCAAGACGGCGGCCCTCTCCGCGTCATGCGCCCCCGACCCCATCCTCGGCGACCTCCCGCTGGTCTACCCCTTCCTCGTCAACGACCCCGGCGAGGGCACCCAGGCCAAGCGCCGCGCCCACGCCACCCTCGTGGACCACCTCGTGCCGCCGATGGCGCGCGCCGAGTCGTACGGCGACCTCGCCCGCCTCGAGCAGCTGCTCGACGAGTACGCCTCCATCCAGGCCATGGACCCCGGCAAGATCGAGGCCATCCGCGGCCAGATCTGGCAGCTCATCCAGGCGGCGAAGCTCGACCACGACCTCGGCGTCACCGGCCAGCCCGACGACGAGCGTTTCGACGAGTTCGTCATGCACCTCGACGGCTGGCTCTGCGAGATCAAGGACGCCCAGATCCGCGACGGCCTGCACGTCCTCGGGCGCGCCCCGGCCGGGCAGGAGCGGGTCGACATGGTGCTCGCGATCCTGCGGGCGCGGCAGATGTGGTCGGGCACGCAGGCGCTGCCCGGGCTCCGGGAGGCGCTGGGTCTCGACGAGGCAGCCGGTGCGGCGTCGAGGATCGACGTCGACCGGGCCGAGGAGCTCGCGAGCAGCCTCGTCGTCGGGATGGAGAAGCGGGACTGGGCCGCGGAGGAGGCGTCGGACGTCGTCACCGAGGTCCTGGGGCGCACCGACGACGACACGGTGGTGCGGATCCTGCGCTTCGCGGCGACCGAGGTCGTGCCGCGTCTGGACCGCACGACCGAGGAGATCGACGGCGTCCTGCACGCCCTGGGCGGCGGCCACGTGGACGCGGGCCCGTCGGGCTCGCCGCTGCGCGGGCTGGTGAACGTACTCCCGACCGGCCGGAACTTCTACTCGATCGACCCGCGCGCGGTGCCGTCGCGGCTGGCCTGGGAGACCGGCCAGATGCTCGCGGACTCGCTGCTCGAGCGCTACCGCGCCGACCACGACGGCGAGTGGCCCACCAGCGTCGGTCTCTCGCTGTGGGGGACCGCCGCGATGCGGACCAGCGGCGACGACATCGCCGAGGCCCTCGCGCTGCTGGGCGTGCGGCCGGTGTGGGACGAGGCGTCGCGACGGGTGACGGGGCTGGAGGTCACCCCGACCGCGGAGCTCGGCCGGCCCCGCGTCGACGTGGTGCTGCGCATCTCCGGGTTCTTCCGCGACGCCTTCCCGCACGTGGTGGCGACCATGGACGACGCCGTCGCGCTCGTCGCGAGCCTCGAGGAGGCCGACGAGGACAACTTCGTCGCCGCCCACGCCCGGGCCGACGCGGCGACCGGCAGCAGCTGGCGCGACGCCACCACCCGGATCTTCGGCTCGCCGCCCGGGGCGTACGGGGCGGGCCTGCTGCAGGCGATGGACTCCCGGGACTGGCGCGGCGACGCCGACCTCGCCGAGATCTACACGACCTGGGGCGGGCACGCGTACGGCCGCGACCGGCACGGCGAGTCCGCGACCGACCAGATGCGCGCGGCGTACCGGCGGATCGCGGTCGCGGCGAAGAACATCGACACCCGCGAGCACGACATCGCCGACTCCGACGACTACTACCAGTACCACGGCGGCATGATCGCGACGGTGCGGGCGCTGACCGGCGCCGCGCCCGCGGCCTACGTCGGGGACTCCACGCGGCCGGAGTCGGTGCGCACCCGCTCCCTGGTCGAGGAGACCGCGCGGGTGTTCCGCAGCCGCGTCGTGAACCCGCGCTGGATGGCCGCCATGCGCCGCCACGGCTACAAGGGCGCCTTCGAGATGGCTGCCACCGTCGACTATCTCTTCGGCTGGGACGCGACGGCGGGCACGGTCAGCGACTGGATGTACGGCTCGCTCACCGAGAACTACGTCCTCGACGAGCAGAACCGCGCGTTCCTGCGCGACGCCAATCCGTGGGCGCTGCACGGCATGGCGGAACGGCTGCTCGAGGCGGTCGACCGCGGGCTGTGGGAGCACCCCGACCCGGCGATGGTCGAGTCGCTGCGCGACGCGTTCCTCGAGGCGGAGGGATGTGCCGAAGGCCCGTGAGCACTTTCCGGGGCTATAGCCCCGGAAAGTGCTCACGAGCGCGAAGCGCACCTACCGTTCCGGCACCGCCGCCAGCGCGCCCGCGAGGGCCGCGGCGTCGGCGAAGCGGGCGTCGGGGTCCGGATCGAGCAGCCGCACCAGGACCTCGCGCAGCTCCCGCGAGCAGGGCAGCGTGCCGACCTCGACACGGTGGGTCGGCGCCTGGGCGATGATCGTCGCCGCCGACCCGCGCCGGGCGGGCACGCCGGTGAGCATCTCGACGAGGATCAGCCCGAGCGAGTACAGGTCGGAGCGCGCGTCCACCGGCCTGCCCCGCAGCTGCTCGGGCGACAGGTAGAGCGGGGTCCCGACGACGAGGCCCGGTGCGGTCAGCCGCTCCGGCACCCCGTCCGCGTCGGCGGTCCGCCCGAGCCCCAGCTCGACGACGACGGGCCGGCCGTCCGGGGTGACCACGATGTGCGACGGCGTGAGGTCGAGCCGCGAGACCCCGGCCCCGGCGAGGTGGTGCAGCAGGTCGAGCAGCCCGAGGGTGAGGTCGACGGCCACCGGCGGCGCGAGCGGGCCGCGCGCGAGCAGCTCGTCGAGGGGCAGCCCGGGGACGAACTCGTGGACCAGCCCGAGGCGCCCGTGGTCGTCGAGGACGCCGGCCGTGACGGCGAGCAGCGGATGGTCGAGGCGGCGGGAGAGGGCGACCTCGCGGCGGAAGCGGGCGCGCGCGACGTCGTCGTGCTTCTGCTCGCGGACGTCGAGCAGCTTGATCGCGACGTCCCGGTTGGTGAAGGTGTCGTGCGCCCGGTAGGTCCGCCCGAGCGCGCGGCGTCCGAGCTCCTCGACGAGGACGTAGCGCCCGTCGCCCACGCGGCCGAGCTCGGGCGCGGGGGTGACGAGGGCGGCGGCGTCGAGGACGGCGCGCGGGAGCCGGTAGACCGTCTCGGTCGGACCGGGGGCGCCGATGAACGTGGCGGCGGGGGAGTCGGGTTCGCGGGACTCGAGGAGCCCGATCGGGACGAGCTCGCGCAGCAGCTCGAGGCACTCGTCGTCGGAGGCGAGGTCCCGGCCGCGGCTCCGCGCGGCCGTGCGGTCGGCCAGGAAGTCCGAGGCGGTGAACGTCGTCCCGCGCCGGTCGAGGACCCAGTCGACGACGAGGTGGGCCGCGTACCGGCGCCGGTCGACGTCGACGGCGTGGGTGAGCGGCCCGCGGGGGCGCGCCTGCGCCCAGAGCGGCCCGAGCCGGCGCTGCAGCGCGGCGTGGAACGAGATCGCGAGCGCGGTCGGCTGGTCGATCACCACGTGCGGCCCGTCGGGGTGCCACTCGACCAGCTCGTCGAGCTCGGCGAGGAGGGGCCGGGGCAGCCCCTGCGAGCGGTATTCCAGGTGGTCGGCCAGCTCCCCGGCGCCCGGCTCGGCGCCCCCGGACCGCAGGACGCCGCGCAGCAGCTCGGCCGCGGCGCCCGGGCCGAGCCCGTGCACGTAGAGCGCCCGCCCGAAGATCGTCGAGAAGGTGCCGCTCGCGCGGGTCCCGGACCGCCGGGTGAGGTCGAGCACATCGACGCCCGCCGCGAACACGAAGTGCACCGGCGTCGTGGTGAGGACGTTCGCCAGCGCGCGCACGATGGTCTCGAACGCCGCGGGCCCGGCCTCGTCCGCGGTGAGCTCGTCGACGTCGTCGAGGACCACGACCAGCCGGCCCGACCAGGGCTCCGAGCCGCCCCGCCGGAACCACCGCCGCGAGCCCGACCCGGAGGCCGCCTCCTCGGCGAGCGCCGCCACCAGCCGCACGAAGTCCTGCTCGGCCTCGGCGAGCCCGAGAGCGTAGTGCGCGCGGCGGTTGGTGACGTCGAGCAGCTCGGCGACCTCGGAGGACAGGCGGGGTACGACCCCCGCGCGCTCCAGGGCCTCGGCGAGGCCCCGCGTCCAGCGCAGGACGAGCTCCTCGGGCGTGGCGGGACGCCCGAGCGGCTCCCACACGACGACGACCGGGGTCGGCTCGGTCTCGGTCACCAGTTCGGTGTGCAGCTCGTCGAGCGCGCGGGCGACAACGGTGGTCCGCCCCGATCCGGCCGCCCCGGTGAGCAGCAGCGAACCGCCCGGGGAGAAGTGCAGCCACTGCCGCACCGTGTCGACGAACGACTGGTTGCCCAGGAACGGCATGGGCGAGGGGTAGCGCAGCGGGCCCGGCGACACCCGGTAGTCCGGCCGCAGTGCCATCCGCCCCACCGGCGGCGCGGGGAGCTCGAGGGGGACGGCCGGGGGCCGGCCGACCGAGGTACGGCTGCCGCCCCCCGTGGTGGCGGGCGGGGCCGAGGGCGCCGGGGACGCGGCGGGCGCCGGGGCCGCCGAGGTGGGCGCCGCCGTCGTCGGGACGGCGGCGGTGGCGTCGACCGACGGGACCGCCCGGGGCGGGGACACCGGTGCGGTGACGGCCGCCGTCACGGCCGCGCCCAGCTCCGCTGCGGTCTGGTAGCGCCGCGCCGGGTCCTTGGCCATCGCGCGGGCGACGACCTCGTCGAACGCCGGCGGGACGCCGGGCACCTGCTCGGAGGGGCGCGGCGGCGGCTCGTCGAAGTGGGCGCGCATCGCGTCGAGCGGGGTGGAGGTCCGGAACGGCGGGTGGCCGATGAGCGCCTCGGCGAGCACGCACCCGAGCGCGTAGATGTCCGACGACGGGCCCGGGGGGCGGCCCTCGAAGGTCTCCGGGGCGAGGTAGGCGAGCGTCCCGATGATCGTGCCCGCGCTCGTGAGGTTCTCCGAGCGGTCCTGCTCGGCGGCCACGCCGAAGTCGGTGAGGTAGGCGAACACCGGGTCGCGCGCGGCCAGCAGCACGTTGGCGGGCTTGACGTCGCGGTGGACCAGGCCGCCGGCGTGGGCGGCGTCGAGGGCACTCGCGATCTGGGCGACGACGGCGGCGGTGCGGTCGGGCGGGACGGGCCCGCCCGAGACCACCTTGGCGAGGTCGGGGCCGTCGACGAGCCGCATGTCGATGTAGAGGCGGCCCTCGAGCTCCCCGAAGTCGTGGATCGGCAGGATGTGCGGATCGGAGAGCCGCGCGGCGAGCCGGGCCTCGCGCCGGAACCGGGCGACGAACTCGGCGTCGTGCGCGAGCGGCTGCAGCAGCAGCTTGAGGCCGACGGTGCGTTCGCGGCCGGTGTCGTAGGCGCGCCACACCTCGCCCATGCCACCCCGGCCGAGCAGCTCCTCGAGGCGGTAGCGGCCGATCGTGGCGCCGGCGCCCACCTCCGTCACCGACACGCCGTCCCCCCGCCGCTCCGTCCGCCGCCCGCTCGCCGGGGGAGGTTACTCGCTGCGACCGTCGTGCGGGGGTGACGTCCGTGCGGGTGAGTCGCGGGCCCACCACCCCCGGGCGCCCGGCGGTCAGGCTCCGCAGCTGCCGCCGTAGGTCGTGATCTTGTAGTCGACGACGGCGAGGGCGCCCTGCAGGTCGCGCAGCTGCGCGACGATCGCCGCGCGCTGCTCGAGCAGGAGCGCGAGCCGCTCGTCCCGGGTGTCGGGACCGGCCTTGACGAGCTCGAGGTAGCGGCCGACCGAGGCGATCGGCATGCCGGAGAGCCGCAGCCAGGTGACGAAGGCGATGCGGCCGAGGGCGTCGCGGTCGTAGACCCGCCGGCCCGCGGCGTCGCGCGCGGTCTCGACGAGCCCGATCCGCTCGTAGTAGCGCAGCGTGTGCGCCGTGATGCCGGTGATCTCGGCGACCTCGGAGATCCCCAGGGGCTCGGGGAGGTCGTCGGGCAGCCTCATCGCGCGGACGAGCTCCTCGTTGAGCGGCGGCAGCGAGCCGTCCTCGGCCGCGACCGAGTCCAGGATCGTGCGCAGCCGGCTCGCCGGGTGGACGTGCGGCTCCGCGGTCGGCGCGTCGGGGAGGCCCAGTGCCGTCATGGACCCGACGCTAGGCCTTCGAGTGCGCTCGAAGCCAACCCCGGGTTCGTCCGGTTCGACGTGGATCACGTGCCGTGACGGTCACGTTGACGGTTACCTGTTACCGCCGGTACCAGTGAACGACGTGAGGGCCTCCGCAGTCGCCGCCGTCCTGGACGGGACATCGTCGTCGCGCTCACGTCCACGCCCGCGCACCTACGCGGGCGGCGCCCACTGTGAGCGTCCACGGTAACGGCGCACTCCCGCACGAACCGGGCGCGCGGCGCCCAGCAGGGTACGAATCAGGCGCTGGACCTGCGGAAACACGCCGACCCGATGACCTGGCGGACGCAGCGTGTGTGGGACCGTCGTCGCCGGCGCGCTCGGCGCCGGGGAGCGGGGGCGTGGTGTGACGAGGTGGCGTGCGGTGCGCGCGGGGACCGACCGGCACGGATCGACGCCACGGCGGCGCACTGTCGCGATGCTCGGCCTGGCGGCCGCCCTGGTGCTCGGCGCGGCCGGGTGCTCCGGGAGCGGATCGGCCTCCGGCACGTCCTCCTCGCCGGCGGTGTCCGGCTCCCCGTCGGCCGCGGTGCCCCCGCCCGGGCCGCGGGTGACCGTCGACCCCGCCGCGGACGTCAACCCCACCGCCCCGGTGCACGTGCACGCCGACGGCGGCCGGATCACCGCGGTGCACATGACCGATCCCTCCGGGGACGCCGTCACCGGGACGACCTCGCCGGACGGCGCCACCTGGACCACCACCGAACCGCTCGCCTACGGGCGCAGCTACACCGTCGTCGCGGACGCGGTGACCCCGCAGGGCACCCCGACGCATCTGCAGTCGACGGTGTCGACGCTCGCGCCCAAGCAGACCGACAGCGCGGCGGTGGACCCGGGCAGCACGAACGTCGGGGTCGGGCAGCCGGTCGCGGTGACCTTCTCCCACGCGGTGACCGACAAGGACGCGGCCGTCAAGGCGCTGGCGGTGACCTCGAATCCGCCCCAGCCCGGCGCGTGGCACTGGATCTCCTCGACCCAGGTGGACTACCGGCCGCAGGCGTACTGGAAGCCGGGCACCTCGATCACCCTGGACAGCAAGCTCTTCGGCGCGGACCTCGGCGGCGGCGCCTTCGGCGCCAAGGACGTCCACGAGACCTTCCACGTGCACGACGCCTGGGTGGCCAAGGCCGACGGCGGCGCCGAGCAAATGCAGATCTTCGACAACGGCGCGCTCGTCAAGACCATGAAGATCAGCCTCGGGTCGCCGCAGTTCCCGACCCACACCGGCACGCACGTCATCTCCGACAAGCAGCCCAGCGTCGTCATGGACTCCGCCACCTACGGTGTCATGCCCGGCCAGCCCGGCTACTACAAGGAGACCGTGCTCCTCGACGAGCGCATCTCCAACGACGGCGAGTTCGTGCACGCGGCGCCGTGGTCGGTCGCCCAGCAGGGCAGCGACAACGTCTCCCACGGGTGCGTCAACCTCAGCCCGGCCGACGCGCAGTGGTTCTTCGACCACTTCGGCGTCGGTGACGTCGTCGAGGTCGCCAACTCCGGCGGCCCGGCGCTGCCGGTGTGGGACCGCTGGGGCGACTGGGCGCTGTCCTGGGCGCAGTGGCAGGCCGGCACGACCTGACCCGCGGAGCGCCGGCCGTCAGCTCGCGTGCGGCACCGGGCCGACGAGCCCGTACCGCAGCACGAAGGACGCCGCGCCGAGCCGGGAGTGCACGCCGAGGGCGGCCAGCACGGCCCTGACATGGCTGCGCACGGTGGCCACGGTGACGCCCATGGTCTCGGCCATCTCCTCGGTCGAGGCGCCGTTCACGATCAGCTCCAGGCACTCCCGCTCCCGGGCGCGCAGCCGCGCCAGCCGGCGGAGTGCGTCGGCGACGCCGTCGGTCGCCGCGCCTTCCCCGGAGGGAACGTCGGGCCCGAGGGCCTCCGCCGCGGCGACGACCCCGAGCCCGACCTCGCCGCGCGCAACGCCTTCGATCGCCGCGACGAGCTCGTCCCCCGAGGCGCTCTTGAGCAGGTAGCCGGCGGCACCGGCGGCCGCGGCCGCGGCGGGTCCGGGGTGCGGCCTCCCGGTGAGGACGAGGACGGCGGTTTCCGGGGCGGCCCGTACCAGCCGCGAGAGGAAGGCCGCGGGAGGGCCCTCCGCCAGCGCAGCCGGGTCGACGAGGCAGACGTCGAGCGGGCTCGCGCGGGTGCCTGCCAGCGCCTCGGCCTCGGTCGCCGCGACGCCCGCGAGCGCGATGCCGCGATCGACGAGGTAGGCGCCGACCAGGTCGGTGAAGAGCAGGTGGTCGTCGGCGATCAGAACGCTGGTCATGGATCCCCCGGGACTCGACCGTCGTCACTTGCTCGAATGACGTCCGACCCGTCCCGTTGGTTGGCCGCCGCCCGCATTGCGAAAATGTCACGTCGGCCGCGGGAGCTCCCCGCATGCGTTCGCCGTCCGTCAAGATGGATGAGGGCCCGCGGCGAGATCCGAACTAGCGTCCTGGCATGGGTTCGTTCCGTGTCCGGTACCTCACCGGTTCCCGACTCCTCGCCGAAGCGCTCGGCCGTCGCATGGCGGTCGAGCCCGATCTGGACCTGGTCGACGGACCGGAAGCCGACGTGGTGCTCATCGACGTCTCGGACCCGGCCGACGCCGTGGCCGCCGTCGATGCCTCACCCGCCGCGGCACGGGTCGTCGTGCTCTCCGTCGACGACGCGGTCGGTGGCCCCCTCGACGCCGCCCGCGCCGGTGCCGCGGCCTGGCTGGACCGACGGTGCAGCGCCGACGACCTCCTGCGGGTGCTGCGAGGCGTGGTGATGGGCGGGGCCTTCTTCCCCCGCGAGGTGCACGGCGAGCTGCTGGCGTCGCTGCGGGCGGACGCGATCGCCGGTCGGTCCGGGTGCCCGCTCGCGCGGCTGACCGAGCGTGAGCGCGAGGTCCTGGACGCCCTCGCCGAGGGCCGCGCCAACCGGTCGATCGGCCAGCACCTCGGGCTGTCGTACAACACGGTGCGGACGCACATCAACGAGATCTTCCGCAAGCTCGGGGTGCACACGCGGGTCGACGCGGTCCGGGCGCTGCGGGATGCCCGATGAGCCCGGGACCTTCGGGCACCGGGACGGGGTTCGAACGTCCGCCGTTCCCGCGGCCTATCGGTCGTCGCCGCGGAGCACGGAGATCCCGACGATGGGGAGCACACCGCGGGGGAGCGATCCGGGGGGACCGAGAGGGGGCCCAGAGCGTGTACACGGCCGACGCCGCACTGCTCCACGACATCGGCCACGAGGTGGTGACGCTCTCGGCGCTCGTCGCAGCCGTGCGGGTCGAGGGGGAGTTCGACGCCGCGGCGGGTGCCCGGATGCGGGTCCTCGACGACGGGCCGGGCCCCGAGCGGGGCCCGGCGGGCGCGCGCGGCAAAGGCCTCGCGATCGTGCGCTCGCCCGCCCACGGGCTCGCGGCCGACGTGACATCGCGTCCACGCCGCGGGGGAGGCGCCCTGGCCGAGGTCGTGCTGCGGGACCGGGACACGAGGAGGCCGCCGGTGTCGGGACGGGAGGTGCGGGCGTGACCGCGGTGGTCGTCGGGGACGACCACGGGGTGTTCGCTGACGCGTTGAGCACCGTGCTCGGGCAGCGTCGGCTCGAGGTCCGGGCGGTCGCCCACCGGGCCTCCGATGTCCTCGCCGCCGTCGCGGAGCACCGGCCGGCCATCTGCCTGCTCGACCGCACCTTCGCCGACGGCGACGGGCTCGACCTGATCCCCGGCCTCCTCGCCGCCAGCTCGGGCACGCGGATCGTCATGGTGACCGCGGACACCGACGACGGCGCCGCCCGCCGTGCCCTCGACCTCGGGGCGCGCGGCTTCGTCCACAAGACCCGGGGTGTCACGGCCCTCGTCGACGCGATCCACCGCGTCCTCGACGGCGAGATCGCGGTGGAGCTCCCTCCTCGCCGGCGCGCTGCGGCGCCCCGAGGCGAGGACGACGACATCCGGCGGCTCGCCGCGCACCTCACCGCTCGCGAGCGGGAGTGCCTGCGGCTGATCGTCCAAGGCCGCGGCACGTCCGAGATCGCGGCGGGGCTCGGCATCTCGGTGACCACCGTCCGGACCCATGTGCAGGCGGTCCTGACCAAGCTCGGCGCCCACACCCGCCTCGAGGCGGCCGCGCTGGCCACCCGGCACGCCCTGCTCGGCGCGCGGTGACCCGACGTTCCCGCGTCCGCCCCAGCACCTCCTGGTCAAGTTGCACGAGGTCCCCGATCCGCCCTGCCCCCACCATGCTTCTCGTGACGCTGCGGATCCTCCTCCTCGACGACCACCAGATGCTGGTCGAGGCGCTGGCCGCCCGGCTCGGCGCGGAGCCCGACCTCGTGGTCGACAGCCGTGGGCCCACCGGGGTGGAGACCGCGGTGGCGCACGCCGTGCGGGCGAGGCCCGACGTGGTCGTCCTCGAGGTCTCGCCGCTCGACGACGAGCGCCGGGAGCTGATCCTCGCGCTGCGCCGTCGGCTCCCGGGCGCCCATGTCGTCGCCCTCTCGGCCGACGAGGACCCCCGGACCGCCGGTGAGGTGGCCTTGCTCGGTGCGGAGGGGTGGGTCTCGAAGGAGGCCGACGTCGGCGAGCTCGTGGCGATGATCCGGGGAGCCGCACACGGTCGAGGATGGTTCCCGCCCGCGCAGCTCGCAGCGGCACTGGACCGGCTGCGGGCGGACGCCCGGGGCGCTCGTCGGGACGGTCCGCTGGACCGGCTCACCGACCGTGAGCGGGAGATCCTCGCGGCGATGGTGGATGGGAAGTCCACCGCGACGCTGGCCGAGCACCTGCGGCTCTCCGCGCACACCGTGCGCAGCCACATCGGCAACCTGTACGCCAAGCTCGGGGTGCACAGCAGGCTCGAGGCGGTCGCGCTGGCCCGATCCGCCGGTCTCACGGGCACCGTCGACGTCCGATCCGATCCGGTGGGGGCACGATGACGAGGACCGGACCGGAACAGGGCGGCTCCGAGCAGCCCGGCTCCGAGCAGGGCGCTCGCGCCACGGGTGGATCGCGCCTGCTCATGGTGGCGGTGCTGGCCGTGTTCGCGGCGATCGCCGTCGCGGTGGGGTTCCTGGTCCCGGCCGTCGCCCCGCCGGCTGCGGCGCCGCCGGCTGCGGCGCCGCCGAGCCCTGCCCCGGCTGCCGCGCCGGCGCCGGTCGCCGCCTCCGGCCCGACACTCCCGATCGTCTCGCTGACCTTCGACGACGGCCTCGCCGGCCAGATGCAGTACCTGCAGACGATGCAGCAGCACGGTCTCGTCGGGACCTTCTTCATCAACTCCGGCGCCATCGGCCAGCCGAACTACATGACCCGCGCCGATCTCGCGCAGATCGCGGCCTCCGGCGACGAGATCGGTGGACACACGGTCTCGCACCCGAACCTCACCGAGGACGCGCCGGACGAGACGGCTCGCCAGATCTGCGACGACCGCGCCACCCTGCACTCCTGGGGCTTCGACCCGGTCTCGTTCGCCTACCCGTTCGGCGCGGCCTCGCCGCCGGTCGAGGCCGCGGCGCGCGACTGCGGCTACGCCAGCGCGCGCCTGGACCGTGGCGGGGTCGGTCCGGTGAGCGCCACGTGCCCGGACTGTGTCCCCGGTGAGAGCGTGCCCCCACGTGACCCGTACGCGATCCGGACGCCGCCCGACATCACGACGGCGACGACCCTCGCCGACCTCGAGGGGCTGGTCACCGGCGCCCAGGCCGCCGGCGGGGGCTGGGTGCCGCTCATCTTCCACCACGAGGCGTGCACCACCTGCGGGAACCTCTCGACGAGCCCGGCGCTGTTCGACCAGTTCGCCGGCTGGCTGGCCGACCAGCAGCGCGCTGGGACGCTGGCCGTCCGAACGGTGAGCCAGGTCGTCGGGGGACCGGGCGGACCGGTCCACACCGCACCCCCGCCCGCGGCGACCGCCATGCCCAACGGCGACCTGAGCCAGAGTTCCACGACGGTCCCGGACTGCTGGGAGGCGTCGGGCTTCGGCCAGAACACCGCCGACTACCGCTGGACGCCGCCGGCCCCGGGTGTGCCGGCGACGGAGACCGTCACCGTCAGCTCCTACACCAACGGCGACGCGACCCTCTTACCGCGGCTGGACCTCGGCCAGTGCACGGTGACGGCCACACCCGGTGTGCCGATCCACCTCGCCGCGCAGTACCGCTCCACCGTACCCACGCAGTTCGAGGTGTACCGCCGCACGTCCACCGGCTCGTGGGTGTACTGGACGTCGAGCCCGTGGGTCGCCCCGGCGCCGGCGTGGCAACCCGTGACGTGGGACACCCCGCCCCCGCCGCCGGACACCGAGGGCGTCGCGGCGGGCCTCGTCGTCGGGGCCGTCGGCTGGGTGCAGAGCGCGGCCTACGTTCAAGGACCCGTGCCGCCGCCACCGGCGCCGCCGCTGATCTCGCCGGGGCTGCGCGGGTTGCTCGAGCTCGGCGCGGCCGTCGCAGCCGTGCTGGGCCTGCTGGCCGCCCTCGCCGGGCTCACCCACCACTTCCTGCGGCGACGACGCCGAGGACGTGCCGGCCGCGCCGGCGCCCCCACGGTCCCTGGCCCCCGCTCCCCGATCGATGACCCGCCGGAGGGGTCACCGGACGGGCCGCCGGACGACGAGCTCGCTACCCGGGGCGCGGCAGGGGAGGACGTGGTCCGGTGAAGCCCTGGATCCTGATGTACCACTCGGTCGCGGACTACCGGGACGACCCCTACCTGGTGACGGTGCGCCCCGAGCGGCTCGACGCCCAGTTCTCCTGGCTGCGCCGCGGCGGGCTGCGCGGGGTCGGGGTGGGGGAGCTGCTCGCCGCCCGCAGCCGCGGCGCCGCCCGCGGCCTCGTGGGCCTCACGTTCGACGACGGGTACCGCGACTTCGCCGACACCGTCGTGCCACTACTGCACCGGCACGGCTTCGGCGCCACGGTCTACGTCGTCGCCGGAATGCTCGGCGGGCAGAACCACTGGGACCCGGAGGGCGACCGCAAGGACCTGATGACCGCCGCCGACGTGGCCGCGGTGGCGGACGCGGGCATGGAGGTCGGCGCGCACGGGATGACCCACGTGCGGCTCGACGGGTCGATCGACGCCGCGGGCCTCGCCCGCGAGGTGTCGGCGAGCGGCCACGTCCTCTCCGATCTGGTGGGGCGGCCGGTGACGGGGTTCTGCTACCCCTACGGCGCCCACGACGCCCGCACGGTCACCGCCGTCGCCGCCGCGGGCTACGACCACGCCTGCGCGACCGGGCGACCGCCCGACCCCGGCCCGCTCGCCCTGCCCCGGACCTACGTCGGTGACCGGGACGGGGCGCTGCGGCTGGCAGCCAAGCGGGGACGCCACGCCGCCGCCGAGGTCCGGGAGGCCGCCGGCGCCCGCCCGGCCAGCCGGGAGGGGCCGCCGCTGTCGACCGCCGGCCGGGGCTGACCGGTGGCGCCCCGTGTCCTGCACGTCGCCCAGCCGGTGGAGGGCGGGACGGCGGTCTGTGCGGAGCGCATCGTGGCCGACCAGCGCAAGCGCGGCTGGGAGGTCGCGGTGGCGTGCCCCGGCACCGGCGCCCTGCCGGTCGCGCTGGTCCGTCGCGGCATCCCGCACCTGACGTGGTCGGCACGGCGCGCGCCCGGCCCGTGGGTCGTCCGTGAGATCCGGGACCTGCGGGCACTGATGGATCTCGCTCGGCCCGACGTCGTGCACCTGCATTCGTCCAAGGCCGCGCTCGCGGGTCGGCTGGCGATCCGTGGCGCGGTCCCGACGATCGTCTCTCCGCACGGTTGGTCGTGGCTCGCCGTCGGGCCTGCGCTCGCCGGGGCGGCCCGCGCGTGGGAGAGGTTCGGCGCCCGCTGGACCGACCTGTGCGTCTGCGTCGGTCCGGGCGAGGCGGGCCTCGCCGTCGAGGCGGGCGTGCCCGGGCCGCTGGAGGTGGTCCGCAACGGCGTCGACCTCACCCGGTTCCGCCCGGCAGGCCCGGCCGCACGGCGCACCGCGCGGGCGGCGCTGCTGCTCGGGCCCGACGAACCGCTGGCGGTCTGCGTCGGGCGGGTGTGCCGCCAGAAGGGCCAGGACGTCGCGCTGCGCGCCTGGCCCGCGGTGCGCGCGGCCGTGCCCGGGGCCCGGCTGCTGCTCGTCGGGGACCCCGGCGCGGCGGCCGTCCCGCGGCAGCCCGGCATCGAGGTGGTCGGTGCCGTGGCCGATGTGCGGCCGTGGCTGGCGGCCGCCGACGTCGTCGTCCTGCCCTCCCGCTGGGAGGGGCTCTCGCTAGCGCTGCTCGAGGCCCTCGCGACCGGGCGGGCCGTGGTCGCGAGCGGTGTCCCCGGCCTCGCCGACGCCGTGGGGGAGGGGACCGGCGCCCTCGTGCCGCCCGACGACGAGGCCGCCCTCGCGGCCGCCGTGGCGGCCCGGCTCTCCGATCCCGATCGGTGCTCTGCCGAGGGGGTCGAGGCCGCCGCGGTCGCCCGCGAGTTCGACCTCCGGCACGGCCTCGACCACCTCGCCGCGGTCACCGCCGTGGTGGCGGCGGGCGCGGGACGTTCGCCTGCGCTGCGTAGGACGACTGGTGTGGTTGACCGATCTCCTTCGGCCGTGCGCACCGCAGGGTGGTGATCGGCGGGCAGCACGCCCCGCCGCGGATCACCGCCAGGAGGGAACCCTCGATGGTCGCCACCACCCCCCAGCTCTCCCTCGCGATCAACGGTCGCGAGCGGTTGCTGGCGAAGGACCTCGTCGCGTTCACCCGCCCCGCGGACTCGGAGCGCCTCGGGGCGGTCGCGGTGGTCGGGCTGGGGTACGTCGGGCTGCCGACCGCCCTGGTCGTTGAGCACGCGGCGCAGCGGGTGATCGGTCTCGACGTCGACCCGGCGCGGCTCGCCGAGATCGCCGACCGCGACGTCGACCTCGACGACGAGGCACGCCGGACCCTCGAGCTCGTCCTGGAGGCCGGTCGGCTGGACCTGACCACCGACCCCGCGACGCTGGACGCCGCGGACGTCGTCATCATCTGCGTCCCGACACCCGTCCTCGCCGACCGCAGCCCCGACCTGCGCGCGATGCGCGCGGCCTGCGAGACGGTCGTGGCGCACGCCCGGCCCGGTCAGACGATCATCCTGACCTCGACGACCTACGTCGGCACCACCCGGGAGCTCCTCGCCGGGCCGCTGCACGCCCGCGGGCTGGTGCCCGGCAGCGACGTGTTCGTCGCGTTCAGCCCGGAGCGGATCGACCCCGGCAACCACGACCACCGCCAGCGGGAGACCCCGCGTGTGGTCGGCGGGATCACCGCGGACTGCGCGTCGGCGGCCGCCCAGGTGGTCTCCGCCCTCACCGACTCGGTGTTCCTGGTCAGCTCACCCGAGGCCGCGGAGCTCACCAAGCTCTACGAGAACATCTTCCGGGCGGTCTCCCTGGCGCTGGCCAACGAGTTCGCCGACGCCTGCGGCGCCTTCGGCCTCGACGCCATCGAGGTCACCCTCGCGGCGGGCACCAAGCCCTACGGCTTCCTCGCGGTGTTCCCGGGGCCCGGCGTCGGGGGGCACTGCATCCCCTGCGACCCGCACTACCTGCTCGCCCAGCTCCGTTCGTCGGGCACGCCGGCGCCGCTGGTGGACGCGACCATGCACGCGATCGAGGACCGACCACGCCGGGTGGCCGACCGCGCCGGCGAGGTCCTTGCCGGCGACGGGATCGACCTCGCCGGCGCACGGGTGGTCGTGGCCGGGGTGAGCTACAAGGCCGGGGTCCGTGACGTGCGCGAGTCGCCGGCGCTCCCGCTGATCGCCACCCTGCTCGACCGCGGCGCGGACGTCGCCTACCACGACCCGCTCGTGCGGGCGATCCGTCTCGACGACGGCCGGGAGCTCGCGTCCGTGGCCGACCCGGGCTCGCGGGAGTGGGACCTCGCGGTGGTGCAGGTCGTCCACCCGGGCGTGGACCACGGGTGGGTGCGGCGGTGTCCGCGGGTGCTGGACGCGACCTACCGGTTCGACGCGCCGGGCACGGCGCGCGAGGTGGTGTGACGCCAGTGCTCCTGCTCCGCCGCGGCGGGCCCCCGGACGGTCTGCTCGACACCTCCGTGCCCGCCGTGCTGCTCAAGACCGACGCCAACCCCATGCACCACGGCGCCCTCGGTGTCATCCGCTCGCTCGGGGCGCGCGGGGTGGCCGTGCACGCCGTGCACGAGCACCGCTGGGCGCCGGCCGCGCGCTCGCGCCACCTGGCGCGGCGCTGGCCGTGGTGGCCCGACCCCGCCGACACCGCGGGGGTGCTGGCCGGGCTCGGTCGCATCGCCGACACGCTCGGCACCCCGGCGGTGCTGCTGACCACCGACGACGCCGGCGCGATGCTGCTCGCCGAGCACGGCGACGAGTTGCGCGACCGCTTCCGCTTCCCCCGCCTCCCGCCGGACCTGCCGCGTCGGCTCGCCGACAAGGCGGCGCTCCCCCTGTTGTGCGACGAGCACGGCATGCCGACCCCGCGCACCCAGCGGGTCGCCGACCCCGACCGGGTGCGCGACCTCGGCGAGGAGCTCGGTCTCCCGCTCGTCGTCAAGCGTCTCGGTGACCGCGGGGGCCGCCCGAGCACGTCCGTCGTCCGCACCCCCGCCGACCTGGCCGAGGTCGCGGCGGAGGCGGGCGCGCGCCCGCGGTCGCTCCTGGTGCAGGAGTACCTGCCCGCGGGGGGCGCGGACGACGGGCCGCAGGACTGGTTCGTGCACGCCTACCTCGACGGCCACGGCGAGGCGGTCTTCGTCGGCACCGGGGTCAAGGAGCGCTCGTACCCGGCGCACGCGGGGCTCACCAGCCTCGGCCGGGTCGAGCCGTGGCCCGAGCTCGCGGACGCCGCGACCCGGTTCCTGCGCCGCCTCGGCTACCGCGGGGTCGTCGACCTCGACCTGCGGGTCGACCCCCGCGACGGTCGGGCCAAGCTGCTCGACGCCAACCCCCGCTTCGGGGCGCAGTTCCGGGTCTTCCGCGGGGCCCGCGGCATCGACGTGGCCGTGGCCGCGCACCTCGACCTCACCGGCCGGCGGGTGCCCGCCGACCCGCCGCTGCCGCGCCGCTTCGTCGTGGAGCCCTACGACCCCGTCGCCGCGCTCACCCACCTCCGCCGCGGCGAGCTCGACGGCCGCACCTGGGCGGCCTCGCTGCGTGGGATCGACGAGCCGGCCTGGTTCGCCGTCGACGACCCGCTGCCCTTCGCGCTCATGGCCACCCGCACGGGCACCGAGGCCGCCCGGCGCGGCGCGGCCGGGATCGCCCGATCCGTCCGCCGGCCACGCACCACCACATCCGTCACCGCCAGCAGCACCACCGGGGAGGACACCACCATGCAGGACCGCACCGACGTCGTGGTCATCGGCGCGGGCCCCTACGGCCTGTCGCTCGGGGCCCACCTCGCACCGACGGGCCTGCGGGTCCGGCAGTTCGGCAGCGTCATGCAGGCCTGGAAGACCATGCCGAAGGGCATGTACCTCAAGTCGCAGGGGTTCGCGTCGAGCCTCTCCGACCCGCAGGGCACCCACCGGCTCGAGACCTACTGCCGCCGCACCGAGACGCCCTACGCCGACTACGGCCTCCCGGTCGCGCTCGACACCTTCATCGCCTACGGCGAGTGGTTCGCCCGCGAGCTCGTGTCCGACATCGAGGACACCCCGGTCGTCGGGCTGGCCCAGGACGAGCACGGGTTCCGGGTGGAGCTCGGCGACGGCGAGGTCGTCCACGCCTCCCGCGTGGTCGTCGCCGTCGGGCTCACCGGCTCCGCGTCGATGCCGCCGGAGCTGGCCGGCGTGCCCGCCCGGCTGGTCTCCCACACCAGCGACCAGACCGACATGGCCGACTTCTCCGGCCGTCGCGTCGTGGTGCTCGGTGCCGGACAGTCGGCACTGGAGAGCGCGGCGCTGCTCCACGAGGCGGGGGCGGACACCCGGCTGGTCGCCCGCGAGGACCACATCGCCTGGAACGGCGACCCGCTCGCCGCGCAGCGTTCCTTCTGGCGGCGGGTGCGGGAGCCCGAGGCACCGCTCGGGTCCGGCTGGGGCACGTGGTTCTACTCCAACCAGCCCGACCTCTACCACCGGTTGCCGTCGTCCGTGCGGCTCTCGCGCGCCCGTTCGGCGCTCGGGCCGGCGGGGGCGTACTGGCTGCGGCCACGCGTCGAGGGGGTCGTCCCGATCCTCACCGGCCACCGGATCGAGGGGGCGGGCACCGACGGCGACGAGGTGCGGCTCGACCTGCGGGATGCTTCCGGTCGGCGGCGGGTGCTGCACGCCGACCACGTCATGGCCGGGACCGGGTACCGGATCGACCTGACCCGGATCGGCTTCCTCGACGAGGCCCTGCGCGCGCGCATCCGCACGCTGGGCGGCACCCCGTCGGTCACCGAGGACTACCGGTCGTCGGTGCCGGGCCTGTACTTCTGCGGCCCCGCGGTGGCCCCGAGCCTCGGTCCGGTCATGCGCTTCGCCTACGGCTCCGCGCACGCCGCGAAGGCCACCGCCCGCAGCATCGTCGCCTCGACGCCCACCTCGGCGCTGGTGACGTGATGACGGCAGCCCCGGAGACGGCGTCGCGGCGCGGGCCGCGCACGCCGTCGCACGCGCCCTCGCGGGCCGACGGGGCCGCCGCGCTGGTCGGGTGTCTCGACGGCGCGGCGGTCGCGGTGGCCGCCGCGCTCGTCGGGCTGCCCGGCCTCCTCGCCCTCGCCTACGGGCTGGTGGCCGTCTGCGTGCTCGCCGCCGACGGCTCCTACCGCCCGCGGATCACGACGTTCGTCGGGCTGCGGGTTCCCCGGCTCGTCGCCGCGGTGACCCTGCCGCTGCCGTTGCTCGTGCTGGCCGGCGCGGGACGGGGCGCGCCGTGGGTACCGGTCGCCGCGGTCGCCGTCGCCGCCGTGCTGCTCCCCCTCGAGCGTGCCGGCGTCGGCGCCGCCCAGCGGCACCGTCGCCGGCGGGTCGGGGGCGAGCCGACGCTGGTGGTCGGCGCCGGCCCCACCGCACGCGCGTTGACGGCCACGATGCGCGCCCGCCCGGAGCTCGGCCTCGACCCGGTCGGCGTGCTCGACGACGACGGCCCGCAGACCGATCCGCACGACGGGGCGATCCTGCGGGGCGGCGTCGGCGAACTGCCCGGTCTCGTCCGGCGTCTCGGGGTGCGGCGGGTCATCGTGTGCCCCACCGCGGCCGAGGAGCCGGGCTGTCCGGGGGTGGCCGGCCCGCCGTCGCCGGGCGTCCTGGAGGAGGGGCTGCTGGGGGCCCGCGAGGCGGGTGCCCGGGTCTGGGTCGTGCCGCGCTTCCCCAGCGCCGGCCTCGACGTCCCCCACGGCCACCTCGACGACCTGTGGGGCACCACGCTCGTCCCGCTGCGCCCGGTCCGCGGGGACACCGCGGTCGGTGCGCGGCTGCACCGCGCGGGGGAGCTGCTGCTCGCCTCGGCACTGCTCGTACTCACCGGGCCGTGGGTCCTCCTCGCCGCCGTCCTCGGCGGCCCGGGTCGGCTCGCCGGCCCCGGCCCGGCCTTCTACCGGCAGTGGCGGGTCGGCCGCGCGGGCGCCGCGGTCCGCGTGGTCAAGCTGCGCACGGTCGCCGGGGGCGGGGACGACGGGTGGGTCGTGCCCGCCCACCGGGTCACCGCCTGGGGACGCCTCCTGCGGCGCACCCACGTCGACGAGCTCCCCCAGCTGCTCGGCGTCCTGCGGGGGGACCTCGCGCTGGTCGGTCCGCGCCCCGAGCGCCCGGCGTACGCCGCGGTGTTCGCCCGCACCGTCCCGGGCTATCTGCACCGCCTCCGGGCCCGGGCCGGGCTCACCGGCTGGGCCCAGGTCCACGGATTGTGCGGTGACACCCCGCTCGACGACCGGGCCCGCTTCGACCGCCAGTACGTCGAGTACCGCTCGACGTGGCTCGACACCGTGATCCTGCTCCGCACCCTCGCCGCCCTGCCCGCCGCGCCCGCCCGGGGCGCGGCGGTGGCTCCCGACACCCCCGGAGGTCGTTCGTGAAGGTCCTGCACGTCATCACCGGTCTCGGCGTCGGCGGCGCCGAGCTGCAGCTGCGCTCGCTGCTGCGGCACACCCGCCACGACGCCGACGTGGTCACCCTCTACAACCCCGGACCGGTGGCCGACATGATCGTCCGTGACGGCGGCCGGGTGCGTAACCTGGGGATGACCCGCAACACCGAGCTCCCCGCCCTGCTCCACCTCGCCGCGCTCATGCGCCGCGGCCGCTACGACGTGGTGCACGTCCACCTCTACCGCTCGTGCATCTACGGGCGGCTCGCGGCCCGTCTCGCGGGTGTCCCGATCGTCGTGACGACCGAGCACTCCATCGGCGAGACCCACCTCGAGCGCCGGCGGATGACCGCCGGGGTCCGGGCGCTCTACCTCGCCAGCGATGTCTGCTCGGACGTCACGATCGCCGTGTCGACCGCGGTCCGCGACCGGCTCGAGCGGTGGGGCGTGCCGGCCCGGAAGATCGAGATCATCCCGAACGGGCTCGACCTCGACCGGGTCGCCGCCGACCCGGTCGCCGGGGCGGAGGTGCGCGACGAGCTCGACCTCCCCTCGTCGGCCACCGTGATCGGTGTGCTGGGGCGCCTCGACCCCAACAAGCGCTTCGACATGGTCATCGAGGCCGCGGCGCCCCTGCTCGGCCCGACCGTCCGGCTCCTCGTCGTCGGTGGCGGGGACGAACGGGCCCACCTGGAGGAGGTGGCCCGGACGACCGGGGCCGCCCCCTTCGTGGCCTTCGCCGGCGAGCGCCACGACGTGGCCGCGGTGCTGTCCGCGCTCGACCTCTTCATCGCGAGCTCCGAGCAGGAGACGTTCGGGCTCAGCGTCCTCGAGGCCCTCACCAACGGTGTCCCGGCGCTCTACACCACCTGCCCAGCACTCGACGGCATCCCCACCGACCGCGCCCGCCAGGTGCCCGGCGACGTCGTCGGGTTGCGCGAGGCGATGGCCGAGGAGCTGGTGGCCGAGCGCCCGCGCCGCAGCGAGCCCGCCGTCATGACGCACTACGGGATGGCGGCGGTCACCGCACGGATCGACGACCTCTACGAGCGGCTCGACGGGCGGCGACGCCCGCTCGCCGGGGTGACCGAGGTGCTGGGGGACGTGGTCCCACAGCCACGACCGGCCGAGCACGACGACGCCCCGGCCCGGACCCTGGTGGGGGGTGCGTGATGCGCGCGCTCGTCACCGGCGCGGCCGGCTTCATCGGATCCCACCTCGTGGAGCACCTCCTCGCGGAGGGGCACGAGGTCGTCGGGCTCGACGACCTCTCGACCGGCTCGCTCGAGAACCTGCACGGCGTGGTCGACGACCCCGCGCTGGCGTTCCAGCGGGGGTCGGTCCTCGACGCCGAGCTCGTCGACGACCTCACCGCCGGTGCCGACACCGTCTTCCACCTGGCCGCCGCCGTGGGCGCCTTCGTCGTCCGCGACCGCACCGTCGAGGGCATCCGCGTCAACGTGCACGGCACCGACACCGTGCTCGAGGCGGCCCGCCGGCACGGCGCGCGGCTCCTCGTGGCGTCGAGCAGCGAGGTCTACGGCAAGAACACCAAGATCGGCCTGCGCGAGGACGACGACCGCATCGTCGGGTCGCCCCTTCGGTACCGGTGGTCGTACTCCGAGGCCAAGGCGCTCGACGAGAGCCTCGTCGGCGCCTCCGTCGAGGCCTACGGCATGCACGGGGTGATCGCCCGGCTGTTCAACACCGTCGGACCCCGCCAGACCGGGCTGTACGGGATGGTGGTGCCCCGCTTCGTCGCGCAGGCCCTGGCGGGCGAACCGCTCACGGTGTTCGGCACCGGCGAGCAGATCCGGTGCTTCTGCCACGTGCTCGACGTCGTCCCGGCCATCGTCGCCCTGGCCGCCTGCGACGAGGCGACCGGCAGCGCGGTGAACATCGGCCGGTCCGAACCGGTCAGCATCGCCGAGCTCGCGGCCCGGGTCATCGACCGGACCGGCTCGTCGAGCACGATCGTGCGCCGCTCCTACGAGGAGGTCTACGGGCGCGGCTACGAGGATCTCCAACGACGGGTGCCCGACTGCGGGCTCGCCGAGCGGCTCCTCGGGTTCCGGCCCACCCGTGACCTCGACGACGTCATCGACGCGGTCGTCGCGGACCAGCAGGGCCGGTACGTGGCTGTGACAAGGCCGGCATGACCACTCCTCCCGACCCCCAACCCCCCGATTCCGAGAGGAGGGCCGTCCATGGAGCCCCGCCACGCCGAAGGCCCAGCCTCCTGCTCCTCGCGCTCGCCGTCGCGGCGGTCGTCGCCGTCATGGGCGGGGTGGCCGTGATGGGCGACCGCGGAGGCAGTGGGTCGGCGGCCGCGGCCGAGGTCCCACCCCCGGGCACCGTGATCGCGGCGATCCCGTACTGGGACCTGGGTGCCGGGACGGCTGCGGTCGAGGCGAACCGCCACGTCGTCGACGAGATCTCGCCGTGGATCTACAACGTCGGCCCGACGGGGGCCGTGCAGTCGGCCGTGCCGCGGCGCGACACCGCGACGGCCAACACCACGATGGCGAAGCTGCGGGCGCTCGGGGTGCCGCTCCTGCCCAGCGTGTCCAACCTGGTGGGCGGCGAGTTCTCCTACGATGCGGTGGCGCCGGTGCTGCACGACCCGGCGACGATGAAGCGCAACATCTCCTCGATCACCCAGCTCGCCGTGTCCCAGAACTACGCGGGCATCGACCTGGACTACGAGGAGCTGCAGGGCGACGACCGCGAGGCCTTCTCGGCGTTCGTCCGCGAGCTCGCCGACTCCCTGCACGGCGCGCACAAGACGCTCTCGGTCGCGGTGTTCGCCAAGACCGACGACGCCGGGAGCGACCAGCGCAACGTCGCCCAGGACTACGCCGCGATCGGTGCCGCCGCCGACGAGGTGCGGCTCATGACCTACGACTACCACTGGTCGACGTCGCCGCCCGGTCCGATCGCACCGGCTGGCTGGGTGCACGACGTGCTGGCCTACGCCACCACCGTGATCCCGCCACAGAAGCTCGTCCTCGGCCTCGACCAGGCCGGCTACGACTGGTCCGGCGACCAGGGGGCCACCATCTCCTACGCGCAGGCCGTGTCTCTGGCGTCCTCGCACGGCGTGACCGTGCAGTGGGACCCGCTCAGCCAGTCGCCCTGGTTCCGCTACAGCGACTCGACCGGCGAGCACGAGGTCTGGTTCGAGAACGCCGCCAGCCTCCAGGCCAAGCGCGCCGTCGCCGAACCCTTCGGCGTGCACTCGGTCTTCCTCTGGATGTACGCCCCGCCCGACCCGGCGCTGTGGGCGGATCTCGCACCGCACGCGGCGTCCCCGTCCTCGACCGGAGGTTCCGGATGATCCCCGTCTGGCTGCTCGCGATGGGCATCGTCGGTCTCAACATCCTCATCTGGGGCCTCATCGGGCTCTGCCGTCTCGTCGACGAGCACCCGCTCGCCGCGTGGCGACGTCGCCGCGCCCGCCGGCGCGCCCGGCGTCACGGTGGCTGGGGGAGCGCCACCGAGGTGGTCCCGCCCGTCCCGGTGCCCGACCTGTCGCAGGTGGCCGTGCTGATGCCGGCGCACAACGAGGAGGTCGTGATCACCGAGAGCCTCGCCGCGATCATCGCGCTCATCCCGGCCGACCAGGTCCACGTCGTCTCCGACGGGTCCACCGACCGCACCGTCGAGCTGGCCGAACGGATGGGGGTCAACGTCATCTCGACGGCGACCAATCTGGGGAAGGCCGGGGCCCTCGAGGAGGCGATCGCCCGGTTCGGGCTGGTCGAGCGCTTCGACTACGTCCTGCTCCTCGACGCCGACACCCGCATCCTGCCCGGGTACTTCGAGGCCGCGCTGCCGATGTTCGCCGACCAGGGCGTCGCCGCGGTCGCCGGGTCGGTGCGCAGCGCCTGGGACGGCGACCGCCTGTCCCTCATGGGCAAGATCCTCGTCTGCCACCGGCAGCGCATCTACACGCTGACCCAGCGGCTGATCAAGTTCGGGCAGACCTGGGCCCGGGTGAACGCGACCCACATCGTGCCGGGGTTCGCCAGCATGTACCGGACCCGGGTCCTGCCCGAGATCGACATGAACCCGCCCGGGCTCGTGATCGAGGACTTCAACATGACGTTCGAGCTGTACCGGCACAAGCTCGGCCGGGTCGGCTTCACCCTCAAAGCGATGGCGGAGACCCAGGACCCGGTCCGACTCATCGACTACGTGCGCCAGACACGGCGCTGGTCGCTCGGGCTCTGGCAGACCGTCCGGCGGCTGCCACCGCGACCGAGCCTGTTCGGCCTGATGCTCTGCCTGCTGCTGCTCGAGCTGGTGACCGCGGCCATCACCTTCCTCCTGCTCCCTCTCCTCGTCCTCGTGCTGGTGCTGCCGGGCCTCGTCCCGGCCGCGCTCACCTGGCCCGTCGAGGGTCCCCTGTACGCCGTTCTCTCGGCCCACATGAGCCTCCCGGCCCTCCTCTTCGGGATCCTCGCGCCGGACTTCCTCCTGACGTGCGTGGTCGTCCTCATCGAGCGCCGGACCCGCTACTTCGCCGCCTTCCTCGCGTTCCCGGTGCTGCGCCTGATCGACGCCTACCTCGCGATGCGGACCCTCCTACCCGGGATGCTGCGCCGCTCCGACGGCCGGTGGACCAGCCCCGAGCGTCGCGAGGTGGCCGAGCCCGTGACGGGGCCGGTCGCCGGGGAGCCGGAGGAGGAGATCACGACGGTGCCCTCCCAGCGGGTCGCTCCGATGGTGAAGCTCACGGTGCGGCCGGCGTCCGTCAGGTCGGCCACGCCCGTCGGCTCCGAGGAGTCGAGCGAGGTCGACGAACGGAAGGCGGACGCCATGCCGAGGTGACGGCCGGCCGGTCGGTCAGCAGGTCCACGGCGGTGTGCCGCTGCGGCGGGCCCGGAGTCCCGGCGACCGGCCGGCCGCGGCGATGTCCTCAGCGGCGGTGCAGCACCAGCGTCGTGAACGCGCCGACGTGCACCCGGTCGCCGTCGCGCAGCGGCACCACCGTGTCGAGGGCGATCGGGTCGTCCGAGTAGTTGATCGTCGTGCCGTTGGTGGAGCCGGGGTCGAGCACCGACCAGCCCTCGGCGCCCTGCTCGTCCGGCAACGGCAGCAGCACCGCGTGCAGGTGGGACACCCCCGGGTCCAGCGGCGGGCCGGCGAGGTCGACCTGCGGCGGGGGCGTCGACCCGTGGACCCGGCGCCGCCCGATCCGGATCTCCGTACCGGCCAGCGGGATCTCCGCGCTCGGGTAGTAGTTCGGGAAGCTGACCTCGCCGATGTCGGGGCCCTCCCGGGCGAGCACGCTCTCGTAGTAGCGGCGGTCGGCCTCCACGGTGACGACCCAGCCGTCCCCGTCCCCGGGCGGGGTCGCGACGCCGGCGACCGGTTCCGGAGGGGAGGCCGGCGCCGACGGCGCGGGGACGGACCCGGAGACGACGAAGTCGTGCCCGTCCTCCTCGCAGAAGCGGCCGCTGCGCGGGGTACCGCACAGCGGGCACGCCTCGCCCGGGTAGGCCTCGGGCGCCGGTGCCGGGGACGGCGCGGGAGCCGCCGGCCCGGCGGCCGCCGACCCGGGAGCCACCGACCCGGGAGCCGACCCGCCCTCGATCGGCACACCGCACTCGTCGCAGAAGTCCGGCGTCCCGGAGTCGTGCCCGTTCCGGCACCGATGGGTGCTCGTCAACGCCGGTCAGCCCTCCCGCACCCGCGCGGTCCGGGTGGACCGCACGTCCAGGGTCATCTCGTCGGCCGCGGTGACCTCCCGACGCAGCCGGACGCGACCGGTGGCCGGGTCCTCCACGTCGACGACGCGGGCCAGCAGCGCCGAGGTGTCCTCGTTGCCCGACGCCGCGGCGAGCGCGACCGCGCGGCCGAGGCGCGCGGTGGCGGTCCGGACGTCGCCGGTGCGGCGGGCGTCGAGGCCCTCCTGGATGGCCTCGGCGAGCTCGGCCTGCCCGGTGTAGTGGGCGACGCGGCGGTCGAGCCGGGTCGACAGCGCGGAGTCCGGCGTCCAGGTCACCCGGACCCGGGTCTCGTCGAGCGGCGCGTCGGAGATCGACGGGGCGGCGATCCCGACCCGCGCCGCCAGGATCTCCTCGCCGGCGGACAGCGGGTCGAGCGCGACGCGCACGTGGTACTCCCGGGTCTCGTCGCCCCACGCCCCGGTGGGGTAGAGCCCGACGAGCGGCTTCGCCGGGTCGGGGGTGCGGCGGTCGGTGAGGTCCTCGACGGTGGGGGACACCTGTTTCACCGACGTGACCCGCGCGCCGCGCGGGGTCCACACGCGCAGCGCGACGTCGCCCGCGCCCTTACCCATCGCCCGCCCGACGATGCCCTCGAAGTCGGCCGCCAGGTGCTCGGGCTCCGCGACGATGTCCGCCGTGCCGAGCAGCCGCGAGGCGATCCCGCGGACCTCGTCGACCACCCAGTCGGTGCCGATCCCGCGGGCGTCGCAGGTGAACGCGCCGTCGCAGACGTCCAGCGCGGCGGCGAGGTCCTCGGGCGTCTCGTGCTCGTCGCGGCCGTCGGTCAGCACGATCGCGTGCCGCAGCCGGCGCGGGTGGGGCGAGAGGAGCCGCTCGGCGAGCCGGAGCCAGGTACCGATCGCGGTGCCGCCGCTCGGGCGGAGGTGCTCGACCGCGGCGTGCGCCTGACGGCGGGTGACGCGGTCGAGCACCACCATGCGCTCGGCCTGCGGGAACACCATCCGCGCGTCGTGCCGCCCGGCGATCACGGCGAACACGACGCCGTCGGGCAGGGCGTCGAGCGCGGCGCGGGTCGCGCGCCGCGCCGCGGCGATCTTGGTGGCCGGGTCGCCCATCGAGCCCGAGCAGTCGATGACGATGACCTCGGCGGCGTCGGTGCCCGTCGTCACGGCGCCCAGGCCGGCGCCCGTGACCGAGACGATCGCGTCGACCTCGCCGCCGCCCTCGGGCAGGTATTCGTTGTGGAACGCCTCGAGGGTGAACGACGGGGCGGGCGCGGTCATTCGGGGCTCCCCTCCGGCGCGACGTCGACGACGACGAGGGTGGTGTTGTCGGTGCCGCCGTCCTCCAGCGCCGCCGTCAGCATGGCGCGCGCCGTGGTGGGCGGCCCGTCGTCGTGGACGAGGCGGGCGAGGTCGGCCGGGTGCGGGATGTGGTTCCAGAGCCCGTCGCTGCAGATCAGCAGGACGCCGGGACGGTCGGCGGCGTGCGCCACCACGTGGGCCGGCCCGGGCGGACCGTCGGCGGCCACCCAGCGGGTGATGGCGTGGGCGCGCGGGTCGGCGTACGCGGCCTCCGGTGCGAGCAGCCCCACCGCGACCGCCTCGGCGGCCCAGGAGTCGTCGGTGGTGAGCACGCACGAGGCGTCGGGCTCGTCGGGGACCAGCCAGTACGCGCGGCTGTCGCCGATCCAGGACACGACGAGCACGTCGCCGACGACCATGCCCGCGACGTAGGTGCACGCGGGGGAGTCGCGGCCGGGGCCGCCGAGCGCGGAGACGGCGTCGACGGCCGCCTCGGCGCAGGCGTAGGCGAGCTCGGTGACGTCGACGCCGCCGGTGTCGGCCAGCCCGGGGTCGGCGGGGTCGGGGTGGGACACGGCGTCGCGGGCGGTGGCCAGCACGGTCGTGCACGCCACCGCCGAGGCCGCCGCGCTGCCCGGCACCGAGCCGACCCCGTCGCAGACCACGCCGACGACGATGTCCCGGCCGGACTCCCCGAGCGGGAGCCGGACCAGGCCGAACGCGTCCTCGTTGGCGGGACGGACCCGGCCGACGTCGGTGACGGCCGCGGCGCCGGGCACCGACCGCTCGGCGTGGTCGCGGTCGTCCGGGTCGTAGCCCAGGCCGTCGCCATCGCCATCGCCGCCGCCGTCCCGCTGCCCGTCGTCGGGACCCGGACCGGGCGCGGTGGCGACGCCGTCGAGCGACTCCCCGTCGGGCGCGGGGTCGGTGCCCGGCGCGGTGGTGCGCGCGGTGATCGGGCGGGCCCGGGTGACCTCCCGCTCCTGGGGCGGCGGGCCCTCGGTGGCGGGCAGCGGCGCGCCGCACCCCTCGCAGAACCGGTCGCCGGGCTCGCCGTGCTCGCCGCAGCTGTCGCAGGCCGCGCCGCCGGCCGTCGTCGTCCCGCCCCGGCTCATCGGGCGGTCCACGGGCGGGCGTCGTTCGCGGCGTCGACCAGGGCGAACCGCCCGGCGGCCGTGCCCGCGAAGCGGGCGCGCAGCCGGTAGCGCTCCTCGATGCCCAGGCCCAGCCCGTGATCGTCGAGCGGGCAGTCGAACAGGGTGGCGGCGTCACCGCCCGTGGCGTCGTCGAGGCGGCGGGCGGCCTCGAGCACGCTGGTCTGCAGCTCGGCGGCGCGCAGCGCGTCGAGGTCGATCGCCTCGGCCCGTGCTCCCGCCTCCATGACCGTGGAGCGTGTCAGATCCCGGCCGTCGCGCGAGTCGAGGAGGACGTGCACCGCGGCGACCCGGGCGTCGGCCACGTGCACCGAGCTCGCGGGGACCTCGTCGAGCACCGCGACCGCCCCGGCACGGTCCGTGGCGGCGGCGCGGAGCCGGGCCAGCGCGAACGCGGCCCCGGTCCAGGTGTGGTCGGTGCGCCAGATGTCGGCGAACCGCTCGACGACGACCGGCCCGGCGCGCTCGCCGTCGCGGGCGGCCCGGTACTCGCCGAGCGCGGCGAGGGTGAACTCCGGCGCCAGCTCGCCGGGCAGCGCGTCGGCGACCTCGTCGACGAGCCCGGCGGCGGTGTCGGCCTCCCCGGCGGCGGCCGCGTGCCGGGCCCGCAGCCACGTCCACGTCCACTCGCCGGGCACGGCGTGCTCGGCGAGGGCGTGGCCCGCGGCCTCGACGTCGCCGGCGTCGAGGTGGGCGACGACGGCGGACAGCCGGGCCTGGTCGGTGTCGGGGGCGTCGTCGGCGGAGACCGCGGCGAGGACGGCGCGCGGGCCCTGCGCGGCCGCGGACACCAGCTCGGGGGTCGCCGGGTCGTCCGGGTCGGGCAGCGGGGCGGGCATGGCGTCCGCGAGCTCCTCCGGCGTGGAGGGCGCGGTGATCCCGGCCGACGCCGGGGGCGCGGCGAACATCGTCGACAGACGCGGCGCCGGCGTGGCCTGGTGGGCGGTCAGGCGCCGCAGCACCCCCACCATCTGGTCGGCCATCTCGTCGATCGAGGCGAACCGCCGGGCCGGGTCGTGGTGGGTGGCGCGGGCGAGCAGGCGCCGCAGCGGCTCGTGGGCGAGCGCGGGGGCCTCATGCGGGTCCGGGAGCCGGTCGCGCATCGTGCGGTGGAAGTCGAACGTGGTGACGAGGACGGCGAGCGTCCGCCCGACCGTGTAGACGTCCGAGGCCACCGAGGGGCCGGCGCCATCGGGGGAGATCTCGGGGGCCTGGTAGCCGACGGTGCCCCAGACGTCGCCCCCAGGGTCGTCGATGCGGCGGACCGCGCCGAGGTCGATCAGGGTCAGGTCGGTCCCCGTCTGCACGATGTTGTCGGGCTTGAAGTCGCAGTAGAGCAGTCCCCGCTCGTGCATGTGCGAGAGCGCGGGCAGGACCTCCAGCACGTAGGCGAGGGCCTGCTCGGGGGGCATCGGCTCGCGGGGGTCCCGCATCGCCTTGAGCGAGCGGCCCCCGAGGTACTCCATGACGATGTAGGTCGCGCCGTCGTCGCCGGTGACGACGTTGTAGATCCGCACGATGCGCGGGTGCACGAGCTGGGCGAGGAAGCCCTGCTCCGCGTCGGCGGCGGCCAGCGCGGCGGCGTCCCCGGTGTTGAGCAGCCCCTTGAGCACCACCCAGCGGTCGCGGACCTTCCGGTCGCGGGCCAGGTACACCCAGCCGAGGCCGCCGTGGGCGAGCGCGCCGAGAACCTCGTACTGCCCGGCCACGAGATCGCCCCGGCGCAGGGTCGGAGTGAACGAGAACCGGGTGCCGCACTGCGGGCAGAAGCCCTCGGTGCGCCCGGGCCGCCCGTCGCGTCCGCGCCCGACCGGGGCGTCGCACACGCCGCAGTACCGGCTCGACTCCGGCACCACGGCCTCGGCCATCACCGCCTCGGCGGGATCGGCCGCCGGCTCCGGCGCGATCTCGACGAGGCCCGCGCCGATGCGCCGCCGGCTCGACCCGGCCCGCGTGCGCCCGGACGGGGTCCGCCCGGAGGCGGTCCGGCCCGAGGCGGTGGGTCCCGACGGCGTCGCGCCCGTCCCGGCACCGGCCATCGCGGTGGTCAGGCCCGACGCCGCCGTCGCGGGGCCCGACGCCGCCGTCGCGGGGCCCGACGCCGCCGTCGCGGGGCCCGACGCCGCCGTCGCCGGCCCGGGCGCCGTCCCCGCCGTCGGGGCCGCCTCC
>NZ_DASXJD010000165.1:0-39738 GCF_036497585.1 Actinomycetospora sp. | reverse complement strand
CGTCCCGCACGTCTCGGGGACGTGGCGCGATCTCACCGACAACGTCAACTACATGGCCTCGAACCTCACCGGCCAGGTGCGCAACATCGCCCAGGTGACGACGGCGGTGGCCCGCGGCGACCTGAGCCAGAAGATCACCGTCGATGCGCGCGGGGAGATCCTCGAGCTCAAGGACACCGTCAACACCATGGTCGACCAGCTGTCCTCGTTCGCCGACGAGGTCACGCGCGTGGCCCGCGAGGTCGGCACCGAGGGCAAGCTCGGCGGCCAGGCCCAGGTCCGGGGCGTGGCGGGCACCTGGCGCGACCTGACCGAGAGCGTGAACCAGCTCGCTTCGACGCTGACCACCCAGCTGCGGGCGATCGCGGAGGTCTCGACCGCCGTCACCCGCGGGGACCTCACGCAACGGATCGGGGTGCGGGCGCAGGGCGAGGTGGCGCAGCTCAAGGACACCCTGAACCTCATGATCGCGACCCTGCTCGACACCACCAACGCCAACGCCGAGCAGGGGTGGCTGGACTCGAACCTCGCCCGGATCGGCGGGCTGCTGCAGGGCCAGCACGACCTCTCCGACGTCGCGCAGATGATCCTGCGGGAGGTCGTGCCGCTGACCGACGCGCAGATCGGCGCGTTCTTCCTCGCGGAGTTCCCCGAGGGAGAGGCCGACAGCACCGAGCCCGTCGGGTGGCGGCTCTCGGCGGGCTACGGCCTGAGCGGGCCGCTGCTCGGGCTCGACCCGCCCGCCGAGTTCGGCGCGCAGGAGGGGCTGGTCGGGCAGGTCGGCACGACCAAGCAGACCGTCGTCGTCCGGGACATCGCCCCGGACCTGCTGACGATCCGATCCGGGCTGGGGGACATCGCGCCGGTCGAGGTGATCCTGCTCCCGGTCACCTTCGAGGGTGAGTCCCACGGCGTCATCGAGCTCGGGTCGCTCATGCCGTTCTCCGACCTGCACCGCACCTTCCTCGAGCGGCTGGTCGGCGCCATCGGCGTCACGGTGAAGACCATCCGGGCCAGCCGGCGCACCGAGTCCCTGCTGTCCGAGTCCCAGCGGCTCACCCTCGAGCTGCAGGAGCAGTCCGCCGAGCTGCAGCGCACCAACGCCGAGCTCGAGGAGAAGGCGGAGCTCCTCTCGGACCGCAACCGCAAGATCGAGATCAAGAACCTGGAGATCGACGCCGCGCGGCGCGGGGTCGAGGAGAAGGCCCAGCAGCTCGCGCTGGCCAGCCAGTACAAGTCGGACTTCCTGGCCAACATGAGCCATGAGCTGCGCAACCCGCTGAACTCGTTGCTGCTGCTGTCCCGGATGCTCGCCGACAACCCCGACCGCAACCTCACCGGGAAGCAGATCGAGTTCGCCACCACCATCCACGATGCCGGGTCCGACCTGCTCGACCTGATCAACGACATCCTCGACCTGTCGAAGATCGAGGCCGGCCGGGTGGACGTGTACCCCACCCCGGTGGACCTCGACGGGGTGCCCGAGTACCTCGACACGGTGTTCCGGGCGCAGGCCGAGGAGAAGGGGCTCGAGCTGAGACTGCAGGTCCTACCGCAGACGACGTCGATCGTGACCGATCTGCAGCGCCTGCGGCAGATCCTGCGCAACCTGCTCGCGAACGCGGTCAAGTTCACCAGCACCGGTTCGGTCGAGCTGCTGATCGAGCCCGCGGAGCCCGGGTCGGGCTACGAGGAGGCCGGGCTGGTCGGGGTGTCGGACGTGGTCCGGTTCGTGGTCCGGGACACCGGCATCGGCATCGCCCGCGAGAAGCTCGAGATGATCTTCGAGGCGTTCCAGCAGGCGGACGGCACCACGAGCCGGCGCTTCGGGGGGACCGGACTCGGGCTCTCGATCAGCCGGGAGCTGGCCCGGTTGCTCGGCGGGGTGATCACCGTGTCGTCCCGGGTCGGGTCGGGGTCGACCTTCACGCTCTACCTGCCGGCGATCGTTCCCGACGCCGTCACTCTGCCGCCGGAACCGGTCGAGGTCGCCGAACCGGACGTGGACGACGTCGTGGTCGCACCCCAGATTCCCATCATCCGCCCGGCCGCCGCCGCGCCCGCCGGACCGGCGGCCGCGCTGCTGCGCGAGGTCACCGTCCTGATCGTCGACGACGATGTCCGCAACGTCTTCGCGCTCACCAGTGCCCTCGAACGCCACGGCTTGGTCGTGCTCTACGCGGACAACGGCACCGACGGCATCACGCTGCTCACCGAGCATCCCGAGGTCCGGATCGTCCTGATGGACGCGATGATGCCGGAGCTGGACGGCTACGAGACCACGCGTCGGATGCGCGCGGTCCCGGCGGGCTCCCAGGTTCCGATCCTGTTCCTCACCGCGAAGGCCATGCCCGAGGACCGGCACACCAGCCTCGCCTCGGGGGCCAGCGACTACATCACCAAGCCGGTCGACCTCGACGAGCTGCTCGCGACGATGGCGTCGTGGCTCTCGGGGGACCGGGTGACCCCGGGGACGGGCGAGGAGAGGGAGGCCCGATGAGGTCGGTGCGCAGGCCCCGGGTGCTCGCGGTCGACGACCGGCGGGAGAACCTCGTCGCGCTCGAGGCGATCCTCGAGGGCCTGCCGGTCGACGTCGACGCGGTGACCGGCGGCGAGGACGCCCTCAAACGGCTGATGACCGAGGAGTACGCGCTCATCGTCCTCGACGCGCACATGCCGGGGATGAGCGGCTTCGAGACGGCCGAGCACATCAAGAAGCGCGAGAAGACCCGCCACATCCCGATCCTCTTCGTGACCGCCGCGGACAGCGACGCCGAGTCCGCCCTGCGCGGCTACCGGGCGGGCGCGGTCGACTACATCGTCAAGCCGATCGCCCCCTGGGAGCTGCGCTCCAAGGTCGAGGTGTTCGCCGATCTCTGGGTCTTCCAGGCCGAGCTGGGGCAACAGGCGAGCCGGTGCCGCGCCCTGCTCTCGGCCATCGGCGACGCCGTGGGGGCGCTCGAGGGACCTATCGTCGACACCGAGCGGGCGGTCACGCGCCTACGGTCGGCCCTGGACGAGGCCTCGCCGACGCTGCGGGCGGCCCGCTGACGGAGCCGGCGCGGCGCAGGGCCGCCCCCACCTCCTCGATCGCCGCCGCGTGCCCGCCCTCGGCGCACAACGGCGAGACGAGGATCTGCTCCGCCCCGGCCGCGGCGTACTCGGCGAACCGCGCCACGACGTCGTCGGCCGTCCCGTGGGGCACGCACGCGTCCAAGATGCGGTCCATGTCCTGCCCGTAGATCCGCTCCAGGGTCCCGACGGCGAGGGTGCGCGCCTCCGCGCGCGACGCCGCGACCGCCGACCAGGCCAGCAGGCCGCCGGTGACGGGCGGCCGGCGCTGCTCGGCGGCGACGTCGTTCGCGAGCCGCAGGCCGCGCCGCACCCGGTCCGGGCTGCACAGGTAGGGCATCCAGACCTCGCCGGCCCGCCCGGCCCGGCGCATCGACGCCTCCGAGCGCCCGCCGACCCAGATCGGCACCGGTCCCACGGGCAGCGGGTCGAGCCGGGTGGGCTCGCCCTCGACGGTCACCGTCTCCCCCGCCAGGTAGGCCCGCACCGTGGGCAGCGCCTCGTCGGTCCGCCGTCCGCGGGCGCCCACCGGCACCCCGCACGCGGCGAACTCCGCGGGGTTCTCCCCGCCGACCCCCACCCCGAGCTCGAATCGTCCGCCCGAGACCCGGTCCAACGTCGCGGCCATCTTCGCCGCGAGCACCGCCGGGTAGAGCGGCAGCAGCGTCACCGCGGACACCAGCCGGACCCGCGAGGTCGCCGTGGCCGCCGCCGCCAGCGTCACGAAGGCGTTCGAGGTGGGGCTGCCGAAGAGCACGTGCTCACCGGCGGCCACGAGGTCGAACCCGAGCTCCTCGGCGCGGGCCGCCAGCGCCGGGATCTCCGCGGCGTCCGCGGTGCCCGGCAGCATGAGCCCTATCCTCACCCCTCGACGCTCCGTCCAGGGGTCGAGCTCCGCTCCGCTGCGTCTCCCGCCCGAGCGAGCACCGCCGCCGCCATCCGCAGGTGCACGTCGTCGACCATCTCGCCGTTGACCACCCCGACCCCGGCCCGGCCGGCCTCGACGACGTCGCGGGCGTGGGCGATCTCCTCGTCCGAGGGCGTGAACACCTCGTGGGCGAGCGTGACCTGGGCGGGGTGGATACAGATCTTGCCGTCGTACCCGAGGTCGCGGCCCTCGGCGGCGTCGGCGCGGAAGGACTCGGCGTCCCGCACGGTCACCACGGCCTGGTCCAGCGCGCCGACCCCGCCCAGGCGGGCGGCGAGCAGGACCTCGGAGCGCGCGAACAGCACCTCGCGGCTCGACGGGGTCCGGCGCCCGCCGACCGAGGCGATGAAGTCCTCGGCGCCGAAGTAGCCCGCGAGCACATCGGTCTCCGCGAGCAGCTCCCGCGCCCCCGCGACGCCCCGCGCCGTCTCGATGCCCACGACGACCTCTCGCTCGCCGAGCCGCTCCCGCAGGTCCCGCAGCTGCGCCGGCTCCTCGTACTTGGGCAGCACCACGCCCGCGCGGGTGCCGGCGACGGCCTCGACGTCGTCGTCGAACCAGGGCGTGCCGGGCGGGTTGACGCGGATCAGGACCAGGGCTCCGTCGTCGGGGAGATCCTCCACCGCCGCGACCGCCGTCCGGCGCGCCTCGTCCTTGTCGCCCGGGGCCACCGCGTCCTCGAGGTCGACGGCGATCGCGTCCGGCGACGACCGCGGCGCCTTCGCGATCATGTCCGCGCGGCCACCCGGGACGAACAGCAGGGAGCGGGGGACGGTCACGACGCTGGCCGCCGGTGCATGAGGCCCGTGCGCCGGGTGGTGCAGACGACGTCGTTGCGCTGGTTGTGCGCCCGGTGCGCGAACACGACGATGCCCGCGTCCGGCCGGGAGCGCGACGCCCGCGCCTGGACGACCTCGGTCTCGACCCGGACGGTGTCGCCGTGGAAGACCGGCGACGGGAACACCGTGTCGGTCATGCCCAGCTGGGCCACGATCGTCCCCAGCGTCAGCTCCGGCACGCTCAGCCCGACCACGAGCGCGAGGGTGAACATGCTGTTGACCAGGGGCCTTCCGAACTCGGTGCGCGATGCGTAGTCGTGGTCGAGGTGCAGCGGCGCCGGGTTCATCGTCATCGTCGTGAACAGCACGTTGTCGGTCTCGGTGACCGTGCGCCGGGTCGCGTGCTCGACCACGAGGCCCTCGGTGAGGTCCTCGAACCACAGTCCGCTCATGCGCGGACCGCCGCGGCCACGACGTCCAGCGACGACGGGTCCTCCAGCGCGCTGGTGTCGCTGCGGGCCTCGCCGTGCAGGAGGACCTCGCGCATCAGCCGGCGCATGATCTTCCCGGTCCGCGTCTTCGGCATCGCGGCCGTGACGATCACCCGGTCCGGGCGCGCGATGCCGCCGATGGTGTCCGCGACCAGCTTCTTCACCTCGTCGGGCACCCCGTCCGCCGAGCCGGCGGAGACCGTCACGAACGCCACCGGCACCGTCCCCTTTGTCTCGTCGGGCACCCCGACGACGGCGGCCTCCATCACCCGGGGGTGCGATCCCACCACGGCCTCGATCTCCATCGTCGAGAGCCGGTGCGCGGCGACGTTGATGACGTCGTCGGCGCGCCCGAGCACCCACAGGTGCCCGTCGTGGTCGACGACGGCCTCGTCGTTGGTGGCGTAGCGGCCGGGGAAGCGGGAGAAGTAGGTCGAGAGGTAGCGGTCGTGGTCGTCCCAGACGGTGCGGGCGAGCGTCGGGAACGGCCGGGTCATGACGAGGTTGCCCTTGACGCCCGCCGGCACCGGGTGGCCGTCGTCGTCGACGACCTCGCAGGCGTGCCCCGGCAGCGTGGTGCCCGCGGAGCCGGCCTTGAGGTCGTCCACCCCGGCGACGGGATAGGTCCAGGTGGAGCCGGTCTCGGTCTGGCCGTAGGCGTTGACGACGGGGACCCCGAGGGTGTCGGTGGCCCATGCGAACGTCTCGCCGTCGAGGGGTTCGCCCTGCACCGTGATCAGGGCGAGGTGGGGGAGGGGATGGTCGTGGGCCAGCTGGTCACCGAACTTGCGCAGCATCCGCAGCACCGTCGGCGCGCACAGCACCTTCGTGATCCCGTGCTTCTCGCACACGTCGTAGAACCGCGACGGCCGCGGCGTGTCCAGCGCCCCCTCGTAGCAGGCGATCGTCGCGCCGTTCGCCAGCCCGCCGATGACGGCCTGGATCGGGAACGTCAGCCACCCGACGTCGGCGGCCACCCAGTAGGCGTCGTCGGCGGTCAGCGCCGCCTGCCAGTGCGCGTTCGCCCAGGTCCCGAGCAGGAACCCGCCGACCGAGTGCACCACGCCCTTGGGGCGCGACTCGGTGCCGCTGGTGAAGATGAGGAAGGCCGGTTCGTTGGGGTCGAGCGGGACGACCTCGCTGCCCTCGGGGTGGGCGTCGACCAGCTCGCCGTAGGAGGTCTCGCCCTCGGTGAGCGCGACGCCGTTGCCGGTGCGGTCGACGACGACGGTGTGGTGCACCGTCGGCGTGTCCAGCCGCGCCGCCCGCAGGGTCTCCAGCAGCGGCACCGGTTTCCCGCGGCGGTAGATCGCGTCGGCCACCACGACGACGCTCGCGCGCGCCGCCGCCAGCCGGGACGCCACGGCGTCGCGCCCGAACCCGGAGAAGAGCACGGTGTAGATCGCGCCGATCCGGTTGCAGGCGTGGATGGCGGTGAACGCCTCGACGAGGTTGGGCATGTAGATCGCGACGACGTCCCCCTTCCCGACGCCGAGCGCCGTCAGCCCCGCGCCGAGGCGCGACACCTCCTCGGCGAGCCGGGCGTAGGTCAGGGTCCTGCTGTCGCCGGGCTCGCCCTCCCACACGACGGCGGGCCGGTCGGCCGTCGCGGGCTCCTCGGCCCAGCGGTCGACGCAGTTGTCGGCGACGTTGATCAGGCCGCCGTCGAAGTAGCGGAAGTCGCCGAGCTCGCCGGTGCGCACCGTGTCGTAGGGCCGCAGCCAGCGGTGCTGGTCGGCGACCCAGGCCCAGTAGTCGTCGGGGTCGCGGTCGTGCAGCGCGCGGGCGTGCGCGATCTCGTCGGCGTAGCGGGCCGAGCGGTGCTCGGCGGCCAGCGGGACCAGCGGCGCCGAGATCAGGGCGCCGAGGGTGTCGCGATCATCCATGATCGAGTTCCTTTGACGGCGGTTCTCAGGGGTGGCTTCTAGACGGGGCTGACGAGGTGGTGACGGCGGGGCGCGGCGCGGGTCCAGCGCTCGGCGTGGCGCAGGCGGACGGCGAGCTCGGCGCGCAGCTCCTCGCCCGGCACCACGGTGTCGACGACGAGCTCGGAGGTCATCCGCAGCAGGTTGATCTCGGAGCGGTGCTCCTCGACGCGGGCGGCGACGAAGGCGGCGCGCTCGTCGTCGTCGGCGATGTCGGCGATCTTGCGGGCGTACACCGCGTTGACCGAGGCCTCCGGGCCCATGGCGCCGATGAACGCGCTCGGCAGGGCGATGGTCGCGCGGGGCTCGAACCCGGGCGCGCACATCGCGTAGAAGCCCGCCGCGTAGGCCTTGCGCAGGATCACGGAGAACTTGGGGACCTCGGCCGACGCCATCGCGGCGATGAGCTTCGCGCCGTGGCGGATGATCCCCTGGCGCTCGACCGCGACGCCGACCATGAAGCCGGGGACGTCCTGGAGGAAGACCAGCGGGATGTTGAAGGCGTCGCACCAGGAGACGAACCGGGCGGCCTTGTCGGCGGAGTCGACGTGGATGGCGCCGGACCTCGTGTCCGGCTGGTTCGCGACGATGCCGACGACGCGGCCTTCCAACCGGGCCAGCCCGACGACGATCTCCGGCGCCCAGTCCGGCTTGACCTCGAAGAACGTCCCGGCGTCGACGAGCCGGTCGATGACCTCGACGACGTCGTAGCCGGTCACCGGGTCGTCGGGGATGACACCGGTCCAGTCGGTCTGCTCGGGTTCCACGGGCTCGACGACGGCGGGACGCGCGGTCCAGTCGTCGGGGAGGTAGGAGAACAGCAGGCGGGCCGCCGCGACGGCCTGCCAGTCGTGGGCGAACACCGCGTCGCCGCACCCGGAGACCTCGGCGTGCATGCGGGCGCCGCCCATCTCCTCCTCGGACGTCCGCTCGCCGGTGACCTTCTCGGCCACGCGGGGGCTCGCGAGGAACATCGACGCGCGGCCCTCGACCATCCCGACCCAGTCGGTGAACGCCGGCATGTACGCGCCGCCGGCCGCGGACGGTCCGTGGAGACAGCAGATCTGGGGGACGCGGCCGGAGAGCGCGACCTGGAGCCGGAAGATCGCGCTGGCACCCCGGCGCCCCGGGAAGAAGCCCATCTGCTCGGTGAGCCGCCCGCCCGCGGAGTCGACGAGGTAGAAGACCGGGAGCAGGTCCCGGTCCGCGCGCTCGAGGATGCGGACCTGCTTCTCGCAGGTCAGCTCGCCCCAGGAGCCGGCCTTCACCCCGAAGTCGTGGGCGATGACCGCGACCGGACGGCCCTCCACCGTCCCGACGCCCGTGACGACGCCGTCGGCGGGCAGCGACCCGGCGAGCAGCCCGTCCTCGATGAAGCTGCCCGCGTCGAGCAGCACGGCGAGGCGCTCCCGGGCGGTGAGCGTGCCCGGGTAGCGGCCGGTGTCACCGCCGGCCCGCGCGCGCTCGGCGGCCCGCAGGATGTCGTCCGCCGAGGGAGGTACCGGCGCCCCAGGGGGGCTGGGCGCCGGTACCTCCCTCGCCGGACGGACCCCGTTGGCGGTGTCCGTCACGGGAGCAGCCGCTTCGAGAGGATCTCGAGCTGGATCTCGTCGGTGCCGCCGCCGATGCGCAGGATCCGGACGTCGCGCTGATGCCGCACGATCGGCGTCTCCTCGAGGTAGCCCGCCCCGCCGAAGAGCTGGAGCGCCTCGTCGACGATCCAGGCGGCGGCCTTCGCGGCGAAGTACTTGGCGGCGGCGACGGAGCGCCCGGCCTCGGGATGGTCGCGGTCGAGGCGGTCGGCGGCCTGGTAGGTCAGCGTGCGGGCGGCGTCGAGCTCGACCTCCATCGCGGCGATGCGGTGCCGGATGGTCTGCAGGTGGGTGAGCGGCGCGCCCGCGACCTCGCGGTCCCGCACGTAGGCGGTGACCGAGGCGATGGCCTCCGCGGCGTGGCCGAGGCCCATCGCGGCGAGCACGACGCGCTCGAGCTGGAACGCGGCCATGATCTGGTAGAAGCCGTGGTCGCGGCCGCCGAGCACCGCGTCGTCGGGCACGGTGACCCCGTCGAGGACCACCTCGCGGGTGTCCGAGGAGTGCCAGCCCATCTTCTGCAGCGGGGCGCCGAGCTGCAGGCCCGGTGTGTCGGCGGGGACGACGAAGGTCGTGATGCCGCGGTGTCCGGCGTCGGGGGAGGTCTTGGCGCCGACGACGACGACGTCGGCCAGCCCGGCGTTGGTGATGAACATCTTGCGGCCGTCGATCACCCAGCCGTCGTCGGTGTGCCGGGCCCTCGTGGTGATGCCCGCGACGTCGGAGCCCGCGCCCGGCTCGGTGACCGCGATGGCGGCGATCGCCGTGCCGGCGGCGACGGCGGGCGCCCAGTGCTGCTGCTGCTCGGGCGTGCCGTAGCGGACCAGGTGCGGCCCGGCCATGTAGGCGCTGACCAGGGCGCTCACCGCGATGCCGCCGCAGGCGCGGGAGAGCTCCTCGGCGAGGATCGTCACCGCGGTGCACTCGCCGCCGTCGCCGGCGGATCCGCCCAGGTCCGGGGGAGTGAGCAGGCCGAGGAGCCCGGCGTCGCCCATCTCCTTCCACAGCCGTTCCGGTGGGCGCCCGGATCGCTCGGCCTCGTCGACCACCGGACGGACGCGCTGGTCGGTGAAGGCCCGGACGCTGGCCCGGAAGTCCTCGTGCGCCTCGTCGAGCTCGAAGGCCATGCAGCGCTCCTCGTTCACGGGATCGACCGACCGGTCGGACGAACGTAGGCTGTGTCACAGTCGGGCGTCAACACGCTCGGGTGGACGGGAGGGGCAGCAGGGGATGGCAGCGCGCGATGCGGGCACGGCGACCGGGAGCCGGGCCGAGGAGCAGCGCGGCCGCATCCTCGCCGCCGCCGTCGAGGTGTTCAGTCGCCGCGGCTACCGGGCTGCCTCGATGAACGACATCGCCGACGGGGTCGGCCTGTCCAAGCCCGCGCTCTACCACTACGTGCGCACCAAGCAGGACCTGCTCGTGCGGGTCTACGAGGACGTGCTCGACGAGAGCCTGGCCGGCGCCCGCGCGATCGTCGCGGCCGCGTCGTCACCGCGGGAGGCGGTGCGCGGGCTGATCGTCGAGCGGGTCGCGTACACGTGCGAGCACCAGGACCTGCTCAAGATCTGCTTCGAGGAGGAGTCGGAGCTGCCGCCCGACCTCGCCGAACCCATCCTGGAGCGCCGTCGGGCCTACGAGGCGGTGGTGCTCGAGGCGGTCCTCGCGCACCTCGAGGCGACCGCCGGCGAGCTGCCGATGGCGCCGAAGGCGTTCGTCAACACCTGCCTCGGCGCCGCCAACTGGGTCTACAAGTGGTACGACCCGTCAGGCGCGCTGACGCCCCGCGAGCTGGGGGAGCAGGTCGCGGCGGTGCTGCTGCCGGCGCTGGGGTGAACGGCGGCGGTCGCCCGTCCTTCTTCGGCCATCGCCAGGATCTGCTGTGCGACGCGCTCGGCGAGGCCGCTGGTGTCGAAACGGTGGCCGAACCGCAGGTGCGCGGCGAGCTCCCGGGACAGGAGCTCGCCGACGGCGTCCGGGAGGACGCGGCGCGCCGCGGCGGTCGCACGACGCACCGCGGCGAGGTCATTCCCACCGGCCGCGCTCACGGACGCACCACCGGCAGAGCCATGACCTCGCGGATCACGCGCTGCAGCAGCCCCGACGCATCGCCCACGCGGCCGAGTTCGGCGTGCGCGGCGAGCTCACGGGCGAGCATCTCGCCGATCGCGTCCGGGAAGGCGCGGGTGGCGTGGTCGGCGGCCGCACGGAAGCGGTGGGCCACCAGCTGGACCTGCTCCCGGGAGCAGTCGACCGACCCCCGTCCCTGCTCGGTGCCGCCCCGCGCCGGTGTTGTCATCGTCGTGTCCATCGGTGCCCCCCGGTCGTGTCTTCGCTCATCCCGTCCCGCCGTCCACCCTGCTCCCGACCGTTGCGGCTCCGTTTCGGCACGCAGAGCACGCGGCGCCCTGCTCGAACCTGCGTCGGCGGGCCTCTATCACCCGATCAGAAGCAGTGGTGGGTTGCTCTGTGTACTGGATCGCGGGAAGGGCGCGCGGCATCATGGCGGCCATGGGCCTCGCGGTCCGGCTGGTGGGCACGTTGCAGGCGCTCCACGGTGTCCCTCCCGCCGTGGTCGAGATCGGCAGCGCGAAGGAGCGGCGGCTGCTCGCTGCGCTGCGTCCGCAGACGGCGACGCCGGACCGGCTGGCCGACGCGTTGTGGCCCACGGAGCCCCCGCGACGGCCCGCCGCCGGTGTCGCGACGCTGGTGAGCCGGCTCCGGACTCGGCTGGGACCGGACGTCGTGCTCGGGGACCACCGCGGGTACCGGTTGGCCGCGCCACCATCGGTCGTCGTCGACCTGGACGAGGCCGAGGCGCTGCTCGGCGAGGCGGGCCGCCGGTCAGGGGAGGGTGCTCCGGGCCTGGCCGGGGCCGCCGCGGAACGCGCCCGCGCGCTCCTCGAGGGCGAGGACGTGCTCCTCGGGGAGTCGGATGCGCCCTGGGTGGGGGAGACGCGCGACCGGTGGCGGGAGCTGTGCCGGGCGGCTGCGCATCGGGTGGCCGAGGCGGCACTGGGGGTGGGCGACCCGGCGAGGGCCCTCGCCGCGGCGGGTGCGGCGATCGGGATCGACCCCTACGACGAGGCCGCGCTGCGACTGCTGATGGCGGCCGAGCAGGCGGCCGGCCGGCCCGCGCGGGCGGTGTCGGTCTACCTCGAGCTGCGCGCACGCCTGGCCGACGAGCTCGGGATCGAGCCCGCACCGGCGACGCGCGCGGCCTATCTCGCGGTGCTGCGCGAGCGTCCGACCACGTCGCGGCGGGCGCCGACGGCACCGGCACGGGCGCTCGTGGGGCGGGACGACGAGACGGCGCTGCTGGACCGGTCCTGGGATCGGGCCTGCGGCGGCAGGGCCGGCCTCGTCCTCGCCGTCGGCGAGGCCGGGATCGGGAAGACACGCCTGCTGGCACGCCTGATCGACACCGCCGAGGCGACCGGGGCCCGGGTCGCCAGCAGCCGCTGTCACGCCGCGGAACGCTCGTTGTTCCTCCAGCCCGCGGTCGATGCCCTCGGCGGCATGCTGGCCTCCCTGCCGGTCGAGGAGCTGCGGGGGGCGGCGCAGCACCACGCCCGGGTCCTGGCCTGGCTGTTGCCCGAGCTCGCCGACCAGCTGGGCGCCGAGGAGCCGGACGGGAGGGCGCCCGACGCCCGTCGGGTCTTCGAGGCGGTCGGCGCCCTCCTGCGCTCGCTGACCGCCCAGCGCCCGCTGCTGCTCGTCCTCGACGATCTGCACAACGCCGGCCTCGCCACTGTGGAGCTGCTGAGCTACCTGGCTCGACGGGTCGGCCGGGCCCACCTGCTCGTCGCGGGCGGCGTCCGGCTCGAGGAAGGGGCGGCCGCCCTCGAGGCTCTCGACGACGCCGCACACCGGATCGATCTCGGCCCGCTGAGTCCCGACGCCGTCGCCGAGCTCGCCCGGCGCGCCGGGCACGAGCAGCACGCGGAGGAGATCCAGCGGCGGACCCGCGGTCACTCCCTGTTCGTCGTCGAGATCCTGCGGGGACTGCGCGCCGGCCGGCAGGGAGTGCCGACGTCGCTCCAGGCCGCCGTCACGGCCCGGGTGAGCAGTGTCGGCCCCGACGTCGACGAGCTCCTCCGGGCGGGCGCCGTCCTGGGCGCGTCCGTGGACCCCGAGGTGGTGGCGCGGCTGATCGCCGTGGACCCGGTGGAGGCCGTGCGCCGGTGCGAGCGTGCCGCTGCGGCCCGGCTGCTGATCCCCGTCGACGGGATCTACGAGTTCGCCAACGACCTGCTCCACGAGGTCCTCTACGCCACGACCCCGGCGCCCGTGCGGCGGACCCATCACCGCCGGGCCGCCGACGTGCTGTCGGCGACCCCGGAGGCCGTCGGCGCCCACGCCGCCGCGGTGAAGGACTGGCCCCGCGCCGCGCGGGCCCTGCTCCTCGCCGGCACCACGGCTGGCCGACGCGGCGCCGTCGGGGACGCCGAGACCCTGCTCGACCAGGCACTGGACGCCGCGCGCCGTGCCGGTGAGGCCGAGCTGGTCGGGCGCGTCCTCATCGCGCGGGCGCGCGCCCGTGAGTGCCTCGAGACGTTCGACGGGGCCTGGGACGACCTGCGGTCGGCGGTCACGGCGGCTCGGGAGGCCGGCGACCGCCGGCTGGAGATGGCCGCACTGCGCCAGCTGGGCGGCGACGTGCCGATGGCACTCGGTCGCGCCGTCGCCGAGAGCACCGCGCGGCTGCGCGAGAGCCTGCGGCTCGCCGAGCGTCTCGGCGACCGACGGGCGGAGGCCGACGTCCGTGCCCGGCTCGCGGTGGTGGCCACCCACCGCCTGGCGTTCACCGAGGCGCTCGACGAGGGTGCCCGAGCCGTCGACGCCGGCCGTGGCGCCGGGGAGGACGGAGCTCTCGTGATCGGGCTGGACGGGCTCAAGACGGCGCTCGCCTACCTGGGGCACGTCGACGACCTCGCGTCGGTGGTGGCGGAGATGGAGCCGCTGGTCCGGCGCGCCGACGATCGGTGGTACCTGCACTGGACGGTCTTCGAGAGCGCGTTCGTCGAGGTGGCCGCCGGCCGCTTCGAGGACGCCCGGGCCCGCATCGACGAGGCCGTCCGCGCCAACCGCCGCAGCGGCTATCCCGGGCACGAGGCCTGGTTCGTCGCCCACCTGGGATGGGTGGCGCGGCTGCAGGGCCGGCCCGACGAGGCGATCGAGCACGGCCGCCGGGCCGTCGCGCTCACCGGCGACGCCGGGCACCGCTGGTGGTACCCCACCGCGCAGGCCCTCCTGGCGAGCTCGCTGCTGGAAGCGGGCCACGTCGCCGAGGCGCGCTCCATTGCGGCCGGCGCCCTCGCCCTGCTGGGCCCGGACGCGGTGGCGGCCTGTCGCGTCCGCTGCCTGGCGGTGATGGCCGAGGCCGACAGTCTCGGTGGCCCCGACGAGGCGCCTGCGGCACTCGTCGAGGCCGACCGGATGCTCCGGGGCGTCGTCGCTCCTCCTGGCTCTGCGTGGCTGCTCGGCGCGGACGCCTACCTCTCGGTGGCACGGGCGTGGCGTGCTCTGGGCCGCTGCACCGAGGCCGGGTACGCGGTGGCACCACTGGCGACCGCGGCCGCCCGGCACGGCTGGTCCCCCCTGTCGGCCGCCGTGGGCGAGCTGGGCGTCGGGGTGCCGGATCGCCACGCCGCGAGCGTGGCGCAATGAGCGCGCAACGTCCCCGCGGACCCTGGCCGTCGACCACCAGGACGACACCCCGGGAGCGGACATGATCGACCAGGACGACTGATGAGCTTCGTGGGCAAGGCCGTCGGGGACCTCGGCGCCACGATGGCGGCCGGCGGGATCGTCGTGGGCCACCGGCTGGGCCTCTACCGCGCCCTCGCGGAGGGGGCGGCGTCGCCGGACACCCTCGCGGAGCGCACCGGGACCACCACCCGCTACGTCGCCGAGTGGCTCGCCCAGCAGGCCGCCGGCGGGTACGTCGAGTACGACGCCGCCACCGGCGAGTTCTCGCTGACCGAGGAGCAGGCGTTCGCGCTGACCGATCCCGACGGGCCGCTGTACCTCCCCGGCGCGTTCGTGCTCGCGCTCGGCGCGCTCCGCGCGGAGCCCCGGGTGAGCGCGGTGTTCCGCTCCGGCGAGGGACTCGGCTGGCACGAGCACGACGAGGACGTCTTCCTCGGGTGCGAGTGCTTCTTCCGCCCCGGGTACCGGGCGCACCTCGTCGACGAGTGGCTGCCCACGCTGGACGGCGTCGTCGAGAAGCTGCAGGCGGGGTCGAGGGTCGCGGACGTGGGGTGCGGGCACGGCGCGTCGACGGTCCTGATGGCGCAGGCCTTCCCGAACTCCACGTTCGTGGGGTCCGACTACCACGAGGCATCGGTCGAGCTCGCGAGGAAGCGTGCGGCGGACGCCGGCGTGGCCGGTCAGACCTCGTTCGAGACCAGCTCGGCCCAGACGTTCGGTGGGGAGGGCTACGACCTCGTGACCACGTTCGACTGCATCCACGACATGGGCGACCCGGTCGGGGCGGCCCGGCACATCCGCGAGTCGCTCTCGCCGGAGGGCACCTGGCTCATGGTGGAACCCCTCGCGGGCGACACCCTCGCCGAGAACCTCAACCCGCTCGGGCGGGCCTACTACGGCTTCTCCACCTTCATCTGCGTCGGTGCGGGACGGTCCCAGGCGGGCGGGTACAGCCTCGGTGCCCAGGCCGGGCCCGCCGCCCTGCGACAGGTCGCCACGGACGCGGGGTTCACCCGCTTCCGGCCTGTGGCGGACACACCGCTCAACACGGTCTACGAAGTACGGCCGTAACGAGGACGGCCCGGGCCGGGCCGGGCCGCCGATCTGCTCACCGAGCTGCTGGGGTGACCGAGGTCGGGTCCGGAACCGCCGTCGAGCAGGACAGGAGCTGACCGCCTCCCTCTCTATCGTGGTCCTCACCAGCAGGAACACGGAGGACACTGTGAACGTGACCGACACCCCGACCGTCGACCTCGACTCCCTCACCGGCGAGCGCCGCGACCTCGTCGAGACCCTGCGGGCCCACCGCGGATTCCTCCGGCAGACGCTGCAGGGCCTCGACCAGGAGCAGGCCACCCGCCGCACCACCGTCTCGGTGCTCAACCTCGCCGGCCTGGTCAAGCACGTGTCCGACACCGAGGCGGGGTGGCTCCGGTTCGCGAAGGAGGGCACCGAGGCGATGTCGGCCGCGAGCTGGGACGACGTCGACTGGGACGACCCGGTGATCAAGGAGCGGCTGGCCGCCGGCGACATCCGGCACGACGAGTTCAACCTGGTCGGCGACGAGACCCTGGACTCGGTGCTCGCGCGCTACGCCGCGGTGGCCGCGGAGACCGACGCGTTCGTCGTGGACGCCGACCTCGACGTCTCCCACCCGCTGCCGGAGGCGCCGTGGTTCGAGCCGGGCGCCTCGCGGTCGGTGCGCCGGGTGCTGCTGCACGTCATCGCCGAGACCGCCCAGCACGCCGGCCACGCCGACATGCTCCGCGAGCACCTCGACGGCGCGAGGACCATGGGCTGAGGCATTCGGGGCGGGTCCTACTGCGACGGCGCGGTCGTCGCCGCGCGGGTGGTGACCCGACGGCGGAGCTCGCCGGTGTCACGGGCGTCGAAGCCCTGGTGGCCGAGCCAGGACGCGACGGCCTCGCGGTCGGGGTGACCGACCGGCACGACGTTGTAGACGTAGTTCAGCGAGCGCGCGGCGGCCTCCTCGCCGAGCCGGTCCATGGCCCAGGCGCCCACGCCCCGGCCGCGGAAGGCCGGGACGACCGCGACGAGCACCTCGGCGTCACCCCAGGTGTCGTCCAGCCGGCCGAAGCCCGCGATCTCGCCCGTCGTCGTCTCCACCCGCCACCAGGCGTCGCCGAGGGCGTCGCCCTCGGCGGGGGTGCCGAGGCCGTGGACGGTGGGTCCGGCGGGGGAGAAGGCCGCCGCCTTGTCCGCGTCCCACAGCGGCGTGGGCTCCTCGGTCCAGGTCAGCTCGGGTCGGCCCTCGGTCACCGTCGGCCCCTCCTCGGTCGGTGGACAGCCAGGGAATGTCTACGCCTCTTCCCTGCGTCGTCATAGTCTCGTAGAATGTGGGCCAGACGACAAGGGGAGGTCTCACGGTGACGGTCCTGGAGGAGCCGGTCAACGCCGTCGGCACGGACACCGCGGACGGCGCGGCCGAGCGGTCGGAGGTCGCGCCGCGCGTCGACTTCGACGCCGGCCCGGAGCGCTACCGGCACTGGCGCTTCACCGTCGACGGCGAGACCGCGTGGGTGTACCTCGACGTGGCCGAGGACGGGGGGATCGTCGACGGCTACGAGCTCAAGCTGAACTCGTACGACCTCGGGGTCGACATCGAGCTGTACGACCTCACCCAGCGGCTGCGCTTCGAGTACCCGCAGGTCCGCAGCGTCGTGCTCACCAGCGGCAAGGACTCGAACTTCTGCGCCGGCGCGAACATCCGGATGCTCGCAGGGTCGAGCCATCCGTGGAAGGTGAACTTCTGCAAGTTCACCAACGAGACCCGCAACGGCATCGAGGACATGACCGACGCGGGCCAGGTCTGGCTCGCCGCGCTCAACGGCACCGCGGCCGGCGGCGGCTACGAGATGGCGCTGGCGTGCGACCACATCCTGCTCGTCGACGACCGCTCGAGTGCGGTGAGCCTCCCGGAGGTGCCGCTCCTCGGCGTCCTGCCCGGCACCGGCGGGCTGACCCGCGTGATCGACAAGCGGCGGGTCCGCAAGGACCGGGCCGACGTGTTCGCGACGAAGTCCGAGGGCTTCGGCGGGCGCAAGGCGGTCGAGTGGAAGCTCGTCGACGAGGCCGTGCCGCGCCGGGAGTGGGACCGCGTGGTGGCCGAACGGGCCGCCGAGGCGGCCGCGCGCTCGTCCAGGCCGGCGGACGCGCAGGGCATCGCCCTGACGCCGCTGCACCGCGAGGAGACCGCCGACTCCCTCACCTACGACCACGTCCGGGTCACCCTCGACCGCGACGCGCGCACGGCCACCGTCGTCGTCGCCGTCCCGGACGAGCTGACCGACGACCCCGCGGCCCTGCACGAGCAGGGCGCGGCCCACCCGCTGCTCGCGATCGTCCGCGAGCTCGACGACGCGATCCTGCGGCTGCGGTCCAACGAGCTCGAGATCGGCACCTGGCTGCTGCTCACCGAGGGGTCGACCGACGCGGCGCTCGCCGCCGACCGGCTGATCGCCGCCCAGCAGGACGACTGGCTGGTCGCCGAGACCACCCGCTACCTCAAGCGCGTCCTCAAGCGCCTCGACGTCACCAGCCGCAGCCTCATCGCGCTGATCGAGCCCGGCAGCTGCTTCGCCGGACCGTTCCTCGAGCTCGCCCTGGCCTGCGACCGGCAGTACATGCTCGAGGGCGTTTTCGAGGAGGACGAGGACGCGACGCTGCCGAGCGGCGCCGCGGCGCAGGACCCCGCGACGATCGTCGTCACCGACGCGCAGTTCGGCACCTTCCCGATGGGCAACGGGCTCACGCGGCTGGGCAGTCGCTTCTACGGCGACGACGAGGCGCTCGAGGCGGTCCGCGCTCGCACGGGCGAGCAGCTCACCGGTGGTGACGCGGACGACCTGGGCCTGGTCACCGATGCCCCCGACGACATCGACTGGACCGACGAGATCCGCATCCTGCTCGAGGAGCGCGCCTCGCTGAGCCCGGACGCGCTGACCGGCATGGAGGCCAACCACCGGTTCGTCGGCCCGGAGACCATGGAGACCCGGATCTTCGGGCGGCTCACCGCCTGGCAGAACTGGATCTTCGTCCGGCCCAACGCGAGCGGCCCCGAGGGCGCGCTGCGGAAGTACGGCACCGGCCGCAAGGCCGACTTCGACCACCGGCGCGTCTGAACCACAGGGGGACCACACACATGACCTCGGCACGCCCGAAGATCGACTTCGATTCGAAGATCCCGAACAACGTCGACCTCGCCGGTGACCGCAAGCTCCAGCGCGCCCTCGAGCGCTGGCAGCCCAACTTCCTGGACTGGTGGGCCGACATGGGCCCCGCCGTCGACACCAAGGACGTCTACCTGCGCACCGCGGTCGACGTCGGGCGCGACGGCTGGGCGCACTTCGACCACGTCCCGATGAACGAGTACCGCTGGGGCGTGTTCCTCTCCGAGCACGACCCGGACCGGAAGATCGCCTTCGGCGAGCACAAGGGGGAGCCGGTCTGGCAGGAGGTGCCCGGCGAGTACCGGGCCGACCTGCAGCGGTTGATCGTCATCCAGGGCGACACCGAGCCGGCCTCGGTCGAGCAGCAGCGCTTCCTCGGGGCCACCGCCCCGTCGCTCTACGACATGCGCAACCTGTTCCAGGTCAACGTGGAGGAGGGCCGTCACCTCTGGGCGATGGTCTACCTGCTGCACGCCTACTTCGGGCGGGCCGGGCGCGAGGAGGCCGACCAGCTGCTCGCGCGCAACTCCGGGTCGGACGACTCGCCGCGCATCCTCGGGGCCTTCAACGAGGAGACCCCGGACTGGCTGTCGTTCTACATGTTCACCTACTTCACCGACCGGGACGGCAAGTACCAGCTCGGGACGCTGAAGGAGTCGGGCTTCGATCCGCTGAGCCGGACCTGCGAGTTCATGCTCAAGGAGGAGGCCCACCACATGTTCGTGGGTACCACCGGCATCGACCGCGTGGTGCGCCGGACCGCCGAGCTGATGCAGGACCACGACACCGAGGAGGTCGCCGCCGCCGGCGGCATCCCGCTGACGATGATCCAGAAGTACATCAACTTCCACTACACGGTCTCGCTCGACCTCTTCGGCAACGAGTCGTCCACCAACGCCGCGAACTACTTCACGGCCGGGCTCAAGGGCCGCTGGCAGGAGGAGCGCCGCGAGGACGACCACGTGCTCTCCGACGACGCCGGGGCGGTCGACGCCTTCCGCGAGGGCCGGGTGACCTCCAACGAGGTCCCCGCCCTGCTCGCGCTCAACCAGGACCTGCGCCACGAGTACATCAACGACTGCCGGACCGGGCTCAAGCGCTGGAACCGGATTTTGACCAAGGCCGGGATCGACGCCGAGCTGACGCTGCCCCACGTCGGGTTCAACCGGCAGGTCGGTGCGTTCGCCAGCGCGAACATCACCCCCGAGGGCAAGGTCGTCTCCGAGTCCGAGTGGAACGCGCAGAAGGACCAGTGGCTGCCGACCGAGGTCGACAAGACCCACGTCCGCGGTCTCATGCACCCCGTCCTCGAGCCCGGGAAGATCGCGGGCTGGATCGCGCCGCCCTCGGCCGGTATCAACGACAAGCCGGTCGACTACGAGTACGTGCACTTCCACTAGGTGCGCTCCGCGCCTGTGAGCACTAATCCGTGCTGTACGACGTATCAGTGCTCACGAGCGCGGAGTGCACCTCGAGCCCCGAGGCGGTTGTCGTGCTGTCCCACCACCAGCAGTTCAACGCGTCGCAGTACCTCGTCGACCGGCACCTGGACACCCCCGGTGCCGGCGGGCGGCCCGCCGTCCGCGCGATCGTCCCCGACGGCGTGCGCGAGCTCGACTACGAGACGCTCGCCCGGGAGGTCGCCAGCGTGGCCGCCGGGCTGCGCGCGATCGGCGTGCGCCCTGAGCAGCGGGTGCTGATGTGCTGCTCGGACGGGGTGGAGCTCTTCACCGCCATCCTCGCGGCGATGCGGATCGGGGCGGTCGCGGTCCCGGTGTCGACGATGCTGCGCGGCCCCGAGCTCGCCAAGCTCGTCATCGACTCCCGCGCGCCGGTGCTGGTGTGCTCCCCGGAGTTCGGCGAGGTCACCCGCCACGCCGTGGCGCTCGCGACCGAGGACCGTCCGGACCTGTTCGACGTCGTCGTGACCCCCGCGAACGTGCCCGTCACCGACCCCGACCCGGTCGCCGGCTACGCGGTGCGCACCCGCAGCTGGGCGGACCTGGTCGCAGCCGGGGAGGGCGGCGACACCTCGCTCTACCCGACCTGGGACGAGTCGCCGGCGCTGTGGCTCTACACGAGCGGCACCACGGGCACGCCCAAGGCCGCGATGCACCGCCACGCGGACATCCGCACGATCTGCGAGACCTACGGCGCCCGGGTGCTCGGGATCCACCCCGACGACGTCTGCTTCTCGGTGGCCAAGCTGTTCTTCGCCTACGGGATCGGGAACTCGATGTTCTTCCCGCTCGCGGTCGGCGCCTCGTCGGTCCTCGCGCCGGGCCGGCCGTCACCGGCGGCGATCGCCGAGGTCGTGACGACCCACCCGGTGACGCTCTTCTACGGCAGCCCCAGCGTCTACGGCCCGCTGCTCGGCAGCGACCTGCCCGACGACACCTTCGCCCGCGTCCGTCAGGGGATCAGCGCGGGGGAGGCGCTGCCGGCGCGGATGGTCGTCGGGATGCGCGATCGCTTCGGGGTCGAGGTGCTCGACGGCATCGGGTCCACCGAGGCGCTGCACATCTACCTGTCGAACCGGCCCGGCCAGGTCGTCCCCGGCACCTCCGGGGTGCCGGTGCCCGGCTACGAGGTCGAGATCCGTGACGACGACGGGACGGTGGTCCCGGACGGCACCAAGGGCACCCTCTACCTGCGCGCCGACTCGCTGTGCACCGGCTACTGGTGCCGCACCGACGTCAACCGCCGGGTGTTCGAGGGCGAGTGGATGCGCACCGGCGACACCTACGTCCGCAACCCCGACGGCACCTACCAGTGCCTGGGTCGCACCGACGACGTGCTCAAGGTCGGCGGCATCTGGGTCACGCCGATGGAGGTCGAGGAGCGGCTGGTGCTGCACCCGTCGGTGGGCGAGGTGGTCGTCGTGGGCATTCCCGACGACGACGGGCTCGACCGGACCGTGGCGTGCGTGGTTCCGGCCGAGGGCGCCGTCGTCGACCCGGACGCGCTGATCGCGTGGTGCCGCGAGGGGCTCGCGTCGTTCAAGAAGCCGAGCCACGTGCTGGAGATCGACGCGGTGCCGCGGACGGCGACCGGCAAGGTGCAGCGCTTCCTCGTGCGCGAGCTGGCGGCGGCGCGGCTAGGTGCGCTGACGCGCGTGTGAGCACTTTCCGGGGTCATGACCCCGGAAAGTGCTCACGTGGCCGAAGGCCACCACCATGTCGAGCTCGACCAGGTCGGGGTGCCGGAAGAACAGGCGCTCGTCGCGATCGAGGTGCTTCGCCGGCCGCGCGCTGGTCGGGCAGTCCTCGGCGTGGGCCAGCGGGGTGAGGCGTCCCGGCCGGACCGCGTGGCAGGACGTGACCGCCCGCACCAGGTGAGCTGCGTCCCTCGATCACCGGGCGTTGTCTTCTCGGCAGAGATCTCGGAGACTGAAGGTCCGCGGCCCCTCGGTCGGGTCAGTGGTGATCGCAGCGGGTGAGCTCCGAGGGAGTGGACATGTCGGTGACCACAGCGCCGGAGGCGAGCGGGTCCGCGCGGCGCGAGGCCTGGGCGCAGCGCGGTCGGGGCGTGGTGGGCCTCGTGCGCCGGGTGCCGTTCACCGCGACGGTCGTGCTCGCGATGGTCGTCCTGGGGATCGTCACCGGGGCCTTCTGGTCTCCGCTGGCCGATGGGGCGAACGCTATCGACCTCGCCTACGGCCCGCCGGCCCTGCTCACCGGGCACGTCTGGACGCTCGTCACCGGCGCGCTGTTGGCGGGCCACCCCGCCCTCTACGTCCTGACCCTGGGGCTGTTCGCCCTCGCCGTCGGCTGGACGGAGGTCCGGTGCGGCACCCGGCGGACCGCGCTGGTCACCGTCGCGTTCCAGTTCGCCGCGGTGCTGCTGACGGTGGCGCTGGTCCTCGCCCTCGCGACGACCCCCTGGGTCTGGGCCGGCGGGCTCGCCGGGAGCCTCGACACCGGCTTCTCGGCGGGGATGTTCGCCGCGCTCGCGATGGTCTCGGCGACCCTGCACGCGCCCTGGCGGCTGCGGCTGCGGCTGGTGCTCGTCGGCGTCGCGCTGGTGGGGCTGCTCTTCCTCGGCGGGCTCGCCGACGTCGAGCACTGCCTCGCCCTGGTCCTGGCCCTCCCGCTCGCCTCCCGGCTCGCCGGCCCGACCGCCGCGCCCGCCCCCGCGACGATGCACGCGGGCCGGCGGGAGTGGCGCCTCGTGGCCGCCGTCGGGCTCGTGGTCATCGCCGCGATCCGAGTCGTCACCCTCGTCGTCCCCGTCATCGGGCCGCTCGGCGACACCGCCTCGGACTCGTCGGTGGTGGAGACCGTCATCTCGGTCGTCATCTCGCTGCTGCTCGCCGAGGGCCTCCGACGCGGGCGGCGCCCGGCCTGGGCCGTGAGCCTGGTGCTGGGCGCGTTCTACGCGCTGCTCGGGCTCGTCGTGATCGCCGCCGTCGTCTGGGGTCACGTCACCGGACAGATGGACCAGGTCGAGCTCGCCGGGCTGGCGGTGTTCGTGCCGAACGCCGTGCTCTGGACCGCCCTGCTCGTCTGGCTCCTCGTCGGGCGCTCGGCGTTCGCGGTGCCGTCGCGCCGCACGCTGCGCCGCCGCGGCGCCCGCGGGCCGGCCGCCGACCCGAAGGCCGCCCGGCTGGCCCTGCACGTCCACGGCGGCTCGACGATCTCGTGGATGACGACCTGGCCGGAGAATCGCTACCTGGCGACCGCCGACGGGATCGTCGCCTACCGCGTGCACGCCGGGGTGGCGGTCGCGCTCGGCGACCCGGTCGTCGAGCCGGCGCGCCTCGGCGACGCCCTCACCGACTTCCGGGCCCTCGCGGAGCGCTCGGGCTGGGTGCCCTGCCTGTTCTCGACGACGCCGGCCCTGGCCGACGCCGCCCGCGCCCAGGGCTGGCGTGCGCTGCAGGTCGCCGAGGACACGCTGATCGACCTGGACAGCCTGGAGTTCAAGGGCAAGGCGTGGCAGGCGGTGCGCAGCGCCTTCAACCGGGCGGACAAGTCGGGCATCGAGCACCACATGGTCCACCTCGGCGAGGAACCGCGGGCCCTCGTCGCCCAGGTCCGGGCGATCTCGGAGGAGTGGGTGGGCGACAAGGGGCTCCCCGAGATGGGCTTCACCCTCGGCGGGGTCGAGGAGGCCCTGGACTCCGAGGTCCGCACCGGGCTCGCGATCGACGCCGAGGGCACCGTCCACGGCGTCACCTCGTGGCTGCCGGTCTACGGACCGGACCGCGAGATCGTCGGCTGGACCCTCGACGTCATGCGCCGCAAGAACGAGGGGTTCCGCGCGGTCGTCGAGTACCTCATCGCCTCGGCGTGCCTGACCTTCCAGGCCGAGGGCGCCCGCGTCGTCTCGCTCTCCGGTGCGCCGCTGGCCCGCTCCGACCGTGACCCGGAGGGTGCCGAGCCGGTGCTCGACCGCGTCCTCGACCAGCTCGGCGCCCTGCTCGAGCCCTACTACGGCTTCCGGTCCCTGCACCAGTTCAAGGCGAAGTTCCGCCCGCGCCACGAGCCGATGTACCTGGTCTATCGCGACGAGGGCGACCTGCCGCGCGTCGGGATCGGCATCGGGCGTGCCTACCTACCCGACGCCGGGGTGCGGGAGCTCGTGGCGCTCACCCGGTCGGAGGCGACGTGATCCGCTCACATGCGTAGCTGCGCCAACGCCGCCCGGGCCTGCAGCTCGATCGCCTCCGGGCCGGTGACCTCGTCGGCGTCCGCGGTGTCGCCCATGTCGCCGGCCTGGTAGCGGGTCCACACCCCGGCGTGGATGCACGCCGCCCGCCAGCGCGCGAACGCGATGTAGAAGTCGATGTCCGGGAGCTTCGCCCCGGTCGCCGACTCGTACCGCGCGAGCAGGTCCTCGCGGGTGGGGAACCCGCCGGCCTCGGTCGGGTTGGGCAGGGCGGCCGGCACCTCGTCGCCGGGCTGCGACCAGGAGACGAGCACGTGCCCGAGGTCGCAGTAGGGGTCGCCGATCGTGGCGAGCTCCCAGTCGAACACCGCGACGGCCTGGCCGTCGTCGGTGTAGGAGATGTTGCCGCTGCGGTAGTCGCCGTGGGCGATCCGGTTCGCCGGGGCCTCCGGGATCCGCTCGGACAGCGCCTCGTGCGCGGCGTCGATCGCGGAGAGGTCCTCGAGCGCCGACGAGTGCGCCTGGCGGTGCCAGCGCCGGAGCTGGCGCTCGACGAAGTTGCCGGGACGGGCGAGGTCGTCCAGACCCACCTCGGCCGGCTCGACGGCGTGCAGGGCCGCGAGCACGTCCATCGTCGACTCGCCGATCCGGGTCTTCACCGCCGTCGAGGTCACCCAGTCCGCGTCGGCCGGGCTGTTGAGCACCCGGCCCGGGGCGAAGTCCATGACGTAGAAGTCGACGCCGGCCACGTCGCGGTCGTCGCAGAACGCCACGGGGGCCGGCACCGGGACGTCGGTGGGAGCGAGTGCGGAGAGGAAGCGCCACTCGCGGACCATGTCGTGGGCGGTCTCGAGTACCCCGCCCAGCGGCGGGCGGCGCAGCGCCCAGGTGGTCCCGGCGTCGTCGGACACCTTGTAGGTCAGGTTGGACCGGCCGCCGGTGATGCGGCGGAACACCGGCTCCCCGGACAGGCCGGGCACGTTCGCCCGGAACCAGGCCACGGCGGCGTCCGGCACCCCTGAGTCGCCCGAGAGCCCCGGGGCGCTCACGGCGTCACCACGATCTTCCCGACCTGGGCGTTCGACTCCAGGTAGGTGTGCGCCTCGACGATCGTGTCGAGCCCGGAGAACACCCGGTCCACCTGCGGTGCGAAGTCGCCGGACCGCAGTCCGGCCGCCACGAACGCCCCTGCCCGCCGCAACCGTTCCTCGTCGTGGGTCATCGCGAAGAGCGTATAGCTCCGCATCCAGAGATCGGGGAGCGTCTCGGCCGGGAAGATCGTCGGCTCGCCGGAGAGCAGCCCGTGGATGGTGAGGATGCCGCCCTTCGCGGTCGCCCGCGCGAGGTCGGCGACGCCGGGCCCGGCGACCGCGTCGAACACGTGCTCCGCGCCGTGACCCCCGGTGATCTCCAGGACCCGCGCCACCAGGTCCTCCTCGCCGGTCGCGACGACGTGGGCGGCCCCCGCGTCGAGCAGCGGTGCCCCCATCGACGACGAGCGCGTGGTCGCGATCGGGATCGCGCCGACCCGGTTCGCGACGGCGATCGCGGCGAGCCCGACGCTCGACGTCGCCGCGGTGATCACGACGTGATCGCCCGCGCGCAGCCCGCCGGTCTCGACGAGCCCGCCGTAGCCGACGAGGAACGGCATCCACACCGCGGCGCCGTCGACCCAGCTGGTGGTGTCCGGCAGCGGCACGACGGCGCGGGCGGGCACCAGCGCGCGGTCGGCGTACACCGAGTAGTCGTTGAGGGAGAAGCCGGGGACGACGCTGACGCGGTCGCCGACGCGGAACCGGGTCACGTCCGGCCCGACCGCCGAGACGGTGCCGCTGCACTCGTAGCCCAGTCCGGCCGGGAGCGTCGTCTCCTCGATGTAGCGGCCCCGCCGCCACGCCGTCCGCTCCGCACCCCCGCGTCCCCTTCCCGCGCGGTTCTCGCGGGTCTATGGTGACCGTGTGACCAGATCTGAAATCGGGTCACGAGCTTCGACCGAGGAGGGCCACGATGAGCGACGCGCGCGCCCACCGGGTCCTCGACGCGGCCGGCGAGCTGCTCGTCGCCCACGGCTACCGGCGCGTGACCATCGCCGACGTCGCCGAGCGGGCCGGCGTCGGGAAGGGCACCGTCTACCTGCACTGGCCGAGCAAGCTGGAGCTCTTCGGGGCGGTGCTCGTCCGCGAGGGGCTCGCGGTCGGGGAGGAGCACCTGGCCGCGCTGCGGGCCGACCCGGAGCACGTGACGCTGCACCGCACCCTCGCCGACTCGTTCCTGGTGATCATGCGGCGGCCCCTCGCCCGGGCGCTCTACACCGGGGACGCGGCCCTGCTCGGCGCGCTCGCGTCGGACACCAAGATCGGCCGTGCCGTGGCCGTGGGCGCGTCGGCCCACCAGCCCCGCCACCTCGAGCTGCTCTACCGCCACGGGCTGCTCGCGGACGACCCGGCCGAAGACCCGACGCTGTACTACCGCCTGGCCGCCACCAGCCTCGGCTTCTTCCTCGGCGACGACCTCGCCGGCGGGGCCGAGCTCACCGAGCGCGCCGCCGCCCTCGGCCTCGTCGTGCGGCGCGCCTTCGAACCCGCCCGCCTCCCGCCCCGCGACGCCCTGGCCGTCGCGGCCCGCGAGGTCGAGGCGCAGTACTCCGGCCTGCTCGCCGAGATGGGCTGCTCCCTACCCGATGCCCCCGAGGAGGGGTCATGACCGACACCGGCACCGCCGCCCCCGAGCTCGCACCCGCCGACCACGACGCCCCACCGACCACCGACGAGCCGGCCCTGCTGGCCTGGCTCGCGCGGATGCGGGAGGAGGCGCCGGTCTGGCGCGACCGGTTCGGGATGTACCACCTCTACCGGCACGCCGACGTCCACGCGGCGCTGCGCGACCCGGCCATGTTCTCGTCGGACACCTCCCGGATCCTCCCTGCGGCGAAGCGGACCAGCCGCGGGATGTTGACCCAGCTCGACCCGCCCGAGCACCGGCGGATGCGCGCCGTCGTATCCTCGGCGTTCACCCCGAAGCGGGTCGCCGCCCTCGAACTGCGGATCCGGGCGATCACCCGGAGCCTGCTCGACGACCTGGTCGAGGCCGGCCGCGCCGAGGAGTTCGACCTCGTCGACGGCCTCGCGTTCCCGCTGCCGGTGACGGTGATCGCCGAGATGCTGGGCCTGCCCGCCGCCGATCACGACACCTTCCGCGGCTGGGCCGACCGGCTGTTCTCCATGCAGGTCGACGACCCGACCGATCCCGAGCTCGGACCGCGCGTCGAGGCGGCGATGGCCGACATCCGGGCCTATCTGGTGGCCGCGGTGCAGGAGCGCCGCGCGGCCGTCGCCGACGGCACCGCCGGGGACGACCTCATCACCGCGCTGGTGACCGCGGAGGTCGTCACGGACGGCTCGCCGGTGGCCCTCGACGACGAGGAGGCCGCCAACTTCTCGCTCCTGCTGCTGCTCGCCGGGCACATCACGACGACGGTGCTGCTCGGCAACGCGATCCGGACCTTCGCCGAGCATCCACTCGCCGACGGCCGCGACACCTGGACCGTCCTGCACGAGGACCCGACGACGATCCCCGACGCGATCGAGGAGGTGCTGCGGCTGCGCAGCCCGTTCACCGAGACCGGGCGCGTGACCACCCACCCCGTCGAGGTCGCCGGCGTGACGATCCCGGCGGACCGCTTCGTGCTGCCGTCGCTGCTCTCGGCCAACCACGACGAGCGGGCGTTCGCCGACCCCGAGTCGTTCGTCCTCGGGCGGGGGATCGGGGGCGGCGCCCAGACGGCGTTCGGTCACGGCGTGCACTTCTGCCTCGGCGCCCCGCTGGCCCGGCTGGAGGGACGCGTCGCGCTGGAGGAGCTGACCGCCCGCTACGCCTCGCTGACCCCGGCCGCACACGCTCCGGACACCCTGCGGCCCTACCCGCGAGGGGTCCTCGGCGTCCGGAACCTCCCCGTGCGTGGGACCCGGCGCTACCAGGGGTGACCTGCTGCGAGGGTCTTTTCACGGTGCGTCACACTGACGAGCGTGAACCCAGGAGCGCCGGCCCGGATCGTCCTCGGGGCGGCCTGCCTGGTCGGTCTGATCGCGGCCGTCGCGGTGCTCACCGGGGCGGTGCGGGTCGGGTCCGGTGAGCCGTCCGGCCCGGCGCCGTCGGCGGCCGCGATGACCGCGCCGCCGGTCGTGGCCCCCGATCCCACCGGGGGGACGCCGGCGACGGTCCTCGCCGTCGCCGACCCGGTGACGATGGACGTGCGGCTCGAGGACGGCCGGGCGCTGCGGGTCCGGGCGCTGGGCATCCAGCCGCCCGAGGCCTGCTACTCCGGCCAGGCGCTGGCGTTCGCGCGCCGCACCCTCGCCGGGCGCGCGGTGACGCTGGCCGGTGACGGGCACTCCGACCGGTTCTCCCGCGCCCTGGCCTGGGTGACGCTCTCGCAGGGCGACGACTACGCGGTGCTCGCCGCCGAGGCCGGCGTCGTGTCCAGCTACGCCGCCGACGCCCCGGCGGAGCGGATGCCCGCGGTCCGCGCTGCCTCCGAACGCGCCCGGGTGGCGGGCCGGGGGCTCTGGGGCCCGCCGTGCATCGGCGGCCCGGCCGGGACGAACGCCGCGGTCAGCGGGACGCCAGGCTGATCACCGGGTGCGCGCCCGGCGTCAGCCAGCGCATCAGCCGCACGACGGTGGCCTCGTCGGTGGCGACGCAACCCGCCGTCGGGTGGTCCCCGATATGCAGGAAGTAGGCCGAGCCCGCGCCCGGGCGGACCGGGTCGGTGTTGGCGTCGAGGACGATCGCGTGGTCGTAGGCGTGGCCGGCCGTCTCGAGGTTCTCCGACGCGCGTTCGTCGAACGGGCAGCGGCCGGCCGCGCAGACCTGGTGGGTGTTGTAGCGCGGGCTCGCGGTGTCACCGACCCACCAGTCGTCCGGGCCGACCTCGGAGTACGGCAGCGCGGTACCGGGATCGGCGAGCCGCCCGAACGCCCGGGTGATCGTGAAGGTGCCGGCCGGGGTGCGCGCCGCCTGCTCGCTCGAGGGCCCGATGCCGGCGGTGCCCAGGAACGCGCGGGTGGGCGGGAGGAACGCGGTCCAGCCACGCGGGGAGCGGGTCCACGCCGAGACGGTGGCGGTGGTCGAGGTGGGGGAGGGCGCGTCGACGAGGACCGCCTGGGTGGCTGACGCCGGGAGCGTCGCCAACCGGGGCGGGACGGCGGGTGCCGCGTCCGGGGCGGGCGCGGAAGCGGGTGCGGCCGGGGTGGGTGCGGCCGGGGCCGGTGCCGCCGCCGCGAGCAGTGCGGTCCGCGCCGCCTGTGCCGCCGCCCGACCCGGCGCCCCGTCGAGCAGCAGCGCCCCGGCGAGCCCGGACACCCCTGCGGTCACCACGAGCACCGCCAGCAGGCGGGTGAGCCATCCCCGACCCCCGTCCATGGGCGCCATCGTCCCGCGTCGCGTCGGGCGTCCCGACAGGCCCCCGCGCCTGGAGCGGTCAGCGCGCGCGACGCCGGGGCAGGGCCGGCCGGTGGAACGCCAGCGCCCGGTCGCCCGACCACGGCGCCGTCGGTGAGTGCGTGAGGCCCGCGAACCGGAGCAGGACGCCGTCGTAGTTGACCCGCCAGCCCGCGAAGTCCCGCCAGGCACGGTCGGCGTCGGGACGCAGCGCCGCGCCCGCGTCCGCGAGCGCGGCGCGGGCCTCGTCGAACTCCTCCCGACGGATCGCGATCGGGTCGTCGGCGCGGGGGTCGTCGTCGTAGGGCATTTCGTAGAAGTCGGCGATGCGGCGCAGCGCGAGGTAGCCCGAGCGCAGGCAGAGCTCCGCGGCGGGCCGGCGCCCGAGGTCGAGCGCGGACGAGACCAGCGCCGCCGCGTCGAGCACCGTCCCGGCAGCGGTGACCCAGGACCGGTCGGGCTGCGGCGAGCGGAAGAGGACCAGGCTCGGCGCCGAGCAGTGGGTCTCCTCGATGTCGGCGAACCAGCGCGACCACTCCGTCCAGAAACCGTCGAGCTCGTCGAGCCCCTCGATCCGCGCCAGGCGACCCAGCAGCGCGACCGCGCTCGGCGGGCTGCCGGCCTGGGTCTCCAGCGCGGTGACCATGACCTCGCGCCGGGAGTACGAGCCGTAGATCGACGGCAGGTAGGACACGAGCAGTGCCACCAGGCCGAGCCCGAGGGCGGCCTCGACGAACACCAGGATCGCGGGCCCGGTGCCGGGCGGCTCCCGGACCCCGAGGGTCAGCAGCGACGAGCCGCTCTCCACGACGGCGTCCGACCATCCCTGGCCCAGCGCGACGAAGACGAGCGCGAACCCGACGAGCAAGAGCGCGAGCCACACCAGTGGCAGGCACATGAGGGAGAGCGGGGCGTAGCGGGCGAGCGCCCGGTCCCGGCGCCGGTAGTCGCGCAGCCGCCGCGCCGGGGCGAAGGCGAGACCGACGGTCAGGAACACCCAGCGCGTGATCCACAGCGGGGTCGCGCGGGGCACGGTCAGGGTCTGGGCCGCCGAGAGCACCGTCGCGACGATGATCCCGGCACCCACCGCGCAGACGAGGACCGCCAGGAGCGAGTGCACGTCCGGATGGTGCCCGACGGGGCGCTCATTCGTCGGCGCCCGACCCGGCGAGCCGCTCGGCCTCGGCGTTGATCTCTGCGCCCATCAGCACGACGTAGGCGGTGAGGTAGAGCCAGAGCATGACTACGGCGACACCCGCGAGCGCACCGTAGGTCTGGCCGTAGCTGGCGAAGTCGTCGACGTAGATGCTGAAGAGCACGCTGCCGGCGAGCCAGCCGATGCCGGCGACGACCGCGCCCGGGGTGAGCCAGCGCCACCGGGGCCCGTCCCGGTCCGGGGACACGCGGTAGACGACGGCGAGCGCGGTGACCACGAGCAGCGCCAGCAGCACCCAGCGCCCCACCTCCGCGATCACCCGGGCGCCGGTCCCGAGCCGGCCGACGAGCGCCGGCGTCCCCACCAGCAGCGCGACGGCCACGACCATGAACACCGCGGCCCCGAGGGCGAGGACCACGGCGAGCGAGTAGAGCCGCAGGGTTCCCCGAGTCTCGGGGCGGTCGTAGACCCACTGGATGGACGTCAGCAGCTTCTGGGTGCTGCCCGAGGCGCTCCACAGGGCCGTGGCGCCCGCGACGACGCACGCCGTCGTGAGGCTGCCCGTGCCGCCGCTCACGACGGACTGGAGCTGCTCGAGGACGAGGGGGCGGGCGGTCTCGGGCAGGGCGTCGGCGAGCCAGCCGGCGACGGCGGCGGTGCGTGACGGGCTGGTCGTCAGACCGAACAGCGCGACGAGCGCGATGAGCGCCGGCGCGAGCGCCAGGATCGCGAAGAACGCGATGCCGCCCGCCATGAGGCCGACCTGGTCCTGCAGCCCCTTCACGACGGCGCGCCGCAGCGTCGTCCACCAGAGGTGCAGCGGGAGCCGGGGCGCGTCGGTGCTCGGTGGGGTCATGGGCACGCCGCGCAGCTACCCGGCCGACATCCACAGCGCACGCACAGCTCGCCGGACAGGCCAGCACACGGCGTGATCACGCGGGGTGAGCACGCTCGTCGTCGTGCAGCGACGCATGGCGGGAGCCATCCGGTGATGGGCTACCAGCGGGGGCTGTCCCTGCTCGACGGCTGGCTGCCCTGGGCGTTGCAGGCGTTCGTCCTGCTCCTGCTGCTGGTGGCGCTGGCCCCGATCGTGCCGCTCCCGGCGTCCTGGTCCCGACGACGGCGGCCGGTGCGGCGCCCGGTGGTACGGCTCGCGGCGGTCGTGGTGCTCGGCGTCGCCGGAGCGTTCGCGGCGTACTGGGCCTTCGCCGGCAGCGGCCTCGCCTCCGACCCGGCGCCGGTCCTCCTCTGGGCGTGGGTGGGCCTCACGGCGGCCGCCGTGGTGGCGGTCGTCGTCGCGTGGGGGCCCTCGCGGTGGTGGCGCCGCGGGCTGGCGGTGCTCGTCGTCCCGCTGTCGGTGGTGTGCGTGGCGCTGGTGCTGAACCAGTGGGTCGGCTACGTGACGACGGTCCAGGAGGGCTGGTCGGAGGTCACCGCCGGCGCGTTCCCGGACCAGGTCGACCCGGCCGCGCTGCGGTCGGTGATCGGCACCCCGCGCACCACCGGCGCCGTCGTCAGCGTCTCGATCCCCGACACCGCGAGCGGCTTCGCCCACCGCACCGAGGACGTCTGGCTCCCGCCGGCCTGGTTCCGCGCCGGACCCCGGCCGACGCTGCCGGCGATCATGATGATCGGCGGCGAGTTCAACACCCCGGGCGACTGGATGCGCATCGGGAACGCGGTGCAGATCGCCGACCAGTACGCGGCCGCCCACGGCGGAACGGCGCCCGTGCTGGTGTTCGCCGACGCCGGGGGCACGTTCAACAACGACACCGAGTGCGTCGACGGCCCCCGCGGCAACGCCGCCTCGCACCTCACGAAGGACGTCATCCCGTTCGTCGAGCAGACCTACGGGGTCTCGCGGGACCCGCGGGCGTGGGGCGTCGTCGGGTGGTCGATGGGCGGGACCTGCGCGGTCGATCTCGCCGTCATGCACCCGGAGCTGATCGACTCCTTCGACGACATCGCGGGCGACGCCGGGCCCGAGGTCGGGACGAAGCAGCAGACCATCGACCGGCTCTACGGCGGGAACGCGGCGGCGTGGGCGCAGTACGACCCGGCGACGGTGCTCTCGACCCGCGCCCCGTACGCGGACACCGCCGGCTGGTTCGACGACAGCTCCGACGCCGCCGGTGGCTTCGGCGGGCCGGGCCGTCGTCCGCCGGGGGCCGGCCCGGGGCGGCCCGGTGGACGGCCGCCCGGTCAGCACCCGCCCGGCGGGTTCGGCGGGCAGAACGGCGCGGACGCCGGGATGGGCGGGCGCGGCGGCGGGGGTGCGACCGGGCAGGAGCTGCCCGAGGCCCGGGCACTCTGTTCCCAGGCCCAGACGAAGGCGATCGCGTGCACGGTGAACACCCGGTCGGGACGGCACTCGTGGCAGTTCGCGTCGACGGCGTTCTCCGACGTGCTGCCATGGATGTCGGCACGCGTCGAGGCGCCGGGGAGCCTGCCGCGCGTGGCGTGACGGAGGCAGTCACATGACGGCCGGCGTGGGCAGGTCAGGAGACGGCGATCTGGATGAGGGTGACGAGGCGGTCCCGCTCGATCACCCCGAAGACCAGGGTCGCGATCCCGGAGGTCCCGAACTCGATGATGCGCATACCGTCGGGAGTCTGGCGGCATAGGGCCACCCGACCGACCACGGAGAGACCTTGAGAGCAGCTCGGAGCTCCGCGAAGTCGGTCAGGAGGTGGTGGGGGAGGGCGTCGATCGCTGCGGCGACGTCCTCGGCCACCGGCTCGACGCGGTACACCTCGTCAGATGCCGGCCTTGGTGCGGGTCACCTCGAAGGGCTCGTCGTCGGGGACCGGTTCGCCGGTGACGATCTCGGCCCATCGCCGGACCCCGCGGCGGAACGCCTCGGGATCGGACTGCGCGATAGCGATCGCGCGGTAGCGCTCGACGAGGTCGAGCACCGGCGCGAGGTCGAGCGTGCCGCGGGCGTGGTCCAGGGCGGCCTCGTACTCGGCGAGGAACCGCGAGCGCTCGGGCTCGGGGAGGTGCCCGTGCACCGTTGCCGGTGAGGCACCGCGCGCCAGCGATCCCTCGGGCACCGGGTCCCGCGCGGCGGCTGTCATGGAGCGAGGGTAGCCACGCCCACCGACAGCGGGCGACGATCCGCCGGAACGGTGGGCCGGATCGAGGCGGGTCAACCGAGGGCCGTGCTCAGCGCAGCGATCATGCGGTCGCGGAAGGCGCCCCGGACGGGGTCCGGCGCGACCCGCCGTCGGAGACGACCACGTCCGCCGTCGCACCCTCCGGTGAGGTGACCGAGCGCCGCCGGACGGCGACGCCGGGCGGGTCCCCACGAGCGCGGCGAGGAGGCCGGCGAGGACGAGCAGGACACGACGGCTCGTGGTCACGCTCAGACGATCTTGCCGGGGTTGAGGATGCCGTGCGGATCGAGGGCGGTCTTGACGGCGCGCTGCATGGCGAGGACCTCGGGGGTCTGCTCCGCTGCGAGCCCGTCGCGCTTGAGCAGCCCGACCCCGTGCTCGCCGGTGACGGTGCCGCCGAGATCGAGGGCGTCGGCGAGGATCTGCTCGAAGGCGGCCTGCGCGCGCTCCCGCGCGGGCTCGTCGCCGAGCGGGGTGATCAGCAGCGGGTGCAGGTTGCCGTCGCCGGCGTGCGCGATGTTGGCGATGGTCGTCTCGAACCGCTGCCCGGTGGCCTGGATGCGGGCGAGCATCTCCGGGACGGCGGCGCGCGGCACGCAGACGTCCTCGGTGAGCACCGGCCCGAGGCGCTCGAGCGCGGGGTACGCCAGGCGGCGGGCGGCGAAGAGCGCGTCGGCCTCCTCGGCGTCGGCGGCCTGCGCGGAGAAGGTGGCCCCGGCGGCGTCGAAGTGGGCCAGCATCGCCTCGGCCTCGGCGACCCCGGCCGCTCCCGGGGCGTCGGACCGGCCCAGCAGGATGACGTCGGCGTCCGCCGAGAGGCCCATGTTCTTCCAGGCGTCGACGGCCTCGAGGCAGGTCCGGTCGACCAGCTCCAGGGCGCTCGGGGTGAGGCCGTCGGCGGTGATCGCGGCGACCGCGCGGCCGGCGTCGACGACGTTCGCGAAGTACCCGGCGACGGTGTGCTCCGGCGCGCGGGCGGGGCGCAGCTTCACGGTGACCTCGGTGATCAGCCCGAGGGTGCCCTCCGAGCCGACCATCAGCCCGGCGAGGTCGAGCCCGGCCACGCCCTTGGCGGTCCGCCGGCCGAGGCGCACCAGCTCGCCGAGGCCGGTGACGACCTGCATCCCGAGCACGTAGTCCCTGGTCACGCCGTACTTCACGCAGCACACGCCGCCGGCGTTGGTCGCGACGTTGCCCCCGATCGTCGACCAGGGCGAGCTCGCCGGGTCCGGCGGGTACCAGAGGCCCTGCGCTGCGCAGGCCGCGCGCAGGTCGTCGTTGACGACGCCGGGCTCGACGACGGCGAGCCGTTCGGCCGGGTCGATCTCGTGGATGTGGGTCATCTGCTCGAGCGAGACGACGACGCTGCTGGTGGTCGCGTTGGCGCCGCCGGAGAGCCCGGTGCCCGCGCCCCGCGGCACGACCGCCACGCCGTGGCGCAGGCACGCCTGCACCACCGACCGGCACTGCTCGGCGTCGAGCGGCCGGACCACCGCCGCGGGCAGCTCCCACGGCGCCCACTCGGCGTCGTCGTGGGCGTAGGAGGCGAGCACATCGGGGTCGTCGACGATCCGGTCGGCGGGGAGCACCGCTCGCAGTTCCGCGACGACAGGGGCCCGGGCCGCGTGGGTCACGGTGGTCATGGTGCGGGTTCCCCTCCTGCGCGGTCGATCACCTCACGGTAACCCGGGGGTACGACACCCGAGCCCTACTGTGGGCCGCGATGGGGACGGCGGAGAAGCGCGCGCGACAACGGCCGGGAGGGGTGTCGGGCCCCACGGTGACGCTGTGCCGGGGGTGCTGGTGCGGCACCGAGCGCAAGCACCCGGGCGTCGACCACGCGGGTCAGGTCGAACGCCTGCGGGGCGACACCGCGGGCACCGGCCGGGTCCGGGTGAGCGAGTGCCTCGACGCCTGCGCGCACTCCACGGTGGCCGATCCGCCCGGGATGCTCGATCTGAGGATCTTCACGCCGGCACGGCGGGTCCGGCAGCGGATGGAGTGAGGTGTCCGGGGGCACACTCGTCGTCATGCAGCGCGTCGCCGTCCTGACCGAGCCCGACCACGTGGTGATGGAGGAGCGCGAGGTCCCCGAGCCCGGGCCCGGGCAGGTACAGGTGGCGGTGCGCGCGGTGAGCGTCTGCGGCTCCGACGTGCACTACTACGACCACGGGCGCATCGGCGGGTTCGTCATGCACGCCCCGCTGGTCCTGGGCCACGAGACCTCGGGCGTCGTGTCGGCGGTCGGGCCGGGGGTGGCGGCGCCCGCCGTCGGGACCCGGGTGGCCGTCGAGCCACAGGCCGAGTGCGGGCGCTGCGAGCAGTGCCGGCGCGGGCGCTACCACCTGTGCCCGCAGATCGCGTTCTTCGCGACGCCGCCGGTGGACGGGTCCTTCGCCGAGTACGTCGTCGTGCCCGCACACCGCGCCCACCCGGTGCCCGACGCGCTCTCCGACGAGGCGGCCGCGCTGATCGAGCCGCTCTCGGTGGCCCTGCACGCCGCCGCGAAGGCCGACATCGGCCCGGGAACCCGGGTGCTGGTCAGCGGGGCGGGCCCGGTCGGGCTGCTGTGCCTGCAGGTGGCGCTCGCCCGGGGTGCCTCGGCGGCCGTCGTCACCGACGTGATGGCGCTGCGTCGGGAGGCCGCCACCGAGTACGGCGCGACGGCGACGGTGGACGCGAACGACCACGACACCGCGCTGGCCGCCGTCGGCGACGTGCTGGGGCAGGCCGACGTCGTGCTGGAGTGCACCGGGGTCCAGCCGGCGGTCGACCTCGCGGTGGCGGCGACCGCGCCCGCGGCGACCGTCGTCCTGATCGGGACGGGGGCCTCGGTGACGCTGCCCCTGGACCTCGTGCAGGCCCGCGAGCTGGTGGTCAAGGGGACCTTCCGATATGCCCACGTCTACCCGTCGGCGATCGAGCTGGCCGCGTCGGGGCGCATCCGGCTCGACGCGATGATCACCTCGCACCACCCGCTCGAGGACGCCGTCGGGGCGCTGCTCGCGGCGCGCCGGGACCCGCTGGCCCTCAAGGCCGTCGTCCACCCCACCCACGAGTAGCGCCGACCGACGCGGTCAGCCCCGCCCGTGCGCTCGGCGACGGGGGAGGGGAGGGCGAGCAGGACATCTCCCGGGTCGACCCGTGGGCGGAGGCGTGGCCGACGAGCACCCGCGGCGCCGTCACGGACGGCGCCCCAGGAAGGCGGCGAGCCGGTCGAGCCGGTCCGCGTCCGCCGGTGCCTCGACCTCGGGGCCGAACATCCCCGGGACCCGCATCCCTTCGGACACCATGGCCCGGGCCACGGCGTCGGCCACCGCGACCGCCGTCGCGTCGAAGGCCGCGGGCCGGCCCAGCGCCCGGGCGAGGTCCCACCCGTGGACGGCCTGCTCCACGACGAGGAAGCCGACGAGCTGCGCGCCCGTGGTCTCCCCCCACGGCATGGCGAAGGCCGCGGCGAGCCGACCCGGGGCCGACCAGGCCGCGACCACGGCCGCGCCCGCGTCCCGGTAGGCCCGCGACGCCCCGGCCACGTCGATCGCGGGCTCCCCGAAGTCCGGCGCGACGTCGCCCTGCGCCACCCCGGTGAAGGCGGTGAGGCCACCGACGAGGTGCGCGACGAGCCGGGCGGCGTCGAGGTCGGGGCACGGCGAGGCGGCGTGCCAGGACTCGGGCGTGAGGGCGTCGACGAGGCCGCCGACGTCGCCGAGCATGGTGTGCAGGGCGTCGAGGGTGGCGTGTACGGGGACGTCCACCGGTGGGGTGCTCATGGGGTCGAGCCGACGTTCGCCCCGTCGGGGCCACCAGGGCCGTTCGGCCCGGGATCAGGCGTGGCGACGCGCCCGCGCGACGACCGCCAGGCATCCCAGCGCGATCACCGCGAGCCCGACGAACAGGGCGGCGTAGGGGACGACGGCCGCGAGCACGGCCAGCACCGCCGGAACGACGAAGCCGAGGTAGGCCAGCGTGTAGAACACCGCCGTGAGCCCCGCGAGGTGGCGCGACGGGGCGATCCGCTGCACCTCTGCCAGCCCGCTGACCAGCGCGAACCCGTACCCGACGCCCAGCACCGCCGCGGCGGCGAGCGCAAGCGCCACGCCCGGCGTCGTCGCCGTCACCGCCGCGAGCACCATCCCGGCGGCCGCGAAGGCCTGCCCCAGCATGCCGCCGCGCGCGTCGGTCAGGCCCAGCCGCTTGGCCACCGTCTGGGCCACGAACCCGGCCACGAGCGTCACCGCGGTCATCACCGCCGCGAACGCGATCGCGTACCCCGGGACGGCGTCCGCGACCAGTGAGGGGAGCACGGCGTAGGCCACCCCGGCGCACGTGAACACCCACGGCGCGACCGGCGCGACGACCGTCGCGAACTCGCGGTGCTCACCGACCGGGATGCGCAGGTCGTCGCGGAGCCGGCGGGTGGGTGCCTGGCGGCGGTCCAGGGTCTCGACGGTGCGCAGCGCGACCAGGCCCAACGGGATCCCGACGACGACGTGCACCCCGTAGGAGAGCACCTCCGGCCACGGCGCCCACTGCGCGAGCAGGCCCGCGGCCACCGGGCCGAGCAGGAAGCCCAGCGTCAGCGACATCGCCGCGCGCGAGGCGCCGCTGCCCGCGCCGCCGCGCAGCGACGAGAGCTCGCTGATCCAGGTCGACCCCACCGCCATCGCGATTCCCAGCGCGAGCCCGGCCAGGACCCGCCCGAGGAAGAGCACCGGCACCGCGTCGCCACCCAGCGCGAGGACGAGACTGCCGAGGATCGCCAGGGGCGGCGCCGCGAGCATGAGCGGCTTGCGGCCGAGGCGGTCGGAGAGCGGGCCGCCGACGAGCATGCCGGGCACGATCCCGAGCACGTAGGCGCCGAGCAGGATGTCGACGACCGCCGTCGAGAACCCGCCCAGCTCGCGGTACATGACCATGAGCGGGGTGAACTGGTTGCCGCCCCAGGCGACCGTGAAGAGCGCGAGCCCGACCGGGAGCCACCGCGCCGAGCCGGGAGCGCGGGTCGTGCCCGGCCGCGACTCGTCGGGACGGGTGTCGGCGGTGGCGGTCACCGGGTGCCTCCGTGACTGTGGGGTCGGTGGGTGTGGTCCAGGTGCTCGACGAGGCCCCGGCCGAAGCCGGCGACGTCGCCGGCGGCGAGGAGGTCGCGCAGCACGCGGTGCTCGTCGAGGACGGTGGCGGCCGCGGCGGTGCGGCCCCGGACCGAGTCGGCGGTCATGCGCTGCTGGCGCTCGCGCAGCGTCCGGTAGAAGCCGGCGAGCAGCGAGTTCCGCCCGGACTCGGCGACGAGGCGGTGGAACTCGGCATCGGCCTCGGTGTACCCGGGCAGGTCGCCCGCCTCGTGTGACGTCCGCTGCGCCTCGATCGCCGCGTCGAGGGCGTCGACGAGGGCGGCGAGGTCGTCCGGGCGGGTGACGACGTCGGCCGCGGCGTGGCTCTCGAGCAGGGCGCGGGCGTCGAGGACCTCGTCGATCTCGTGGGGGGCGACCGGCAGGACGAGAGCACCCCGCTTGGGGAAGAGCCGCAACCACCCCTCGACCTCGAGGCGCAGGAAGGCCTCCCGGACGGGGGTGCGGCTCACGCCGAGGGTCGAGGAGACCTCGCCCTCGCTGACCATCCGGCCGCCCTCGAGATCGCCGGTGAGCACGCGGTCCTTCACGTGGCGGTAGACGGCCCCGGCGGCCGAGATACCACTGGTGTCGGACATAGATACAAGACTATCAGGCCG
>NZ_DASXJD010000164.1:0-60895 GCF_036497585.1 Actinomycetospora sp. | reverse complement strand
CAGCGTCTCGATGAGCACCGCGGTCTGGACGGTCATGTGCAGCGAGCCCGAGATGCGCGCACCGTGCAGCGGCTTCGCCTCGGAGTACTCCCGGCGCAGCGCCATCAGGCCCGGCATCTCGTGCTCGGCCAGGCGGATCTCCCGGCGGCCGAAGTCGGCCTCGCCCAGGTCCGCGACCGCGTAGTCGATCCCGTTCTTCTCGGCGTACTTCTCGTGCGTCGTCCCTACTGCTGCCATGACTCCTCGTCCGTGTGTCGTCGGTCGATCGGTGGTCGGACCGTCACGCGAGGACTCGAGAGCACGGTCGACCACCATCCGGAGGCGCCCTTGATGGTGCGGAGCCTTGTCGAGCGTGGCGGACACGACGTGTCCGTTGCAGCGCCACTCGACAGCCCCGTCGCACGTGAGTGCGAGCTCTTTGCCGTGGAACGAGAAAAACACAGGCCACCGGGGTGGTCAAGACGGCGCGCACGCCGCCGCCGGGGCGCGGCGCGCCCCGGCGCAGGTCGCCGCCCGGTCGGTGCGCGCACGCTATGACCGGCACCACCCGGACGGTATGACCGGGGCCACTCCGAGCCGTAGTCTCGGCGCTCCCGCCCCCGTGAGCGCCCAGGAGGCCCCCGCCGTGCTCGGACAGATGCAGACCACACCCCTTGCGCTGCCCCACGTGTTCCACCGCGCCGAGCAGCTCTTCGGACACAAGACGCTCACCGGGGTCGGGGTGGGGGGCACCGTCACCACGACGACCTACGCTGACTGGGCCGCGCGGGTGCGCCGCACGGCCGCCGCGCTCGACGCGCTGGAGATCGCGCACGACGCGCGGGTGGGGACGTTCTGCTGGAACACCCCCACCCACCTCGAGCTGTACTTCGCGGTGCCGTGCAGCGGGCGGGTGCTGCACACCCTGAACATCCGGCTCTTCGCCGAGCAGCTCGTCTACATCGTCAACCACGCCGACGACGACGTCGTGTTCGTCGACCGCTCGCTGTTCGGCCAGCTCTGGCCGCTCGCGGACCAGATGCCGCACGTCCGCAAGTTCGTCGTCATCGACGACGGCTCGGACACGCCGGTGCCCGAGGACGAGCGCATCGTCGACCACGCGGAGCTGCTCGCCTCGGTGGAACCGTTCGCCGGCCGCTTCGTCGTCGACGACGAGAACCGGGCCGCGGCCATGTGCTACACGTCCGGCACCACCGGAAACCCCAAGGGCGTCGTCTACTCCCACCGCTCGGCCGTGCTCCACTCGATCGCGGTGCTCATCGCCGACGTCGCGGGGCTGGTGGAGCGCGACGTCGTGCTCCCGGTCGTGCCGATGTTCCACGCGAACGCCTGGGGCCTCCCCTACGCCGCGGTCTTCGCCGGCGCGTCGATGGTGATGCCGGGCCCGAACATGGTGCCCAAGGCGATCGCCGGGATGCTGCGCGACCACGACGTCACGTTCACCGGCGCCGTCCCGACGATCTGGATGGGCGTGCTGCCCGAGCTCTCGGGGCCGGAGGACGTCCCGCGCCTGCGCCTGCTGCTGTGCGGCGGGTCCGCGGTGCCGCGCTCGCTCTCCGAGGCCTGGCGGAAGAAGATCGGGCTGCCCATCACCCAGGCCTGGGGCATGACGGAGACCAGCCCGATCGCGACGACGGGCATGCTGCGCTCGATCCACGACGGGTGCTCCGATGACGAGATCGCCGACGTCCGCGCGACGGCGGGCCAGCCGGCCCCGCTGGTGGACCTGCGCCTCGCCGACCCCGACACCGGCGAGATCCAGCCCTGGGACGGGGTCTCCTCCGGGGAGCTGCAGGCCTCGGGGCCGTGGATCGCCGACTCGTACTACCTCAACGAGGACGGCGGGAAGCAGTTCACCGCCGACGGCTGGCTGCGCACCGGCGACGTCGCGGTGATCGACCGGAACGGCTACGTCAAGCTCGTCGACCGGACGAAGGACCTCGTGAAGTCCGGCGGGGAGTGGATCTCCTCGGTCGACCTGGAGAACGAGATCATGGCGATGCCCGAGGTCGCCGAGGCCGCCGTCATCGCGATCCCGGACGAGAAGTGGTCGGAGCGGCCGCTGGCCTGCGTGGTGGTGCGGGACGGCAGCTCGCTGACCGCCGAGCAGGTGCGGGAGTACCTCCTCACGCGGGTGGCCAAGTGGCAGGTCCCCGACGACGTCGAGTTCATCGACGAGGTGCCCAAGACCTCGACCGGCAAGTTCTCGAAGAAGACGCTGCGCGCGAAGTTCGTCGGGTAGGTCGTGCCCCCGGCCCGGCCCCCGTCGTCGGGGGCCGGGCGGGACCGGCTCAGCTCCGCGTGGAGGCCGCGACGCTCGCCTCCTCGCCGCGCTCGCGGCGGCCGAGCACGGGCCTGCGGCGTGAGTAGGCGAAGCCGCTCTATGCGGTGACCGGGACCATACTGAGGGTGACGCCGGACTGCTGCGTCCTGCGGGCGGTTCAGGACCTCGGATCGAGCGCGGGGTCCAGGCCGTCGTCGGAGCCGGTGCGGTCCAGGTCGGGCTCGAGGTAGACCAGGCGCGCCTCGGGGACGGCTTCGCGCAGCCGCGCCTCGGCCGCGTCGATCGCCGCAGCGACGTCCCCGGTCGGCAGGCTCGCGGGCACCGCGATCTTCGCCGCGACGAGCAGCTCCTCGGGCCCGAGGTACTGGGTGCGCAGGTGGATGACCCGCTCGACCGGGCCGCCCACCAGCGACGAGGAGATCGTGGCGCGCAGCGGCGCCCGCGCCCCCTCCCCGATGAGCAGGCTCTTGGTCTCCACGATGAGGATCACCGCGATCACCCCGAGCAGGACGCCGATCGCGACGGTGCCGATCGCGTCCCACACCGGGTCGCCGGTAGCCATGGTCAGTCCGACGCCGGCGAGGGCGAACACCAGGCCGACCAGCGCCCCGGTGTCCTCCAGCAGCACCACCGGCAGCTCCGGGTTGACCGACTGCCGGATGAAGCCCCACCAGGTGGCGCCGCCCTTGAGCCCGCGGGACTCGTGGACCGCCGTCCGGAAGCTGTAGCCCTCGAGTGCGACCGCCACGAGGAGGATGACGATCGCGACGAGCGGGTTCTCCAGCTCCTCCGGCGCCGCGAGCTTGTGCACGCCCTCGTAGATCGCGAACGCCGAGCCGAGGGTGAAGAGCAGCAGCGCGACGACGAACGAGTAGAAGAAGCGGTCCCGCCCGTAGCCGAAGGGGTGCTCGGGGGTCGCGGCCCGCGAGGCCCGCCGGCGACCGAAGAGCAGCAGGCCCTGGTTGGCGGTGTCCGCGACCGAGTGCACGCCCTCGGCGAGCATCGACGACGAGCCCGTGATCGCGAAGCCGACGAACTTCGCCAGCGCGATCCCCGCGTTCGCGGCCAGCGCGGCGATGATCGCCCTCGAGCCTCCGGATGCGGACACGGGACCTCCTGCGGCCGGCGGGGACGAACCGGGCACCTGCGACCCGGTCCGCGGCAATCTAGTCGGGCAGGAGGTCGGTGCCGCCCTCCCCGCCCCCGGGCCAGCCGTCGCCCGCCGCGAAGACCAGCGCGCGCCCCCGGCCGGCCTCGACCGTCACCGTCCCGTCGGTGGCCGGTGCCCACACCGCCCGGCCCCGCGCCAGCGCCACCGAACGGCCGTTCTCGGCGCGCAGCGCCGCGTCGCCGCGCAGCACCAGCACGATCCGCGGGCCGTCGATGCCGAGCTCGACCGGGCCGTCGTCGGGACCCAGGTCCAGGCGCACGAGCCGGAAGTGCTCGCTGGGCGAGGTGAACACCGCGCGCGGCCCGTCGACGCGCGGGCGGATCAACGGCGGCGGCCCGCACCGGAAGTCGAGGATGCGCAGCAGCTCCGGGACGTCGACGTGCTTGGGCGTGAGCCCCGCCCGCAGCACGTTGTCGGAGTTCGCCATCAGCTCGATGCCGCACCCGGACAGGTAGGCGTGCGGCGACCCGGCCCGCTGGAAGAGGCACTCGCCCTCGGCGAGCACCACGCGGTTGAGCAGCAGCGCGGCGAGCACCCCCGCGTCGCCCGGGTAGCGCTCCCCGAGGTCCAGCAGGGTCCGGACCTCGCGCTCGAACTCCCCGCCGGGCGCGCCCGGGGAGCCCGGGGTCTTGGCGAGCCGCACGCACCCGTCGAGCAGCGCCGGCACGAGCTCGTCGACCTTGCGCTGCGGCAGGGTGATCCAGGTGGTGAACAGCGCCCGCAGGCCCTCCGGGCCCGGCTGGGCGGCGAGCAGCTCGGTGTGGTGGACGAGCTGGTCGACGTCGAGGGCACGCAGCAGCCGGACCGTCACCAGGGCGTCCCGGAAGCCGGCGAGCGCGTGGAACTCCTCCAGCGGGCAGAGGATCTCCGGCTTCGGCAGCGGGTCGCGGTAGTTGCGCTCGGGGGCGCTCTGCGGCACCCCGGAGGCCTCCTCACGGGCGAAGCCGGCGGCGGCCTGCTCGGCGGAGGGGTGGGTCTGCAGGCTCAGCGGCTCCTCGGCGGCGAGGACCTTGAGCAGGAACGGCAGGCGGCCCTGCCAGCGCCCGGCGCGGGCGACGCCGAAGGTGCCGTCCGGGTCGTCGGCGAGGGCGTCGAGGAGCGTGCGGCCGCTGCCGTGCTCGACGAGCCGGGACGGGGCGTCGTGGTGGGCGCCGAGCCAGAGCTCGGCCTGCGGGTGGGGTGACGGGACGGGCTCGCCGAGCAGCCCCGCGATGTGGGTGCGCGAGCCCCACGCGTAGGGCCGCACCGTCCCCTCGAGCAGTTCCACGTCTCCCCCTCACATCGCTGGTGACGGCCGTCGGTCGGCGGTGCCGGCCGCGACGGGTGTGCGCGGGACCAGGGTCAGCCGGAGCCGACGCCGGGCCGGGCGCCCTCGGCCGGGTCGGCGCCCGCCGTGCCGGTCGCGAGGCCCAGGTAGAGCGCCGCGAGGTCCAGGCGCAGCGCGAGCACGGCGGACCGCACGGCGTCGTGCCCCGGGGTGTCACCGGCCAGCTCGAGGTGGTCGATCTCGAGGGTGTCCGCGGCGGGCCATCGGCGGGCGGCGTCCTCGGCCAGCCGGCGGGTGGCCAGGTCCTCCCGGACGGTCACGACGACGAGGCGGGGCGGGGGGCCGCCGCCGGGGTCGTCGAACGGGTCGGCGAAGATCGAGTCCTCGGCCGCGCCCGACTCCAGCCGGGCGGCCAGCGCGGGCACCGCCACCGCGCCGGACACCGGTCCGGCGTGGGCGACGACCCCGGCGTGCGCCGCGAGGACGACGGCGCCGTACTCCGCGAGGCCCGTTGCGACGGGGTCGGTGCCCCACAGCAGCGGGGTGTGCTCGGCGAACCGCAGCGCGAGCGCCTTCGCGGGCGCCACGAACGCCTCGTGGCGCGGGCCGCTGCGCTCGGCCTCGTCGTCGAGGCGGTCGGCGAGGGCCTCACCGTCGACGTCGAGCAGGCCCAGTGCCCGGGTGGTGGCGAACGTGGCCGCGAGATCCGTCGCGGTGGAGAGGCCCTCGAGCCCCGGGATGCGCGGCACCACCTGCATGGCGCGCCCGGCGGCGGCCGCCGGGGCGGGGCCGTCGGCCGGCCCGGTCAGCACGACGTGGGCGCTGCGCCGGACCGCGCGGTCGACCGCCTCGGCCACCTGGGCGTCGGCCGGGTCCTGGTCGGAGCCGCGGTGGGAGACGACCACGACGTCGAGCGGACCCAGCCACGGCGGCGCCACCTCGGTGACGACGACGGGGCACGGGCACGTCGGGGCGAGGAGTGCGGCGACCAGCCGTGCCGCGGCGTGCTCGGTGCCGGGCCGCGCGAGCAGCACCAGCGCCCGGGGGCGGAGCCCGTCGAGGGCGCCGCCGGCCCCCACGCCGATCTCGACGGCGGCCGCCCACGTCGCGCGGACCTGGGCCCCGGCGGTGGCCGCCGCGCGCAGCAGTCCGGACCGGTCGGTGTCGAGCAGCCGGCCGGTGTCCTCGAGCAGTGCCTCGTCGAGCACGGTGCTCACCCGTCCGCGGGCGCCGCGGCGTCGTCGTCCGGCCCGCCGGTGGCCTCGGAGAGCAGGAGGACCGGGATCCCGTCGGTCACCGGGAAGCGCCGCCCACAGCTCTGGCAGGTCAGGGCGGCGGCCGCCGGGTCGTCCGGGGTGCCGGGGCGCAGCTCGCCGTGGTCGGGCGCCGGGCAGGCGAGGATCTCCAGGAGGACCGGGTCGAGGCCCAGCGGGCCGGCTCCGGCGCTCACCCGCGCACCACCGCGAGGACCTCGTCGCGCAGCGCGGCCACGGCGGCGTCGTCGGACGCCTCGACGTTCAGGCGCAGCAGCGGCTCGGTGTTCGAGGGGCGCAGGTTGAACCAGTCGCCGTTCTCGAACGAGACGGTGAGCCCGTCGAGGGTGTCGGTGGTGACGTCGTCCCGGTCGCCGTAGAGCTGCTCGACCTCGGCGATCTTGGCCTGCGGGTCGGCCACCTCGGAGTTCACCTCGCCGGACGCGGCGTAGCGCGAGTACTGCGCCATGAGCTCGGACAGCGGCTTGTCCTGCTCGCCGAGCGCGGCCAGCACGTGCAGCGCGGCGAGCATCCCGGAGTCGGCCCGGAAGAAATCGCGGAAGTAGTAGTGCGCGGAGTGCTCGCCGCCGAAGATCGCGCCGGTCTGCGCCATCGTCGCCTTGATGAACGAGTGGCCCACCCGGGAGCGCACCGGGGTGCCGCCGGCCTCGGTGATGATCTCGGGGACGGCGCGCGAGGTGATCAGGTTGTGGATCACCGTCCCGCCGGGCTCCTTGGCCAGCTCGCGGCTGGCGACCAGCGCCGTGATCGCGCTCGGGCTCACCGCCTGGCCCAGCTCGTCGACGAGGAACACGCGGTCGGCGTCCCCGTCGAAGGCGAGCCCCGCGTCGACGCGCCCGAGGGTGGACACCTCGCGCTGCAGGTCGACGAGGTTGTCCGGGTCCAGCGGGTTGGCCTCGTGGTTCGGGAAGCTGCCGTCCAGCTCGAAGTAGAGCGGGTAGACCTCGATCGGCAGTGGACCGAGCACCGCGGGCACGGTGTGGCCGGCCATGCCGTTGGCGGCGTCCACCACCACCGACATCGACCGGAGCCCGGACAGGTCGACCAACCCGCGCAGATAGGCCGCGTAGTCCTCGAGGACGTCGCGCTCGCGCACCGTGCCCGGCCGCGCGGCCGGCTCGGCGCCGGAGGCCGCGCCCGGCCCCTGGTCGAGCAGCGAGGCGATCTCGTCGAGCCCGGTGTCCTGCCCGACGGGGCTCGCGCCCGCGCGGCAGAGCTTGATGCCGTTGTAGCGCGCGGGGTTGTGGCTGGCGGTGAACATGGCACCGGGCGCGTCGAGCGCGCCGGAGGCGTAGTAGAGCTCGTCGGTGCTGGCCAGGCCGATCTTCGTGACGTCGACGCCCTGGCCGGTCACGCCCTCGGCGAACGCGTCCGCGAGCTCCGGGGAGGACTCCCGCATGTCGTACCCGACGACGACGCCGTTCTCCGGCACCCCGCCCTGCTCGCCGATCAGCAGCTGGGCGAACGCGGCGCCCACGTCGCGGACGAAGGCGGCGTCGAGCTGCTCACCGACCAGGCCACGGATGTCGTAGGCCTTGATCGTCTCGCTCACCACGCGGGCGCGCGCGGCGTCGGCGGTCTCGGTGCTGCTCACGTCGGCCAGCGTATCGGCCGGGCCCGACACCGCGTGGGTCGGCGGGCACCCGATGGGGTGGGCGGTCGGGTGGGATCCGGGCGCCGCCGGCGTCAGGGACCGGAAGGGTCGGGCAGCACCCGCAGGTGCCCCCGCCGACCGGTGCCCGCGACCGCGCCGAATGGGCCGGTGGAGCCCACGGCCTCGCTCGGCGGTTCGGCCCGCCCGGCCTCGCGGACGGCCTCCGCGAGCGCGGTGAGGTCGTCGGCGGAGGGCTCGGAGGGGAAGTCGCCCTCGTAGCGCACGACCTCCCACCCGCGGGGGGCGGTCAGGCGCAGGGCGTGGTGCTCACAGAGGTCATAGGAGTGCGGCTCCGCACTGGTGGCCAACGGACCCACGACGGCCGTCGAATCGGAGTAGACGTACGTCAACGTGGCGACGGCCGCCCGGCCGCACCCGGTCCGTGAGCACTTCCGCACTCCTCGCACGACGCAGGACGATAGTCCCCGTCCGGCACACCGCCGGGCAGGCGCGCTCGGCGCGTCGGGGGGTCGCTCGTCACCGGCTGGTCACGGGGGCGTCGCCTCGGGGTCGGGGTCGGGCTCGGGCGACGAGTGAGCGGCGCCGTCCTGGCGTCGGACGCCAGCATCGTGCCGTTGCTGCCACGGGGCGCGGCCCCCGGCGACGAGTGAACGGCGCCGTCCTGGCGTCGGACGCCAGCATCGTGCCGTTGCTGCCACGGTGCCTCCCCCACCCGCGAGCGGCGTAGGCTCGCTCGCCGTGGCGAGAGGTGGGACGCGGACCGGCCCTCGGGAGCCCGACCGGTCGGAGCGCAGCCCGGCGCGGGGCGTGGTGCCCCGTCGCCCGCGGCGCCGCCGGGACCGGCGCGGCCGTGGGATGCGCGCCCCGCTCTACCCGGCCGGCTCCCCCGCGGCCCGCACTCGCGCCGAGCGGTTCGACGCGGTCGTGCTCGAGGCCCTCGAGCCGATCGAGGACCGCTGGGGCGCGGAGCTCGAGGACCTCGACGTCGCGGTCGACGACGTGCCCGACGTCGGCGAGGCCGCCCCGGACGACGACGGCGTGGTGGGCGACGGCGAGATCCCGCTGGCGCGCCTCGTGCCGGCGGGCGTCGACCGGCGGGGCGCCCCGACGCGCGCCCGGATCGTGCTCTACCGCCGCCCGCTCGAGGCGCGCGCGCTCGACGGCGAGGACCTCGCGGACCTGCTGCACGACGTGCTCGTCGAGCAGGTGGCCGAGTACCTCGGGGTGGAGCCGGACACCGTCGACGGCGAGGAGTAGCCCGCCCTAGAAGCCGTGGTTCACGGCCTCGACGTTGTGCCCGTCCGGATCCCGGAGGAAGACCGCGTAGTAGCCCGGGTGGTACTCCGCCCACTCCCGCGGGGCGTGCAGCACCTCCGCCCCGGCCTCGAGGGCGGCCGCGTGCACCGCGTCGACCGCGGGCCGGTCGGGCGCGCGGAACGCGACGTGCAGCTCCTTGCCCAGGGCGCCGCCCGGCGTGAGCCAGAACTGTGGGATGCCGTCGGGGCCGGCGAGCCCGACGACGGCACTGCCCTCGTGCGGGATGCGCATGGCCTCTCGGAGCCCGAGGGGCGCGAACACACGCAGGTAGGCCGCGACGGAGGCGTCGACGTCGGCGACCGGGAATCCGAAGTGGTCGATCACACCGCGGACGCTAGACGCGGGGTCCGACACTCCGGCCGGTATCAGTCGAGACGCGTGCGCGAGGGCAGCGCCGAGACCGCCGTGAACAGCACGAGGGCGAGCTGGAAGAGCAGGAGCAGGTCGCGGAGGGTGCCGTCGCGGGAGACCACCACCGGCCCGCCGGAGGACGGCACCGCCACCCCCACGAGGTGCCCCCACGCCGGGACGATCGGCGCCGCGTTGCCCCCGACCGTCGCGCTCCACCCGGACTCGTTCTCGGCGGCGAGGACGACGAGCCGCCGGTTGGCGCCCGTCGAGACCTGGACGCCCACCGAGGGCGGCGTCCCCGGCAGCGGGGTGATGCCCGTCGGGCGCTGCGGGGCGGCCTTGGCGTCGGTGGCGTCGTCGGAGACCGGGGGCTCGAGCAGCACGGCGCCCGCCGCGGGCAGCCCGATCGCCAGCACCGGGCGGCCGTCGCGGGTCTCGGGCGCCGCAGTGAGCAGCGAGCCCGAGGCCTGCCGGGCGTTGTCGGCGACGGTCCGGTCGGGCAGCACGACGGCGGCCGTCCCTGCGGTGGCGAGCTCGGCCGCCCCGGCCTGGACCTTCGCCGGGTCGCCGGAGAGCAGCGCGGTGACGTCGCGGGTCAGGCGGGCCGGGGCCGCGCCGACCGGGGCGAGGTCGTCGTCGCCGTAGCGCGGGAGGTCGGGGCCCGCCCGGCGGGTGCGGTCGGTGTCCAGCGAGTAGCCGGGCCCGTCGGGCAGCCGGGTGAGCCCGACGGCGACGACGTTCGCCCCGGCGGCGGCGAGCCGCCCGGCGAACGTCGGGTCGAGGGAGGCCGCGGGCGCAGCGACGAGCGACCCGCCGGAGCCGAGCAGCACCCCGGCCGCCGCGAGCGCGAGGGCCAGCGTCGCCGCCACCGGCACCGCGGCCCCCCGGACGCGGCGCCCGCCCGTGCCGGCCGCGCTGGTCCGGGTGCGCAGCCGGGACCCCAGCGCCGTCCCCACCCGGGAGGCCGCCGAGGCCGTCCCGCCGCCGACGCGCGCGAGCACGCCGTCGGGGCCGAGGTCGATCTCGGAGTCGCCGCGGCGGCGCGGGGCGGGCCGGTGGCGGGGCCCCGACCGCCCCGTCACCAGCGTGCCCAGCGGCGTCCCGCGGGCCTCGGCGACGAGCGCGAGCAGGGTCCACAGCGTGCCGCAGGCGGCGAACGCCAGCGCCGGGCCGGTCCAGCCCGGGCGGGGGTCGCCGCCGGAGAGCGGCGGGAGCGACACCGTCCCGACGACGCCGGCCGCGACGACGCCGAGCACGGTGATCGCGAGGCCCGGCACCATGCTGCGCCGCGGCGCGAGCAAGGCCCCGCCGACGGCGCCCACGAACACCAGCAGCCCGATCACCGGCAGCGAGCCGGGGCCGCCGGGGTCGAGCGAGAGCACGTCGAGCACGCCGGCGAACTGCTCGCGCACCGGGGAGCCGGTGCCGTGCACGAGGATCTGCGGGGCGCGCAGCAGCGTCGAGGGCCACGGCAGGAGCAGCAGGACCGGCAGCACGACGACGACGCCGAGCGCGATCGCCCGCCGTCCCGAGGCCCCCGGCGGCGCGGGCACGAGGACGAACCCGACCACCACGACGACCAGCACGAGCACGTGGACCAGGGGCGCGAACGCGGAGACGACCGCGAGCAGCAGCACCGTGCCGGCGGCGGCGCTCCACCACGAGGCGCGCCTGCCCTCCACACGGCTGCCGCGCAGCACGGCCGTCACACCGGCGAGGACCATCGGGAGCAGGACGACCGCGACGACCCCGTCGAGCCGGCCCTGCGCGACGGCCGCGCCGGCGATGCCCAGCAGCGCGTACACCGCGGCCGCGGCCGCGCGCAGCATCCGGCCGACCCGGATCCCGCGGGTCGCGAGGTAGGCGGACAGTCCCGCGAGCGGCAGCGCGGCGAGGAGCAGCAGCGACACCGCGGCCGCGGGTCCGGCAGACCCGGCGACCGGCCACAGGATCCCGCCGAGGACCCCGACGACGGCGAGCGCGGCCGAGGCGGGCGCGGCGGTGCCGCCTGCGACCGGGTGCCAGTCGGCGAGGTAGGAGCTCCACAGCGCGCCCAGCCCGGGCAGCGTCCGGATCCGTCCGCCGGCGAGGTCCAGCCCGAGCCGGGACCGGTTGACCACCAGGGACACCACGGTCAGCGCGAGCACCATGAGCAGCGGCGGCGCGAGCAGGAGCTCGCGCAGCACCCGACCGGTGGTGACCGGGACGACGACGAGCTGCTCGTCGTCAGCGGCCCAGCGCTCCGCGCCCTGGCCGGGCGCCGCGCCGGTGCCGCTGCGGGGCCCCGCGATGCCGACGAACGCCGTCTCGGCGTCCGGGGATCCGATGAGCTCGGTGACCCCGGCGTCGTCGGCGCCCGACCGGCTCGCGGCCAGCGTGACCCCGACCGACTCGCCGGGCCGGCGCAGGCCGGCCTTGCGGCGGGTGAGGCGCTTCGGCGCGGCGGCGCCCGCGGGGAGGGCGCCCTGCCCGACAAGCAGCGCCCCCTCGCCGGGCGCATCGTCGACGGCGAGGGAGGAGGCCGGCGCGGGGCGGGCCGGGCGGTCGGCCCACTCCGGGAGCCGCCCGAGGACGAGCTCGTCACGGACCCGGGAGCGCACCACGCGGGCGAGGCCGCCCTGCACGGCGTTGCGCAGGCGGGTCATGCGGCTGGTCAGCAGGCCGCGCATCCCCCGGGGGACCGCGGCCCCGGCGGCGTGCAGCCGGCGGCGGCGCGCCTCGCGCAGGTCGGAGAGGTCGGCCAGGACGCGGCCCATCGCGCCGAGCTCGGCCGACGACGCGGTGGGGCGGCGCAGCAGCAGGAACCCGAGCGCGCGCAGCACCGCGAGCACCGGCAGGCGGAGCAGCCCGAGGACGAACGCCGGCTCGGAGCAGTTGGCCAGCACCGTCCACTGCCCGTTGCGCCGGTCGACGGTGCGACGGCCGCCGTCGCACCCGGCGGCGTCGAGGGCCCGGGCGCCGGTGGTGATCGCGCGGGCGTGGTGCAGCCGGGCCGAGGGCACGCACAGGACGAGGCCGCCGGCGCGGTTGATCCGCCAGCCGAGGTCGACGTCCTCGCGCAGCAGGCCGAACCCGGAGTCGTAGCCGCCGAGGGCGTCCCACTCGCGGCGGCGGATCAGCGCGCCCGCCGACCCCACCGCGAGGACCTCGGAGTTGGTGGCGAACTGCCCGAGGTCGAGCTCGTCGGAGCCGATGCCGGTCTGGCGGTGCCCGGAGGCGTCGGTCGACAGGCCGGCCTCGACGACGAGGCGCGGGTCGTCGCGGTCGAGCTGCAGGGGCCCGAGCATCGCCGCCGCGGGCGAGGCCTCGGCGACGGAGAGCAGCACGTCGAGGCAGGAGGGCTCGGGAGCGGCGTCGTCGTGCAGGACCCACAGCCAGTCGCCGGAGCTGCGGTCCCCGGACCGGCCCCACCTCCGGTCCGCGTCCGCGACGGCGGCCGCCACCGCGGTGCCGAACGGGGTGTCGCGGGGCAGGTCGAGGACGACGTCGACGGTATTGGTCGAGCGCAGCAGGTCAGGGGTGGAGTCCGCGGAGCCGGTGTCGACCGCGATCACCCGGCGCGGCGCCACCGTGAGCCGGCCGAGCGCGCCCAGCGTCTCGGGCAGCCAGGCCTCGCCGTCGTGACAGACCAGCACGGCCAGAACGGGCGCCGTCGGTGCCAACCGTCCGCCCCTCCCCGTCGCGCCGTCACCTCCCCGGCCGGGGCCGGGCGACGTCGAGGGTAGAAGGGCGGTCGCGGACGACCGTCAGGGGAGTGGCCGCGAGCCCCGGGGGACCGACGAGAGCGGCCGCCCGCCTAGACGACGCGACGCTTGAGACGGCGGCGCTCCCTCTCGGAGAGTCCGCCCCAGATGCCGAACCGCTCGTCGTGCCCCAGCGCGTACTCCAGGCACTCCGACCGGACCTCGCAGCTGTTGCAGATCTGCTTGGCCTCCCGGGTCGATCCGCCCTTCTCCGGGAAGAACGCCTCGGGATCGGTCTGCGCGCACAGGGCGCGCTCCTGCCACTCCTGTTCCTCCTCGCCTGCGAGGGCCATCAGCTCCCCGAGGACGTCCTTGGACGCACCTGGTCCGACTGGACCCACCGACCCGATCGAACCCAGCACCACCGACCCGCTCTCCGCACCGTTCACACGGCCTCCCTCACCGCTAGCACTCCCCAGCTGGCGGAGCGCCGGCCCCGCACCGGCGTGTACCTCGCCGTGAATTACAGCGGTGTCGTTCCATGTGGGTCAAGCCGAGCCACTCGGCTGGCCGCATGTCGCGACGGACGGTCGTCACGTGCGGTGAGCGTGATGGGCCCTTGGATGACGCAGCGTGGCAGAAAGGCTAGCGCGGGCCTGGGACACTGGTCTCGTGGCCAGCGTGTTCTCCGCCCGGAGCTCCCCCCGGATCAGTCCGATCTTCCTCGGTCTCGTCCTCGTGACGGCCGGCGGTGGGGCCCTGACGCTCCTCGGCACCCGCATCGCCGTCACCGCGGGCATCGTGATCCTGGTCCTGGCGGGCTGGGCGGTGTCGCTGTGCCTGCACGAGTTCGCGCACGCGCTGGTCGCCGACCGCTGCGGCGACCACTCGGTGCGCGGGCTCGGCTACCTGACCCTCGACATCCGCCGCTACGCCAACATCGGGCTGACCTTCGTGCTCCCGATGCTGTTCCTGCTCATCGGCGGCATCCCGCTGCCGGGCGGGGCGGTCTGGATCCGGCGGGGCGCTCTGCGCTCGCGCGTCGCGGCGAGCATGGTCTCGGCGGCGGGCCCGCTGACCAACCTGGTGCTCGCGTTCCTGCTGGCGCTGCTCGTGCCGCTCGTGCCGCCGCTGCTCGGGGCCGGGATCTCGTTCCTCGCGCTGATCCAGGTCCTCGCCTTCATCCTCAACATCCTGCCCATCCCGGGCCTCGACGGCTGGGGCATCATCGACCCCTACCTGTCCGACCACACCCGCCTCGCGGTGTCGCGCTTCGCGCCCTACGCTCCGCTGGCCCTCTTCGCGGTGCTGATCCTCCTGCGCCCGGTGGCGAGCGCGCTGTTCGGGCTCGCGTCGCTCGTGTACGCCGCCGTCGGCGGCGACATCACCCTGGCGGGCGCCGGCCAGGAGCTGTTCTTCTTCTGGCAGCACTGACGACCGTCCTCTCCCCCTCGGTCGGCACGATGTCGGGGGGCAGGGGCACGATCACCGGTGTGAAGGTGACGGTTCTGGTCGGGGGCGTCGGTGGCGCGCGGTTCCTCCAAGGGGCGCTGGCCGCCCTGGGCGAGGACGCGGAGATCCGCGCGGTCGTCAACGTCGGCGACGACATCTGGTTGCACGGGCTGCGGGTCTGCCCCGACCTCGACACGTGCATGTACACGCTCGGCGGCGGCATCGACACCGCCAAGGGCTGGGGGCGGTCCGACGAGACGTGGTCGGTGAAGGCCGAGCTCGAGGCCTACGGGGCCGACCCGACGTGGTTCGGGCTGGGCGACCGCGACGTCGCCACCCACCTCGTGCGCACCCGGATGCTGCGCGCCGGCTACCCGCTCTCGCAGGTCACCGAGGCCGTCTGCCGGCGCTGGGCGCCCGGGGTCGCGCTCATCCCCGCGAGCGACGACCGCATCGAGACCCACGTCGTCATCGACGACCCCGACACCGGCGAGCGGCGCGCCGTGCACTTCCAGGAGTGGTGGGTGCGCCACCACGCCGAGCCGGTCGCCCACGGATTCGCCTCCGTGGGCCGGGACCAGGCGAGCGCCTGCCCCGCGGCGCTCGCCGCGATCGCCGACGCCGATGTCGTGCTGCTGGCCCCCTCCAACCCGGTGGTGAGCATCGGGACGATCGTCGACGTGCCCGGGATGCGGGCCGCGCTCGCGCAGGCGCCCGGCCCCGTCGTCGGGATCTCCCCGATCATCGACGGCCACGCGGTGCGCGGGATGGCCGAGGCGTGCCTGTCCGCGGTCGGGGTGGAAGTCTCCGCCGAGGGCGTCGCGCGGCACTACGGGGCGCGCTCGGAGGGCGGGCTGCTCGATGGCTGGCTCGTGCACTCCGGGGACACCGCCGAGGTGCCCGGGGTCGCGGTCCGCTCGGTCCCGCTGCTGATGAGCGACGCCGAGGCCACCGCGGCGATGGTGCGCGAGGCGCTGGACGTGGTGGGTCTCGCCGGTGTCTGAGCAGGCAGGCGACCACGCGGCCCTCGAGGGGATCACCGCGTGGGGCATCCCGGGCCTCCCGGAGTTCCGGCCCGGCGACGACCTCACGGCTGCGCTCGCCCGCACCCTGGCACCCACCCTGGCCGACGGCGACGTCGTCGTCGTCACCTCCAAGATCCTGTCCAAGGCCGAGGGCCGGCTCGTGACGGTGCCCCGCGACCCCGAGGAGCGTGACGCCGCCCGCCGTCGGCTGATCGACGGCGAGACGGTGCGGGTGCTCGCGACCAAGGGCCGCACGAAGATCGTCACCAATCGCCTGGGGATCGTGCAGGCGGCGGCCGGGGTGGACGGGTCGAACGTGGCGGGCGACGAGGTCGCGCTGCTGCCCGAGGACCCGGACGGCTCGGCGGAGACGCTGCGGGCGGGGCTCGCGGCGGCGCTCGGGGTGCGGGTCGCGGTCGTCGTCACCGACACCATGGGGCGCTGCTGGCGGCTCGGGCAGACCGACGCCGCGATCGGCTCGGCGGGGCTGGTGGCGCTGCACGGGTATGGCGGCACGCTCGACGCGCAGGGCAACGAACTGCTGGTCACCGAGGTCGCCGTCGCCGATGAGGTCGCCGCCGCGGCCGACCTGGTCAAGGGCAAGCTCGGCGGGGTGCCGGTGGCCGTGGTGCGCGGGCTGCGGCACCTCATCGGGGCCGGGCGCTCGGCCGGCAAGCTGGTGCGCCCCGTCGAGGAGGACCTGTTCTGGCTCGGCACCGCCGAGGCGCTCGCCCGGGGCGCGCGGGAGGCCGTGCCGGCCCGGCGGTCGGTCCGGGCGTTCGGCGCCGACCCGGTCGACCCCGAGGCGGTGCGCCGCGCAGTGGCCGCCGGGCTCACCGCGCCGGCCCCGCACCACTCGCGGCCGGTGCGCTTCGTCTGGGTGCGGGACCGTGAGCGGCGGACGGCGCTGCTGGACGCCCTGGCCGACGCGTGGCGGCGCGACCTCTCCGGCGACGGTTTCACCGAGGAGCAGATCGCCCGGCGGATGTCGCGGGGTGACCTGCTGCGCACGGCCCCGGAGCTGGTGCTGCCCTTCCTGGTGCGCGGCCCCGACGGCGGGGCGCACGACTACCCCGACGAGCAGCGCGCCGCCTGCGAGCGGTCGATGTTCACGGTGGCCGGGGGCGCGGCGGTGCAGGGCCTGCTCGTGGCGCTGGCCGCCGAGGGCCTCGGCTCGTGCTGGGTCGGGTCGACGATCTTCGCCGCGGACGTCGCCCGGTCGGCGCTGGAGCTGCCGCCGGAGTGGGAGCCGCTCGGGGCGGTCGCCGTCGGGCACCCGGCCTCGGACGTCCCGACGCGCGGGGAGGTCGTCGCCGACGACCGGCTGGTGGAGCGGTGAGGGAGCCGACCGCAGCGGTGCACGCCGACGCCACGGCCACCCTCGCCGCCTGGGAGGCCCCCGACGCCGGGCAGGCCGCCCTCCGCGAGGCGCTCCTGGCCTACCTCGCGGGCCGGCCCGACGCCTGCTCCCGGTCCTGCGCGTCCGGGCACCTCACCGCCTCGGCGCTCGTGGTGGACGACGCCGTCGAGCACGCCCTGCTCACGCTGCACCCGAGGGTCGGGCGGTGGCTGCAGCTCGGCGGACACATCGAACCGACCGACACGACGCTGCGGGGGGCCGCGCTGCGCGAGGCGGCCGAGGAGTCGGGGATCGCGGGGCTGACGATCTCGGAGGAGCCGGTCCACCTGGACGTGCACCCGGTGACCTGCTCACTCGGCGTCCCGACCCGCCACCTCGACGTCCGCTACCTCGTCCGCGCTCCGGCGGGGGCCCGGGCGGTGCGCAGCGAGGAGTCGGTGGACCTGCGGTGGTGGCCACTGGGTGAGCTGCCCGACGACGTCGCCTTCGGCCGGGCCCTGCTGCTGCGCTGAGCGGGTCGCCGGAGACCCGTGATCCGTGTGCGAGGCGCACGGCCGGCGGAGGCGGCGTGAACCCGCGGAGCACCGGTGTGAACGATCACGAGGATGACGAGCAGCCCGCCCCGGCAGCCGTGTGTGGGGCGCGCACAGCCGACCGAGGCGGTATCCGCTCCCGGAACACCCGTGCGCGGCGAACACGGTCCCGACGCCCATCACGTGCGCGCGTGCGCGCAACACACACCCCTGCGGCCCGGACACCCGGCAACGTTTGCGACACGCACCCTCGCTCCGGCGCCTCGCCGCCGTGAGCGTGTGCGCGATGCACATCTCATGCAACCCGGTGCTGCGATCACCCCGACCGTGTGCGCCACGCACCTCGACAGCAGCCCGTACTCGCGCCACCGCAACCGTGCGCGCAGCACGCACGGTGAGAGGTCAGCCGGCCGCGAGCGCGTCCCGGGCGTAGGCGGCCGTGCCGGCAGCGTGGTGATGCAGGGCCTCGGCCAGCGCTCCCGGACCGCGTCGAGCACCTCGAGGTGACCACGCAGCGCCGCCTCGGCGCCCGCGCCCGCCGCGCCGTCGAGAGCCGCCCCGACCTCGTCGTCGGACAGACCGAGGGCACGCCGGAGCAGGACCCGCTGGAGCCCGGCACGCGCACCTACATCTCGCGGAAGTCGCGGGGCGAGTAGCGGGGCCCGAACCGCGGGCGCCGGAACCCAGAGGCCTCGATGTAGCGGACCGCGCGCTGGCGCTGCGGTGCGTAGCAGGCGAGGACCTCGAGCATGCCGGCGTCGTCGAGCTTCCGGCCGACGAGGGCGTACCCGACGGTCGAGGGGATGTGGAAGTCGCCGACCGAGACGGCGTCCGGGTCGCCCCACGCGCGCTGGGCCACCTCGGCGGCCGTCCACACCCCGATGCCGGGGATCTTGCGCAGCAGTGAGCGCCCCTCGACCCCCCGCAGCTCGACCGCCTTCTCCAGACGGTGGGCCACCGTCGCCGACGCCAGGATCGCCCGACGCCGGGCGCTGTCCACACCGGCCTTGTGCCACTCCCAGTCCGGGATGGCCTTGGTGTCGCGCGGGGTCGGCGGGACCCGCATGCCCTTCGGGGCCGGCCCGGGGGCGGCGGAGCCGAACCGCCAGCACAGCTCGCGCCACGAACGGTGGGCCTCGATCCCGGTGACCTTCTGCTCGAGGATCGCCGCGAACAACTGGTCCCACACCGCGCCACAGGACCCCAGCCGCAGGCCGGGCATGCGGTGGCGCGCCTCCGCGACGACGGGGTGGTGCCCGACGAAGCCGGCGTCGTCGTCGTCCGCGCCCAGCAGGGCGGGCAGGCCGTCGAGCACCCACTCGGCGCCGTCGCCCCACGCGTCGGCGACCACCTCGGTGCGGGAGCGGCGGATGCGCGTCGTGGCCGGGCCGCCCGGCGTCGAGCAGACTCGCCAGACGACCCCGGCCTCGTCGACGCGGCAGGTGGGGTCGCCGCGGCCGTGCCGCAGCGGACCGATCAGGGCGGCGACGTCGAGGACGAAGCCCGGCTCCCACCGCCGGGTCCGCGCCGAAGCAGGTGCCTCCGCGACGGGCTGGACCTCAGGCACTCCCCGAGAATCGCAGACCGCCGTCCGGGATGGTGATGCCGGGCCAGAGCCGCACGCCCTCACGCAGCTCGCACCCGGCGCCGACCGAGACGCCGTCACCGACGACCGCGTCGCTCACCACGGTCTCGTCGCCGATCGTCGCGCCCGGGCCGATGACCGAGCGGGTCACGGTGACGTTGTCCCCGATCCGGGCGCCGTCCATGACCACCGACCCGATGATCCGCGAACCGTCGCCGACCACCACCTCGCGGCCGAGCGTCGTGCCGTCCGAGAGCGACGCCGACGCCGCCGTCTTGGCCCCCGGCAGCAGCAGCGCCGTCCCGACGGAGCCCGGCAGGGCGGAGGTCGGCGCGATCCCCTGCACCAGGTCGGCGCAGCCGCGGACGAAGGCGGCCGGGGTGCCGAGGTCGAGCCAGTAGGACGACTCCACGTGGCCCTGCAGCCGTGCCCCGGAGCGCAGCAGGCCCGGGAACGTCTCGCGCTCGACGGAGACGGCGCGGCCGGTCGGGATCGCGTCGACCACCTCGCGGCGGAACACGTAGCAGCCGGCGTTGACCTGGTCCGTCGGCGGGTTGAGCGTCTTCTCGAGGAACGCCTGCACCCGGCCGGAGGAGTCGGTGGGCACGCAGCCGAACGCGGTCGGGTCCGCGACCTTGACCAGGTGCAGCGTCGCGTCGGCCCCCGCGGAGCGGTGCTCGTCGACGACGGCGGACAGGTCGACCCCGGAGAGGATGTCGCCGTTGAAGACCATGACCTCGTCGTGGTGCTCCTCGAGCGCGTCCGCCGCGTGCCGGATGCCGCCCCCGGTGCCGAGCGGCTCGGGCTCGGGCACACAGTCGAGCTGCAGGCCGAAGGCGGAGCCGTCCCCGAGGTAGTCCGCGAAGACCTCGGCGCGGTAGGAGGTGCCGAGCACCACCCGCCGGATCCCGGCCGCCGCGATCCGCGAGAGCAGGTGCCCGATGAACGGCACCCCCGCCGTCGGCAGCATCGGTTTGGGCGTCGAGGCGGTCAGCGGCCGCAGCCTGCTCCCCTGTCCGCCGACGAGCACGACGGCCGCCGTCCGGTCCAGCGTCCCGGCCTCGCCACGTCCCCCCGTGGTGTCCACGACCGACCTCCCTGATGATCGTGTGGGCCCGGTGTGACGACGCCGTCGCGTCCGGGCGCTACTGTGAGATTCCCTCGGCACGTGACCGGACGGCCTCCGTCGTCGGGGCCCACTCCGACCGAGATCGGGCAGGAGAAGCGTGGTGGAGCCGACGAACGCCTGGGACCGTGCTCAGCAGGCTATCGCCCGCGCGCAGCAACGCAACGGCACGGTCGTGACCCCCGACAACGCCGAGTCACCGTTCGACGCGTCCCAGACGCAGATGATCCCCACTCCGCTGAACCCCGACGGCTCCATGCCGACGCAGGGTCACCGGGGACGCCCGGCCCCCGCACCCCGTCCCCCGGGTGACGGCCGCCGAGCGGGCCCCGGGCCGAATCCGTCGTGGGACGGGCGGGGTCGGGGCTGGCCGAGCGAGCCGGAGACGACACCGGTCGAGGTCTCGGACCCCACGCTGATGCGCCCCGTGCCCCAGGACGCCCCCACCGTGCGCACCTCCCGCCCGCGCACGGCGCCGTTCCCCGCGCAGAACGCGCCGGCGAACGGGCACGAGCGGCGCGGCCCCGGGCCGGACGACACGCCCACCACCCCGCCGGTCGGCATCCGGGTGCCGTGGTGGAAGCGGCTCTTCGGCCGACGCTGATCAGTCCTTGCGCGTGGCCCAGCGCACCCGCGCGGCCAGCGCCGTCCGCAGCCCGGCCCGCAGCGGGGCCCAGCGCCGGCCCCGATAGCGGTCGGCCAGGAAGCGGTAGGCGCTGCGGTGGTGCTCGCGCAGCATCCGCGCCGACGTCGGGGCGTCGCGGGTGGTGGCGTGCCCGCCGGTGTGCACCACCGTCGCCTCCGGGACGTAGACGTTGAGCCACCCCGCCCGGCCGAGTCGGTCCCCGAGGTCGACGTCCTCGAAGTACATGAAGTACCGCGGGTCGAACCCGTCCACCGAGTCCCACGCCTCGCGGCGCAGCAGCACGCACGAGCCGGAGAGCCAGCCCGCCGTCCGCTCCTCGACCACGCCCTCCTGCCGGTAGGAGCGCGTCCAGGGGTTGCCGGGCCAGACCGCGCCGAACAGCGCGTGCCCCACCCCGCGTCCGAGCGAGGGCTGGAGCCGCGCGGAGGGGTAGACCTCGTCGTCGGTGTGGATGAGCGGGCCGAGCGACCCCGCCCGCGGCCACCGCGCCGCCGCCTCGAGCAGCGTGTCCAGCGACTTCGGGCCGAGCACGATGTCGGGGTTGCTGACGAGCACCCACCCGATCGACTCGTCGAGCCCCGCGACGGCGCGGTTGGCGGCGGCCCCGTAGCCGAGGTTCTCGCCGATCCGCAGCAGGTCGGCCCGCCCGGCGGCCGCGGCGGCCTCGGGCGCGCCGTCGACCGACCCGTTGTCGGCGAGCACCACGTGGACGGGACGGTCGGTCCCGACCGACAGCGAGTCCAGGAACGTCGGGAGCGAGTCGCCCGGGGAGTAGGTGACGACGACGACCGCGAGTCCGTCGCCGTAGGTGCGCAGGGCGCCGGTGCTGCCGTGAGGAGCCGCGGTCATGCGGTGCATCCTCGCGGAGAGGGCGCCGGGCGGGCCGCGCGCCCCGCCGGAGGGGCCCGTCAGGCGCGGCGGCGGACCTCGTCGCTGGCGGGCAGCGCGAGCGGCCAGTACCGCCACGAGTCCGGTCCGACCCCGCCGGTGTTCGCCGTGGCCGGGCGCGGCGCGGTGGCCGGGCCCTCGCCGGAGCGGCGGTGGGAGGTGGAGACGCCGAGCGGACCGTCGCCGAGGGTCGTGCGGCGGGTGGCGCGGTCCATGCGCGCCTTCAGCCGATGGCGCTCCCGGCCGGCGTCGACCACCAGCCAGACCGCGACCACACCCAGGAGTGCGAGCAGGACCGTCTCCAGCGCCATGCCGGACCAACGCGCGAGTCGCCGGGAGGTGACGCCCCGTCGGCGACACGCCTCGACGGGTCCGGATTCCGGGGGCGCCGGGTGGCCACGGTCACCGTGCCCGCCGCCCGACCGTCCGGCGTCTGACGATTACCCCTCAGCGCACCGCCGGCGTGTGCCCGAGGAGGTCCGGATGCCGCCGGACGGCCGACGCGAGCGCCTCCCGCCACGGACGGAGGGCGGGCAGGCCGGCGGCGGTCCACGAGGCCGGGGAGAGCACCGACCAGGCCGGACGCGGCGCGGGACGGGGGAACTGCTCGGTGGTGCAGCCCTGCACCCGGGCGGGGTCGGCGCCGAGCTCGTCGAACACCGCCCGGGCGAAGCCGCACCACGTCGTGACCCCGCCGCCGGTCGCATGAAGGGTGCCGGGCGCCGCGTCCGAGCGTCCGAGGGCGACCAGCCCGGCCGCGAGGTCCGCGGACCACGTCGGCGAGCCGTACTGGTCGTCGACGACGGTGAGGGTCTCGCGCTCCCCGGCCAGCCTGGCCATCGTCCGGACGAAGTTGGCCCCGGTCCCCCCGTAGACCCACGCCGTGCGCACCACGTGGTGGGCCGCCGCGGCCTCCCCGACCCGCTGCTCGCCCTCCTCCTTGGTGCGCCCGTAGACCCCGGCCGCGCCGGTCGGGTCGTCGGGCTCGTAGCCGGCCGCCCCGCCGTCGGGGGCGGTGCGGCCGCGCGGGCCCGCGCCGTCGAAGACGTAGTCGGTGGAGACGTGCACGATCCGTGCCGCGTGCCGCGCGCACGCCGCGGCGAGCAGCCCGGGCGCGACCGCGTTGACGGCGTGGGCGGCACGCGCCGCCTCCGGGTCGGTCTCGGCCAGATCGACGGCGGTGAAGGCGGCGGCGTTGAGCAGCACCGCGCGCTCGTCCCCTTCCCCGGCCGCCCACGCCCCGACGGCGCGCTCGACCGCGTCGCCGTCGGTGATGTCCAGTTCGGGACGGGTGTACGCGGTGACCGGCTCGTCCTGCTCCCGCAGCAGGCGCACGAGGTCCGTGCCGAGCGCCCCACCCGCTCCCGTGACCATCCAGCGCACGTCGTGACCCTCCTGTCGTGGGCGTCGCGGCGGTCCCGATCTCCCCGGGACGTGAACGGTCCCGGCGGGCTCCTCCCGGCTCCGGGACCCCGCGTCTGCGTGTGTCATCCTCCGACGCGCCGTGAGCCGTCCGAACGGGTGGTGGGCACGAAAAGCGCAGGGCGCCGTCTAGCCTGCCCTCCAGGCTGGGGTGTCGGACGACGATGTCCTCTCCAGGAGGGCACGCCTCCCGGCGAGGGTGCCCCGCGGCGCACGCGACCCGAACGTCGAGCCCACCCGACGACCGAGACCGACCGACCCCGACCGACCCCGACCCCGACTGACCCGATCCGCCCGACGAGATCGCGAAGGGAGGCTGCGTGGAGGACGAGCGCGGGCGTCCCCGCGGCGATCCCGGCCGCCGGTTCGGGCCCTCCGCCGGCCGCGGGCCCACCGAGGCGCCCGCTCCCCCGGCGGCCGGCCCCCCGCGCGGCGCGTCCGGCGGCCCGGCGAACACCTCGGCGAATCTGCGTCGCGGCGACCTGCAGGAGATGCGCCCGGCCGGCCAGGGCCGGGACCGGCGCGGCACCGTCGGGTTCCGCGACGACGCGCCGCTGCGCGGCGAGGCCCCGTCGGACGAGGGCCGGGTCCGCGACGACGGCCGGGTCCGCGACGACGGCCGCGTCCGCGACGACGGCCGGCCGCGGGACGGTGCGGCGCCGCCGGCGCGTCCGACGTCGAAGTCCGGCCGCCGGCCGGACGGGCCCCCCGTTCCCCCGCCGCCCCGGCGCAGCGCCCCGGCGCGACCCGGACCGCCGCCCGCGCGCCCCAAGGCGCCGGCCGCCGCTCCCGCCGAGAAGCCACCGGGACGAGGCGGACGCCGGCTGCTGCGCATCAACGCCGTCGTCGCCTCCGCCCTGGTCTTCACGATCAGCGGCACCGCGTGGGCGGCCCTCTCGGGCAGCTTCGCGAGCTCGGGTGCCCTGTCGAAGAAGGGCACCGCCGCCGACGGGGCCACCGACATCCTGCTCGTGGGGACCGACAGCCGGACCGACGCGCAGGGCAACCCGCTGCCGCGCGACGTCCTCAACCAACTCGCCGCCGGCTCCGCGGACGGCGAGCTCAACACCGACACGATGATGCTGGTCCGGGTGCCGAACGACGGCAGCCGCGCGGTGGCCTTCTCGCTGCCCCGCGACAGCTACGTCCCGCTCCCGGGCGGCGGCAAGGGCAAGCTGAACTCGGTCTACCCGGGCGCCAAGGCCGCCGAGACGCAGCAGCTCATGGCCGGTGGCGAGCGCAACGGCGCCGATGTCGACGTCAAGTCCTCCGAGGCCGGGCGGCAGGCCCTCATCGACGCCGTCCAGGAGCTCACCGGCATCGGGGTCGACCACTACGCCGAGGTCAACCTGCTCGGGTTCTACAACCTGACCAACGCCATCGGCGGCGTCGACGTCTGCCTCAAGAACGCCGTCGACGACGACTTCTCCGGCGCCCACTTCGGCGCCGGCCCCCGGACCGTGCAGGGCAAGGACGCGCTCGCCTTCGTCCGCCAGCGCCACGGGCTCCCGCTCGGCGACCTCGACCGGGTCCGGCGCCAGCAGGCCTTCCTCGCCGGCCTCTCCCACAAGATCCTCTCGGCGGGCACCCTCGCCGACCCGGTGACGCTGACCCGCCTGCTCGACGCGGTGAAGCAGTCGGTGATCCTCGACCAGGGCTGGGACCTGCTCGGACTCGCCCAGCAGATGCAGGGCGTCTCCGGTGGCGCCGTCACCTTCATGACGATCCCGACGCTGGGCGGGGAGAACACCTCGGCCGGCGACGCCCTCAAGGTCGACCCCGTGGAGGTCCAGCAGTTCGTCGCCGACGCCATCGGCCCGAAGCAGGCCCCGGCGGCGGTACCGACCGGTCCCCCGCCGGCGAACATCCCGGTCGACGTCCGCAACGCCTCGGGCACCGAGGGGGCAGCAGCCCGCGTCGTGCAGATCCTCGGCGCCCAGGGCTACACGCGCGTGACCTCGGGCAACGCCGAGCAGCACACGGGCAATTCGGCCGTGGTGTCCGCGCCGGGCAGCGAGGCGGCCGCCGGCGTCGTCTCGAAGACGCTCGGGGGCCTGCCGAGCCGCACCGACGCGACGGTGCCCCCGGGCACCGTCCGCGTGCTGCTGGCGTCGGACTACAAGGGCCCGGGTGCGGTGATCACCCAGCCGACCGGCGACTCGGCCGACGCCGCGCCGCCGCCGCCCGCCCAGCCACCGATCACCGCCGACGGGATCCCGTGCGTCAACTGAGGCCGCCTACGCTCGTCGGTCGATGACCGTCACCGATGCGCTGCTCGCCCCCGTCCTCGCCGCCGATCCCCGCCGCCCGTTGATCACCTTCTACGACGACGCGACCGGCGAGCGGCTCGAGTTCTCCGGGGAGACGCTGGCGAACTGGATCGCCAAGACCGCGAACTTCCTGCGCGACGAGTGCGACGTCGAGCCGGGGATGCGGGTGGCCGTGCTCCTGCCCGCCCACTGGCAGACCGCGGTGGCACTGCTGGGCGCCTGGTGGAACGGGGCGGTGGTCACCGCCGACCCGGCGGGCGCCGACGTCGCCCTCGCCGACGCCGAGCACCTCGACGCGGCGGGCGCGGCAGACCTTGTCGTCGGGTTCTCGCTGGACGCCTTCGGGCGCCCGCTCGCGGAGCTGCCGGCCGACGCCGTGGATTACGCGAGCGAGGTCCGCCTGCACGGCGACGTGTTCGCGCCGTCGTCACCGGTGCCCGGCGGCGCGCCGGCCCTGGACGACGCGACCGTCGACGACGTCGTCGGGACCGCCCGCCGTCGGGCGGCTGAGCTGGGGTACGACGCCGGGTCGCGCGTGCTGTCGGTCGCGGACTGGCCGCTGGACCTGGCCAGCCCGGACCGTCGAGCCGGCCTCGTCGACGGCCTGCTCGCGGTGCTCGCCGCCGGGGGCTCCCTGGTCCAGGTGCGCCACCCCGACCCCGCGGCGCTGGACCGCAAGGCCGAGGTGGAGAAGGCGACGCTCGTCAGCCTTTGAGCACCTGGCGGGCCATCACCATGCGCTGGATCTGGTTGGTGCCCTCGTAGATCTGGGTGATCTTGGCGTCGCGCATCATGCGCTCGACCGGGAAGTCGGTGGTGTAGCCGGCGCCGCCGAAGAGCTGGACGGCGTCCGTCGTCACCTCCATCGCGGTGTCCGAGGCGAAGCACTTCGAGGCCGACGCGATCAGCCCGATGTTCTTCTCGCCCCGCTCGGCCTTCGCCGCCGCGACGTAGACGAGGTGGCGGGCCGCCTCGATCTTCATCGCCATGTCGGCCAGCATGAACTGCACGCCCTGGTTGTCGGCGATCGCCCGGCCGAACTGCTTGCGGTCGCGGACGTAGTCCACGGCGGCGTCGAGGGCGCCCTGGGCGATGCCGACGGCCTGCGCGCCGATCGTCGGGCGGGTGTGGTCCAGGGTCGCGAACGCCGTCTTCAGGCCGGTGCCGGGCTCGCCGATGATCCGGTCGCCAGGGATGCGGCAGTTCTCGAAGTGGATCTCAGTGGTGGGCGAGCCCTTGATGCCGAGCTTGTGCTCCTTGGGCCCGACGCTGAACCCCTCGTCGTCCTTGTGGACGACGAACGCGGAGATGCCGTTGGCACCCTTGTCGGGGTCGGTCTTGGCCATCACGGTGTACCAGTCGGAGACGCCGCCGTTGGTGATCCAGGCCTTCGTGCCGTTGAGGACCCAGTCGTCGCCGTCCTGCTGGGCGCGGGTGCGCATCGAGACGGTGTCCGACCCGGCCTCGCGCTCGGAGAGCGCGTAGCTGATCATCGACTTGCCGGAGGCGACGCTGGGCAGGACCTTGTGCTTGAGCTCCTCCGAGCCCGACAGGATGATCGGCATCGAGCCGAGCTTGTTCACCGCAGGGATCAGCGAGGCCGACGCGTCGACCCGCGCGACCTCCTCGATGACCATGCAGGCGATGATCGAGTCGGCGCCCTCGCCCTGGTAGGCCTCGGGGATGTGGATCGCCTGGAAGCCGGCCGCCGTCAGCGCGTCGCGGGCCTCCTGCGGGAACCGCGGCGTGGAGTCGACCTCCGCCGCGTACGGCGCGATCTCCTTCTCGCACAGCGCGCGGACCGACTCCCGCAGCGCGGCGCGCTCCTCGCCCAGGTCGTAGACGTCGAACTCCGGGTCCACCGCGAACTCCTCCCGCTGCAACGCTGTCGCCCTGACGGTACCGCGAGGTGCTAGGACGTCCTACGGTCCGCGGTTGTCGACTCCGTCTCCTGATCGTCACGGCCCGCCGGTGCTCGCATCCTGTCTCCCGTAGCAGTACGCTCGGATCGGCAACGGCGTCCGCGGCTCCGCGACGACCCACCCGGGAGGCCTCCGTGCCCAAGCTCGTCGACCATGCGCAGCGCCGGGACGAGATGGCCGAGGCGCTCTGGCGGATCGCGGCCTACGACGGGCTCGAGGCGGTCAGCCTCAACCGCGTCGCGGCCGAGGCCGGGGTGTCCAAGGGCCGCGTCCAGCACTACTTCGCCTCCCGCGACGACCTGCTCGACTTCACCGCCGAGCACCTGATCGACCGGGTGACGAGCCGGATGAAGGCCGCCGTGGCGACGGCGCCCGACGCGCTCACCGCCGCCCGGAACGCGCTCCTGGAGGTCATGCCCCTGCACGAGGACTCGGTGGTCGACACCCGCGTCGGGGCCGCCTTCCTCATCCGCGCCCTGGGCGACGACGCCCTGCGCGCGCGCTACCGGCAGCGCAACACCCAGTTCCTCACCCTCCTCGCCGGGTACCTCACGAGCGCGCGGGACGAGGGCCTGCTCGCGCGTGGCCGCGAGCCGGGCGCGCTCGCCGTCGAGCTGTTCGCCCTGGCCAACGGGCTCAAGGAACCGCTGCTCCTCGGGGACCTGACGCCGTCGCTGGCGACCGCCCTCGTCGACGACGCGCTGGCCCGGCTGGCCTGAGGAGGTCACGCCAGCTGCGGGGCCACCTGGCCGGCCACGATCTCGAGCTGGTCGAGATCGGCGAGGTCGAGGGTCTGCAGGTAGACGCGGGTGATGCCGGCCCGCTCGCGCCACCGGCCGAGCTTGTCCACGATCTCGGCGGGCGTGCCGGCGAGCGGGTTGTCCCGCAGCTTCTCGCGGTCCGCCCCGAGGGCGTCGGCCCGGCGGGCGACGGCGGCGTCGTCGCGACCGATCACCAGCTGGTGCGCCGCGGACCGGACGAGGTCGGCGGGGTCGCGGCCGGCCGCCGAGCAGGCCTCGGCGACCCGCTCGTACTGGGGTGCGGCGTCGTCGAGGGCGGCGAACGGGATGTTGAACTCGGCCGCGAACCGCGCGGCGAGCTGAGGGGTGCGGCGTTTGCCCATCCCGCCGACGATCACCGGGATCGGGTGGGCCGGTTTGGGGAGCGCGGGTGAGTCGACGAGGGAGTAGTGGTCGCCGGTGAAGTCGTACGTCTCGCCCACGGGGGTGCCCCACAGCCCGGTGACGATCTCGAGCTGCTCGGTCAGGCGGGCGAACCGCTCCCCCAGCGGCGGGAACGGGATGCCGTAGCCGGTGTGCTCGGCCTCGTACCAGCCGGCGCCGAGCCCGAGCTCGATGCGCCCCCCGGACATCTGGTCGGCCTGGGCCACCGCGATCGCGAGCGGGCCGGGGAGCCGGAATGTCGCGGAGGTGACGAGCGTGCCCAGCCGGATGCGCTCGGTCTGCACGGCCAGCGCGGAGAGCGTCGTCCAGGCGTCGGTCGGTCCGGGCTGCCCGGGGACGCCGCCCATCGCCCGGTAGTGGTCCGAGCGGAAGAACGCGTCGAAGCCCGCGTCCTCGGCCGCTCGGGCCACCCGGAGGAGATCTGCGTAGAAGGCGCCCTGCTGGGGCTCGGTGAAGATCCTCAGGTCCACCGCATCCAGCCTATCCCGGGCGCGATCACGAGGACCCGAGACTGTCGGGGGTCGGTTCTATGGTCCGCGGCATGGAGCAGGACCAGGTCGGGATGGTCGTGGGGCTCGCCGCGGAGCTGGCGTGGCCGCGGGTCGCCCGTGCGGTGCTCGACGGCCGGCTGGACCCCGAGGCCGCGACGGTGCTGGGCGAGGCGCTCGACCTGCTGCATCCCAACGACGAGGGCGAGGAGTGTCTCGTGGAGCGGGCGTGCGGAATGACGCTCGAGGAGCTCGACCGGTTCGTGGACGACCTGGTCGACCAGGGCCTCGACGGGTCGGTGGCGACGAGCCCGTGCGGCACCGTGACCGCCGACGGCGGCACGACGACGCCCGTGAGCGGGTGGACGGGTCGTCGTCAGGACTCGGCGGGCCCGAGCTTGCGGACGGCCTCGTCCTTGCCCTCCACGGAGGCGCGCAGCTCGGCCTGGAAGTCGGCCATCCGTGCGGCGAGGCCCGCGTCGGCCGCGGCGAGGATGCGCACGGCCAGCAGCCCGCCGTTGCGGGCGCCCCCGATCGACACGGTGGCCACCGGCACCCCGGCCGGCATCTGCACGATCGAGAGGAGGGAGTCCATCCCGTCGAGGTGCTTGAGCGGCACCGGCACGCCGATCACCGGGAGCACCGTCGCCGCGGCGACCATCCCCGGCAGATGCGCCGCACCGCCCGCCCCGGCGACGACGACGCGCAGGCCGCGCTCCGCAGCCGACTCCGACCACTCGAGCATCGCCCGCGGGGTCCGGTGCGCGGAGAGGACGCGCGCCTCCCACGGCACGCCGAACTCGTCGAGCGCCGCTGCCGCGGCCTGCATCGTCGGCCAGTCGGAGTCACTGCCCATGACGATGCCCACGAGCGGGGGCAGCCGGGTCCCGGCCACCTGGTCGTCCTCGGGGCGCGTCGAGACGGCCCGGCCCGGTACCAGTTCGCTGGAGGACATCAGTGGGAGCTCCATCCGTCGGTCCAGACGCCCGTGGCGAGGTGGTCGGCCGCGAGACGGGCCCGCCGTCGCACGTCGTCCAGGTCGTCCCCGGTGATGTTCACGTGCCCGATCTTGCGGCCGGCGCGCTCGGCCTTGCCGTAGAGGTGCACGCGCGCCTCGGGGAAGCGCGCGAGGGTGTGGTGCAGCCGCTCGTCGGGGCTCATGGACGGCACAGGATCGCCACCGAGCACGTTGGCCATCACGCACACCGGGCGGAGGGTCTCCGGCGAGCCCAGCGGATAGTCCAGTACGGCGCGGAGGTGCTGCTCGAACTGGCCGGTGACGGCGCCGTCCATCGACCAGTGCGCGGAATTGTGGGGGCGCATCGCGAGCTCGTTGACCAGGAGCCGCCCGTCGGGGGTCTCGAAGAGTTCCACGGCGAGCAGCCCGACCACGCCCAGGGCGGCCGCCACACGGATCGCGAGCTCCTCGGCCGCCTCTGCGGCGTCCTCGGACAGCCCCGGCGCGGGCGCCAGGACCTCGGTGCAGATGCCGTCGACCTGCACCGTCTCCACCGTGGGGTACACCGCCGCCTGCCCGAACGGCGAGCGGGCGAGCACCACCGCCAGCTCGCGGCGCAGCGCCACCTTCTGCTCGACCATGAGCGGCGTGCCGGCCTCGAGGAGCTCGGGGACGGTCCGGGCGGTCTCCTCGGGCGAGTCGAGCATCCACACCCCGCGGCCGTCGTAGCCGCCCCGGACGGCCTTGAGCACGACGGGCCAGCCGTGCTCGGTGGCCAAGGTCTCGACGTCGGCGCACGAGGACACCGGGGCGAACGGCGGGACGGGCTCTCCCAGCTCGGCGAGGCGGCGGCGCATCACGAGCTTGTCCTGGGCGTGGCGCAGCGCGGCCGGCCCGGGGTGGACGGTGACCCCCTCGGCGACCAGCTTCTCCAGCAGGTCGCCCGGCACGTGCTCGTGGTCGAAGGTCAGCGCCTCGGCCCCCTCGGCGACGCGGCGCAGCGCGTCGAGGTCGCGGTGGTCGCCGATCACCACGTCGGGGGTGACCAGGGCGGCGGGCTCGTCGCCGTGCAGCGCGAGCACCCGCAACGACTGCCCGAGGGCGATCGCGGCCTGGTGGGTCATCCGCGCGAGCTGGCCGCCGCCGACCATCGCGACCACGGGCAGGCCGGTGCGCTCCTCCACGAGCAGGGAAGACTATCCGCCGCCGGCCCCGGGCGCCTCAGGCGGACCCGTCGTCGGGAGCCGGAGCCTCGTCGGCGGGCGCCTCCCCGGTGGCGGGGACGTCGAGGCCGAGGATGCGGTCGCGCCGCGGGGCCGGCGGCTCGGCCTCGCGCAGCCGGGCGAGGGTGTCGCGCGCGCCGTCGAGGGTGGCGGGGAGTGCGACGATCCGCGCGCCCGGCGTCCCGGTCACGCCCGCCGCGCCGGAGAGCCGCCGCGCGAGCAGGCCGCGCAGCACCCGGACACGTCCGGCGAGCCCCTCGCGCGGGGCCAGCACGACGACGGTGGCGCGCCCGACCACCGCGATCGTCTCGCCGGCGTCGAACACCACCGAGGCGGCGTCGCCGGCCACCGTCAACGGCGCGACCCGCGTCCAGCCGGCGACGGGCAGGGTGACCGCGACGAGGGCATGGGTCTCGGAGACGCGGGTGCCGCTCGCGCGGGCGGCGCGGTGGACCTCGGCGAGGCGGGTGATCAGGTACCGCGAGCTGGCCAGCCCGGAGAGGGGGTCGACGGCGGCGGCCTCCGAGAGGTCACCGCACGCCACGTCGGTCCAGCCCAGCGAGACCACCCGCACCAGCCGGGACCCGTCGGTCCCGGGCAGGGCCAGGCGACGGCGGGGGCCGAGCTCGCCGAGCGCCCCGCTCACCGCAGCGTGCAGGGCGGCGAGGTCGGAGAGCGTCTCGTCCAGCCCGATCCCGGCCGAGGCCCGGGCGCCGGCCCAGCGGGTCAGGGCCCGCTCCAGCACCGGCGCCGCCGCGCCGTCGAGGACGGCCTCGCAGACCTCGCCGACGGTGGGGTCGGGCCACTCGGACGCCACTGACCACCCGAGCGCGTTGCTGCAGGCGAACCACCGCTCGCGCAACGCCTCGAGGGCGAGGCCACGACCCGGGCGGCGGGTGGCGGCGTCGCCCCGCGGCAGGTCCTCGGAGGAGGCGGTGTCCCCGGTCAGCTCGTCCGCCAGGGTCATGCCACGTGCCTCCTCCGGGTCCGCCGGGCCCGCCCGCTGCGGTCGCGGCCTGTGGTGGCGACGCGCGAGACGGTCATCCGTGACGGTGACGCTGCCCGGATCCTCCCGCGGGCCGCCGCAGACTCCCCGCGAGGGGGTGGTGTGCGCACATGGCGGACGACGGCGTTCCCGGGCACGGGTCCCCGGCCGGTGACGCGCCGGCCGGATCCGGGCACGCGGACGCCCGCAGCGACGCCGAACTGCTCGCGGACCTGCGCGGGCGGCCCGCCGACCACGTCTCGTCGTCGGCGTTCGCCACGCTCTACGACCGCCACCGCGACGCCGCCCGCGGCCTCGCCCGCCAGCTCGCCCGATCACCGTCGGACGCCGACGATCTGGTCTCCGCCGCCTTCGCCCGGCTGCTGGAGATCCTCCGCTCGGGCGGCGGCCCCACCGAGGCCTTCCGGGCGTACCTGCTCACCTCGCTGCGCCACCTCGCCTACGACCGCAGCCGGGCCGAACGCCGCCTCGACCTCACCGAGGACATGGGCGAGGTCATCGGTGTCGACCCCGAGCGCACCGTCATCCCCTTCACCGACCCCGCGGTGGCGGGGCTCGAGCGCTCGCTCGCGGCCCGGGCGTTCGCGACGCTGCCCGAGCGCTGGCAGGCCGTGCTGTGGCACCTCGAGGTCGAGGGCGACTCGCCCGCCGACATCGCGCCGCTGTTCGGGCTGACGGCCAACGCGGTGTCGGCGCTGGGGTACCGCGCCCGCGAGGGGCTGCGCCAGGCCTACCTGCAGGAGCACCTGGGTGGCGGCGCCGCGTCCCCGCCTCGGGACCGGCGGCACCGCGAGACCGAGAAGAAGCTCGGGGCGTACACCCGCGGCGGGCTCTCCAAGCGCGACGCGACCAAGGTCGAGGAGCACCTGCGGGAGTGCGCGGACTGCCGGGCCCTGGCCGGCGAGCTGCGGGAGGTGAACTCGGGGATCGTGCGGTCGACGATCGCGCCGCTGGTGCTCGGGGCGGCGCTCGTCGGGTACCTGGCCGACCGCGCCGCGCCGGGGATCTTCACGGGGTCCTGGCCGACGACGGCGGAGTGGGTCGTGGCCGGCGGCGGGGTGCTGGGCGTGCTCGGGGCGGTCGGCGGTGTGGCGCGGGCGGCCGAGGTGCCGCGGGCCCGGCGGCTCGGGGTCGTGGCGGTCGGGCTCGCGGGGCTCGGGGTGGCGACGGCGACCGCACTGGGGCAGGGCCCGGCGGTCCCCGAGGCCACGCCGCCGACGACGGTGTCCGGCCCGGTCGCGCCGGGCGGGGTGCTCAGGGGAGCCGGGGTGCCGGGAATCGTCGTCCCGGGGCCGGGGCCGGGGCCGGGCGTGCCGGGACCGGGCGGGCCGGGACCGGGCGTCCGCAGGGCACCGACGCGACCTCCACCAGGGGGCGGGCCGTCGGGGCCGTCCGCGACCACGGACGTCCCGACACCGCGTGGGGGGCCGGTCGACGTCGAGCCGGACGTCGCGCAGCTCCCCGGGCGCCGGTCCGCGGTCTCCGCACCTGAGGCGTGGCGGGCCGGCGCCTCGGCGCGCCCGACGAAGGTCGTGAGCAGCGGCACGGTGACGTCGGGGCACTGGGCCTCGGAAACCTCGGACACGTCCCGGACCGAGGGCGCGGCCTCCGACGCCCCGGCCCGGCGCAGCGGGTCGGCGGGCGAGTCGGCGGGCGGATCGGCGGCGGGCGGATCGGCCGGGGACGAATCGGAGCGGGTGACGCTGGTGAGGCTGCGCGTCCTCGGGGTCGGCGCCGACGTCCGCGCGGCCCGCCGCGGTGCCCTCGAGCCGGCGCTCGACGTGCTCCTGCGCGGAGCCCGGCCCCCTCTCGAGCGAAGGGCACCCTCGCTCGAATAGATCGCCCGTGGGCGCCCCTCGCCGGAACACCCCGCGCCCGAGCCCGATGAGCGAAGGGCACCTCCGATCGAATAGATCGACCGAACGGCACCTTCGCTCAAGACCACCCCGGGCTCACCCCCGCCCGAACAGCCCCCGCGGGTCGTACTCCTCCCGCACCCCCGCGAGCAGCTCGCGCACCCCGGGCTCGAGCACCTCCTCGGCGGACACCGGCGAACCGCCGTACACGAACGCCGCCATCCGCCCCAGCCGCACGTCCTCGACCGGCGCCAGCACCGACGCGTGCGCCTCCCGCACCGACGCCGACGACGCGCCCGCCGTCGAGGACAGCACCCGCACGATCCACGCCGCCTCCCGGAACGACACCGCGTCGGGCCCGTCCGCCGGCCGCGACAGCGCCCCGCCGAGCCGGCGCACGTCGACCACACAGCCCACCGGGGCCGCCATCGCCGCCCCGACGACCGCCGCGAGGGCCTCGTCCGACAGCTGCGACACCAGCAGGTTGGTGCCCTCGTAGGCGTGCGGGGCCTCGGGCTCCCCGAAGATCGACCCGCTCGCGGTCCACGGCAGCTCCGCCAGCCCGCCGAGCAGCACCGGCGCGCACGCCCGCACCGCCGCCTCGGCCGCCCGCGCGGCCTCCCCGGAGGTGTCCACGAGCCGCACGTGCAGCACCGTCCGGCCACGGATGGGCGCCGGCACGACGTCGAGGTCGGGGACCGGGACGACCCCGAGCGAGACCCCCAGCGGCTCCGGCGCCGTCGCCCCGATCCGCCGCACCACCGGCAGCACCCGGTCCGCGTCGGCCGCGTCGAGGAAGACCCCGCCACCCACCACGGATCCCAGCGGCACCAGCCCGACCCACAGCGCGGTCACCACCCCGACGTCCGGCCGGCCCCCACGCAGCGCCGCGAACAGCGCGTCGCCCGGGCCCACCCGGCGCAGCACCCCGTCCGCGGTGACGATCTCCGCGGCGCGGAGCCGGTCGGCGGCCCACCCCAGCTCGCGGCCGAGCAGCCCCAGTCCGCCGCCGAGGGTGTAGCCGACCACACCGACCCCCGGGAACGACCCGGACACCGGCGCGAGCCCGTGCTCCGCCGCTGCGGCGACCAGGTCCGCCGAGCGCGCGCCGGCCTCGACGCGGGCGGTCCGCGACGCCGGGTCGACGCTCACCCCGCGCATCCGCCCGGTGGTGACGACGACGCCGCGCGCCAGGCCCGCGGTGTGCCCGTGACCGGTGGCCGCCACGGCGACCGGGAGGTCGTGGGTGGCGGCGTGCTGCACGGCGGCGACGACGTCGTCGGCGTCCCGGGCCCCGACGACGACGTCGGGCCGGTGCGGGTCCGCGGTCTGGAAGCCGGTGACCTCGCCCGGCAGCCGCGCGTCCCCGCGCCGCAGGACGACGCCGCGGACGTCGGAGGGCCTCGCGATCTCGGTGCTCGTCATGACCCCGATCGTCGGAGGCCCGCGAGCAGAAGTCCAAGACCTGCCGCTGACCACCAGGAGAAGCAGGAGTTCTGGAGGTCGCCCGCCCGCAGAGGGGAGGTCTGACCGGGGCCCTTGCGCGGGTATCGAGAGACAACCGTGACGACGATGTCCGCACCGACGCCGACGTCTGACCCCCCACCCCAGCGACACATCCAGGATGGTTCCGTGGCCAGCATCATCATCGTCCTCGTCCTCGGGGTCGCCGTGACCATCGTCGTCGGGCGGGCCCTGCAGGGGCTGGGCGAACCGTTCCTCGAGGACGTCTTCCAGGACCAGCGCGTGTCCGACTCCGTGGCGCGCCTGCTCTCGGTGCTCTTCTACCTGCTCGCCCTCGGTGTGGTCGCGCTGGTCGGGACGGTGAACCTGTCGTCGATGACCTGGCTGTACGCGACGTCGGCGAAGCTCGGCATCGTCCTGCTCGTGCTCGGCGTCGTCCACGGCGGGACCCTCCTCGCACTCCTGCGCATCAAGAAGCGTCGCCGTCACCAGATGGTCGAGGAGAACATCGCGGCCCGGGGCGCCTCCGGCCGACGGGGGAGGTCGAGGGACCGGACGCGGCAGGACCTGGCGGGTCCTGCGCGGGGAACCGACGGGGCATGACGGAGGGCACGCCGGCGATCACCGAGGAAACCGGGCGCCGTGGACGCCACCGACCGCGCGCTCGTCCGGACGCTCACACCGGTCCTCAGCCGCGCTCCCGGACCTCCACCCCCGCCGGGGTCCGCGCCCCCGCCAGCCCGACGGTGAGGTCGAGCTCGGCGAGCACGTCGCGCACCACCTGGGCGACACCCTCGGCCCCGGCGAGCGCCAGGCCCCACACCCAGGGCCGCCCCAGGCACACCGCGGTCGCGCCGAGCGCCAGGGCGATCGCGGCGTCCGACCCGCTGCGCACCCCGGAGTCGAGCAGCACCGGCACCCGCTGATCGACCGCGGCCACGACGTCGGGCAGCGCGTCGAGCGCCGCGACGGCACCGTCGACCTGCCGTCCGCCGTGGGTGGAGACGAGGACCCCGTCGACGCCGGCGTCGACGGCCCGGCGGGCGTCGTCGGGGTGCAGGACGCCTTTGAGCACGATCGGCAGCCGCGTGCGGTCGCGCAGCGTCGCGAGGTCGTCCCACGACAGGTGCGGGCGGGAGTAGACGTCGAGGAAGGTCTCGACGGCGGCGCGCGGCAGCGGCGAGGTGAGGTTGTCCAGGAAGCCGCCGGGGTGGCGGCGGGTGATCTCCACCAGGGTGCGCACGGCCCGCGGGGTGATGCGCGGCTCGGGGCCGGAGCGCGGGGAGGCGGCCCGCTGCGCGGCGAGCCGGAGGAAGACCGGGTCGGAGGTGTACTGGGCGATGCCCAGGCCCCGGCTGAACGGGAGGTGGCCGAGGTCGAGGTCGCGCGGGCGCCAGCCGAGCAGCGTCGTGTCCAGGGTGACGACGACGGCGTCGCAGGCGCTGCCCTCCGCGCGGTGCAGGAGGCTGTCGACGAGGTCGTCGGAGGTCGACCAGTAGAGCTGGAACCAGCGCGGGGACGCCCCGCCGGCGGCGGCGATCGCCTCGAGCGGCGACCCGGCCTGGTTGCTGACGATCATCGGCACGCCCGCCGCGGTGGCGCCCCGGGCGACGGCGAGGTCGGCGTCGCGGCGCACGAGGTCGAGCGCGCCGATCGGCGAGAGCAGCAGCGGGGCGGCCAGGCGCCGGCCGAACAGCTCGACCGAGAGGTCGCGCTCGGCCGAGCCGCGCAGCACCCGGGGCACGATCTCGTACCGGGCGAACGCCGCGCGGTCGGCCCGCATCGTCGCCTCCGCACCCGCGCCGCCGCTGACGTAGGCGTCGGCGGCCCGGCTCATCGCGCGTCGGCCCCGGCGCTCCCGCTCGGCCGGGGCGGTGGGGACGCGCGGTCGGCGCCCCGAGACCCCGGCGCGGTAGATCTCCTCCTGCCGGGCGCGACCCGGACCGACCGTCACGGCCCGTTCGTCTAGCACGGATCCGGTTGCGGTGACCACGCGTGTACCGCCCGTGTCGACATCGTCACCCAGCGCTTGCATCCTGACGCACCCTCCCGGACGCTCGTTGTCGACGCTAACAATCTAGGGGAGGCACACGATGGCGGACGACCAGTCGCTCGCGAGCCGGTTCGAGCAGTGGGACGTGGTGTCGAGCGTGGGCCTCACGGCGCTCGTCGTCGCGGCCGGGCGCGCGGTGGACACGCACCGTCCCGACTCGCTGATCTCCGACCCGTACGCCGAGTCGTTCATCGCCGCCGCGAACCCGGAGCACCCGCTACCGGTCCGTCCCACCGAGCCGAAGGACGACTCGGAGGACGAGACCTGGCAGATGATGTCGGGCTACATGGGCACGCGCACGAAGTTCTTCGACGAGTACTTCGCCGCCGCCACGGATCGGGGGATCCGACAGGTCGTCGTCCTCGCGGCGGGCCTCGACACCCGCGCCCAGCGCTTGGACTGGCCCGAGGGCACCGTCCTGTTCGAGGTCGACCAGAAGCTGATGATCGACTTCAAGGACGAGGTGCTCGACGCGAAGGACGCGGTGACCCGGTGCGACCGTCGCGCGGTCCGGGCCGATCTCCGCGACGACTGGCCCGCCGCGCTCGAGGCCGCCGGGTTCGACCCCACCGAGCCCACCGCCTGGCTCACCGAGGGACTGCTGCCCTACCTGCCCCCGGAGGCCCAGGACGCGCTGATGCGGGCCATCGACGAGCGCTCGGCCCCGGGCTCGGAGTGGGCGATCGAGGACTTCACCAACATCGGCCAGCAGCTGGCCGACCCGGCCTTCCGCCGCATCGCCGCGAACATGGGCGTCGACATGTCCCAGCTGATCTACACCGACGAGCGCCCCGACCCCGCGGCGTGGCTGCGGGACCGGGGCTGGTCGACGGACGTCTCGGTGGCCATCGAGGTGGCCAAGTCCTACGGCCGGGACCTCGACACCCTCACCCAGCGGCTCAACGGTCAGAGCTACCTCGTCGTCGCCGGCAAGCCGTAGTCACGCCGGCGTCGCGGCGGCCGCCATCCGCGCGGCCGCCCGACGGCGCCGGCGGAACGTCACCAGCGCGACCGGCCCGATCACGGCCGCCGCGACGAACGGCGAGACCGCCAGCAACGTCCCGGGCGCCAGCACGAAGGCCAGCACCGTCCGCAGCCCGGCGTCGAGCACGAGCGCGGCGCCCCACTCGAGGGTCGTGCGACGGTGCCCCGCCCGCACGCCGGGCACGTCCCAGGTGGCGTCGTATGCGGACCGCTCCGCGGACGTCGTCGCCATCATGCTGCGCCCGAGCGCGAACGTCAGCGGGCGCGCGACGAGCAGCGAGCCGAGGAAGACCAGGCCGATCGTGCCCGTGACCGCCGACTCCTTGAGCAGCAGGAACAGCGGGCTGTCGAAGACCAGGGCCCCGAGCAGTCCGAGCACGATCCCACCCAGGGTCATGAGGGCGATCGGGTCGGGACGGCGGGTGCGGACCAGCGTCCACAGCGTCGCCGCGGCCGGGAACACGGCCCCGACGGCGAGGGCGGTGACCTCCGAGGTCCGGCCGCTCAGCAGCTCGTAGACCGCGAACGGCGCGACGATCCCGAACACCAGCGTGGGGTTGGCCGCGTGCCGCAGCAGCTGCCGGACCCGGCCCGGTGTCGGCTCCGCCCGGTGCGCGGGGCCCTGCCGCTCCTGCTCCGTGACGGTGGTCGTCATGTCGTCCTCCCCGGTCGTCGTACCCCCGTGCTCCGGGGCAGGGACGACGCTAGGAAGGCGGCGCGGCCCGGACCTCGTCCTGCGGGTGGAGGCCGGGTGGAGACCCGGGGGAGATCACCGGCTCACGTGATCGTCACGTCCGGGATCGCACCGCGCGCCGTCCCGGCTCGTTCGTCCATCCGTGTCGGTAACCACACGACTGCTCCCCGTGGCCGCGACCGCCGCGCTCGCCGTCGTCGCGTCCCTGCTGGTCCCGGGTGCGGCGGCAGCGTCGCCGGGTCGAGCTCCCCTATCGGCGTGCTCCCTTGGATGCTCCGTCTCCCAGAACCCGCTGCCCGCGCCCGGCCTGGTCTCCACGCGCAACGTGCTGCCCGGGCTGGCGAAGGCCACCGACCTCGGCGCGGCGCCGGCGGCCGCCCCGATGCACGTCGTGGTGACGCTGGCGCGGCCCGACGTCGCGGGCGAGGAGGCCGCGCTGGCCGCCCAGCAGGCCGGCCAGGCGCCGCCGATGTCGGTGGGCGCCTTCGTCGACCGCTTCGGGGTGCCCGCGGCGACCGCCGACGCCGCGAAGGCCTGGCTGGGCTCCACCGGCATGCGCGTGGTGTCGGTGTCCGCGGCCCGCGACCAGATCGCCGCGGACGGCCCCGCGAGCGCGGTGTCGCAGCTCTTCGCGACGCCGATCGACGCGTTCTCCGGGCAGGACGGGCGGTTCCTCGCGAACACCGCCGCCCCGCGCCTGCCCGGGGACCTGGGCATCACCAACGTCGTCGGGCTCAACACCGTCCAGCAGATGCACACCCCGCACCCGCTCCCCCGCGGGCCGCTGCAGTCGACGTGCGGACCGGGCCCCTGCACCGGTGGCACCACGCCCGCCGACCTCTGGTCGGTCTACGAGCAGCCCGCCGCGCACACCGGGGCGGGCCAGCGGGTGGCGATCTTCGGCAACGGCGGCACCGACGGCGTCGTCACCGACCTGCGTGCCTTCGAGAAGCACTTCGGGCTGCCGAACCCGCCGGTGACGGTCAAGCACCCCGCCGGCGACACCGACTTCTCCGACGACTCCGGGCACGTCGAGTGGAACATCGACACCCAGGCCGCCCACGGCATGGCACCCGCCCTCTCCGGGATGGACCTCTACTTCGGCACGGATCTCTCCGACGCCGACGTCGCCAAGGTCTTCAGCCGCTTCACCGACGACCAGGACTCGCCCCGCCAGGCGTCGGCGAGCTACGGCGAGTGCGAGTCGGTGCCGGTGGTGTCCGGGCTGCTCGACAATCCGATCACCAACCCCAGCCCGCCCCCGCCGGTCGCGCAGGGCCTGGGCAACGCGCTGGACACCACGCTCACCGCGATCACCCGCCAGGCCGCGCTCGAGGGCAAGACGATCTTCTCGTCGACCGGTGACACCGGCTCGTCGTGCCCGGTCGTCTCGCTCCCCGTCGTCGGCGCGGGCAACGGGGTGCTCAACCAGGGCGCGCCGATCACCAACTCGCCCGCCTCGCTCCCCTACGTCGTCGGGGTCGGCGGCACGGTGCTCTACACCGACGGCCACGGCGGGCGCGCCCGCGAGTACGGCTGGACCTTCGGCGGCGGCGGCACGTCGCTGTTCACGCCCGCCCCCGCCTACCAGCAGGGCACGCCGGGCCTGACGATCCCGTGCGTCGCCGCGCCGACCAGCGTGTGCCGCGGGGTGCCCGACGTGTCCGCCCAGTCCGGCGACGTCCTCGGCAACGGCTACGACATCGTGACGAACGGTGAGTTCACCGACGGCGGGGGCGGCGGGACGTCGTTGTCGTCGCCGCTCTGGGCCGGGATGTGGGCGCGGATCCAGTCGGCGTCGCCGGCCGCGGCGTCGGGCGGGCTGGGCTTCGCCGACTTCGGCCTCTACCGCGTCGGGAAGGACCCCGCGGCCAACGCCCGCGACTTCCACGACATCACCCCGACCGACCTGGGGACGGGCCTGCCGAGCACGAACGGCGTCTACCCCGCGCTCCCGGGCTGGGACTACCAGACCGGGTGGGGCGTGCCGCGGGTCGCCGGGCTGATGTGCGACCTGGCCGGTGCCTGCGGCATGTGAGCACGAATCCGTGTCATAGGGCGGAAAAGTGCGCACGGGCCGGAGGCACCTAGACTCGGCGGCGATGGAGCACCCGACGACGCGGAGCCCCGGCTCCCTCGCCTCGCCCACGGCGCTGCTCGGCCATCACGCCGAGCTGGTGCGCTTCGCGATCGTCGGGGCGGGCACGTTCGTCGTCGACACCGGCGTCTTCGTCCTCCTCAAGACCACCGTGCTCGAGCCGAAGCCGGTCACCGCGAAGATCCTCGCAGTGCTCGTCGCGACGCTCGTCGGCTATCTGGCGAACCGCGAGTGGTCCTTCCGCGCCCGCGGCGGCCTGGCCCGGCGCCGGGAGGCGACGCTCTATTTCGTGGTGTCCGGCATCGCGCTGCTCGTCAACGCCGCACCCCTCGGCGTCTCGCGCTACGTGCTCCACCTGGCCGAGCCGTACGTCTCCGGCCTCACCGAGCAGGTGGCGGACCTCGTCAGCGCCCAGATCGTCGGCACCCTGCTCGCGATGGCGTTCCGCTGGTGGGCGTTCCGCCGCTGGGTGTTCCCGACGGCGCTCGGGTCGGCCTGAGTACGGCCGCGCCCCCCGTCGCAGCAACGGCACGATGCTGGCATCTGACGCCAGAACGGCGCCGCTCACTCGTTCCCGGACCGCCCGCCCCGCGACAGCAACGGCACGATCCTGGCATCTGACGCGAGCATCGTGCCGTTGCTGGCAACCAGGGCGCAGCCCCTCAGCGCGGCGTCGCCGGCAGCGGCCGCGGGCTCGCCACGACCTGGTCGGTGCGCGGCACCGGGAGGAACACCGCGAACACCGCCGGCCGGGTGCGGGCGAGCTCGAGCCGCCCGCCGTCGGCCTCCACCAGCGCCCGGGCGAGCGCGAGCCCGACCCCGGTGGACGCCGCCCCGGACACCCCGCGGTCGAACACGTGCGGCGCGAGCTCCGAGGGCACCCCGTCCCCGTTGTCGGACACCTCGACGACGATCGTGTCCTTGTCCGAGTGCCGGCCGGTGATCGTGATCGTGCCCGCCCCGTGGCGCAGCGCGTTGTCGATGAGCACCCCCAGCGCCTCGCGCAGCCGCGCCGACGTCGCCCGGGCCACGAGCCCGTCGGCCACCCGCACCCGCAGCGTGCGCCCCTCGGTGCTCACCGGGCCCTGCCACTCGTCGCGCACCGCCGCGAGCTCGCCGTCGAGCTCCAGCGGTGAGGCACTGGCGGCGCGGGCCTCGCGGGCGGAGCTGAGCAGCTCGTCGAGGACCTCGGAGAGCCGTTCCGCCTGCTCCAGCGCCGCCGCGCCCTCGACCGAGACGTCCGGGTCGGGGTGCGCCGAGAGCTCGTCGAGGCGCAGCTGCAGCGCGGTGAGCCGGCTGCGCAGCTGGTGGGAGACGTCCCCGACGAGGTCGCGCTCGCGCTGGAGCAGCTCGGCGAGCGCGACGGCCGACGAGTCCAGGACGTCGGCGACGCGGTCCAGCTCGGAGATGCCGTGGCGGTGCGGGGCCGGCCGGAAGTCCCCCGCCCCGAGCCGGGCCGCGCGCCCCGCGACCTGCTGCAGCGGGTCCGCCAGCCGCCGCGCGGTGAGGGTCGCGACGACGGCGCCGACGGCGATCGAGAGCAGGACCGCGGCGAGCACGAGCGCGGTGGCCTGCAGCTGGCGCGAGCGCATCTCGGCGGCGGGCTCGGAGAGCACCGCCGAGCCGTTGAGCCCGAAGGGGAGGGTCTCGGCGACCTGGGTGCGGTCGGTGGTGTCGCCGATGGCGCTGACGCCGCGCGGGTTCCGGACGACGAGGGACCCGCCCGGCGGCACCGCGATCGCGACCGCCGCGAGGTCGACCGGGCGGTCGGACTGCGCCTGCGCGTCGAGGGTGTTGACGACCTGGCGCAGCCGCCCGGCCAGCTCGGCGTGGGTGAAGTCCTCGACGAGGCGCCAGGTGGTGATCGCCAACGGGCCGCCGAGCACGGTGACGGTGATTGCGACGACGAGCAGCGTCGAGACCAGGATGCGGCGGCGCACTGTGTCCTCCCCGCCCGCCCGTCAGGTGTTGAAGCGGAACCCGACCCCGCGCACCGTCGAGATTCGCTTGCTCGACGACGGCCCGCCGTCGGTGTCGCCGAGCTTGCGGCGCAGCCACGACATGTGCATGTCCAGGGTCTTCGAGGTCTTCATCTCGGGGTCGTTCCAGACCTCGCGGAGGATCTCCTCGCGGGAGACGACCTGCCCGGCGTGGGCGAGGAGCACCCGGAGCAGCTCGAACTCCTTGTTGGCGAGGCCGACCTCGACGCCGTCGACGAGGACCCGCCGCGCGGACGGCTCCATCCGGACCCCGCCCGCGTCGAGGACCTCCGGCGCCCGCCGGCGCAGCAGCGCCCGGACGCGGGCCAGGAGCTCGGCCAGCCGGAAGGGCTTGCCCACATAGTCGTCGGCGCCGGCGTCGAGCCCCACGACGAAGTCGACCTCGTCGGTCCGTGCGGTCAGCATGAGCACGGGCAGGTCCGGCTTGCCCGCCCGGACGCGGCGGCAGACCTCGAGGCCGTCCATGCCGGGCAGGCCGAGGTCGAGGACCATGAGGTCCACCTCGCCGTCCCCGGCGCGCGTGACGGCCGACGGGCCGTCGTCGATGACGTCCACCTCGTACCCCTCGCGGGTCAGCGCGCGGGACAGCGGCCCGGCGATGGCCGCGTCGTCCTCGACGAGCAGCACGGTGGTCATACCGCAGCAGAGTAGACCGAGGAATGCGTGATCTCCGTGCGGCAACCGGGCCATGCGGCAGGATGCTGCGCCGTGACCGACCCGTCCGCCCTCGCCGCCGACCTGGACCTCGCCCGCCGGATCGCCGACGCGGCCGACACCGTGACCCACGGCCGCTTCCGGGCGGTCGACCTGCAGGTCGACCGCAAGCCCGACCGCACCCCGGTCACCGACGCCGACGTCGCCTGCGAGGACGAGGTCCGCCGGCTGCTGGGCGCCGAGCGGCCCGGCGACGCGGTGCTCGGCGAGGAGCGCGGCGGGGACCCGGTGCCCGGCCGGTACTGGGTCGTCGACCCGATCGACGGCACCAAGAACTACTCCCGCGGCGTCCCGGTCTTCGCGACGCTGCTGGCGTTGGTCGCCGACGGCGAGCCGGTGGTGGGCGTGGTGAGCGCCCCCGCGCTGGGGCGGCGCTGGTGGGCCGCGCGCGGACTCGGGGCGTTCACCTCGGACGTCGCGCGCGGGATCGACGCCGCGCCGATCGGGGTGTCCGCGGTGTCCGAGCTCGGCGACGCCTACGTGTCGACCACCGACCTCGAGTACTGGCGGGGGATCGGCACCCAGGACCGCTGGCTCGCGCTGACCCGCGCGACGTGGGAGAGCCGGGCGTTCGGCGACTTCCTCCACCACGTGCTCGTCGCCGAGGGGCTCCTCGACGCGGCCGTCGAGCCGGGCGCGAGCGCGTGGGACCTGGCCGCGCCCGCCATCGTCGTGCGCGAGGCCGGCGGCCGGCTCACCGACCTCGCGGGCGCCGAGCGCATCGACGGCGGCGACGCGCTCTCGACCAACGGGCGGCTGCACGACGCGGTGCTGGGGATCGTCGGGCGCTGAGTCGTGCGGGCGCTGAGTCGTGCGGGCGCCGGGCTCGTCACCGGCCCTCGGTGCCCAGCGCCCCGCGCAGCATCTGGGTCCAGGCCAGCCGGCCGAACAGGTGCAGGCAGGCGCTCGACTCCTCGTCGAACCGCGTCCACGACCAGCGCGCCCCGCCCTCGGCCCAGTACACGTCCCAGCCCTCGGGGCCGGACACCACGCACCAGATCCGCTCGGCGCCCTCGGGCAGCCCGCCGTCCGCGCGCACCCGGGCGACCAGCACCGTCGGTGGCGGCAGACCCAGCGCCTCGAGCCAGCCGGGCAGGACGTCGACTCCCACGAAGATCGGACGGAGCCGGGAGCGCGACGGTTCCCTGCTAGCGGCCGGCCGGGAGGGCGCGACGGCGGGTGAAGGGCAGGCGCTTGCGACGACGGGGCGCGGGCACCTCGGCGAGCGGGCCGCCGCGCCCGTCGTCGGGGTCCTCGGAGTCGTCCCAGTCGGCGTCGTCCCACTCCTCGAGGTCGTCGTCGAGCTCGTCGTCCTCGAGGTCGTCGAGGTCGTCCTCGTCCCGCCAGGAGCCCCATCGGTCCGGTCGCAGCCCGCCCCGCCGCTGCGCCATCCGCTCGACCTCGGCGGCGACCCGCTCGACCCGCCCGATCCCGTCGAACTGCCAGGGCTCCCGGGCGTCGTCGACGGCCACCACCAGCGTCCCGCAGCCCAGGAACCGCTCGGTGACCGTCCGGGTGGTGCGCACCGCGGTGATCGACGCGCCGACCACGGCGACGCCGGTGCGGGAGAGGACGCCCTCGCGCACGAGGATGCGCCGGTCGGTGACGACGAAGTGCGTGGCGCGCCAGCGCATCACCGGCGCCACGGAGAACCACCCGACGAGCCCGAGCCCCACCACGAGCACGACGACGAGGACGGGCAGCGACCACGACGTCGGGCGGGCCAGCGCCACGAGCCAGGCCCCCAGGAAGGCCGTGACCGGCGGGAGCGCGGCGGGGAGCGCGAGCATGCGCCAGTGCGGCCGCATGTGCCGCGCGACCCGCTCACCCGTCACGAGCAGGCCCTCCGGGTAGGCCGCCACGGGACCCCTCCCCTCGCGTGATCCGTGGCGAGGGTATCGAGGGAAGCGGCCGGATCCGAATGCCGCGCCGCGCGCGTCCGCCGGTCGGAGGGGGTGCGGGCCGCTACGACCCGACCGTGCGCACGTGCACGACGTCACCCGCGGACACCGTCGTGAGGGTCCCCTCGGCGTCGCGCACGACGAGACGGCCGTCGTCGTCGATCTCCTCCGCGACCCCGTCGAGCGCCCGGTCGCCGGGCAGCGCGACCCGGACGGTGGACCCGAGGGTCGCGCAACGCCGCCGGTACCCCGCGAGCAGGCCGGCCCGCGCGGCGTCGCCGCCGGCCTCGCGCCAGTCCTCGTCGAGCGAGGCGAGGGTGGCCAGGACGTCGCCGAGCACGTCCGGGCGGGCGCGGCGCACGCTCTGCGCGAGCAGCGAGGTGCCGCCCTCGGGGAGCTCGGCCTCGGGGGTGGCGACGTTGATCCCGATCCCGACGACGAGCGCGTGGGCCCCGTTCCCGCCGTCGACCACCTCCGACAGGATCCCGGCGCCCTTGCGCTGGTCGGGGCCCAGCAGCAGGTCGTTCGGCCACTTCAACGCGGCGGTGACGGCGGCGTTCCCGGCGGCGGGCCGGTAGTCCTCCATCGCGACCACGAGGGCCAGCCCGGCGATCAGCGGCGCCCACCCCCACCGCTCCAGCGGCACCTCCGACGGGCGCAGCAGCACCGAGAACGTGAGGCCCTCGGACGGGGCGGAGTCCCAGCTGCGGTCGCGGCGTCCCCGCCCCGCGTCCTGGCGGTGGGCGACCAGCACGGTGCGGTCGGGCGCGCCGTCGGCGGCCGCCGCGGCGAGGTCGGCGTTGGTCGACCCGGTCCGGTCGACGACATCGAGCCGGGCCCACGGCCCCTGGGGCGCGACGGCGGTCTGTCGCAGCGCCGCCCACGCCGCGGCCTCCTGGATCCCGGGTGGCATGCCGGCACGGTAACCGGCGGGTGTGACGTGCCCGGTGTCACTCCCCGGTTCGTCTGGGTGCTACGGCGGGGTGTCGCTAGGGTCCGCGCTCATGACCGCCGCGACGACGCCGCCGCCCGAACCCGACGAGGCCGCGGACGAACCCGACGTCCACACCTCGGCCGGCAAGCTGGCCGACTGGTACCGCCGCCAGGACGACGTCGTCCACGCCGGCTCGGAGCGCGCCGTCGAGCGCCAGCACGCGCGCGGGCGCAAGACCGCCCGCGAGCGGATCGACCTGCTGCTCGACGAGGGCAGCTTCCTCGAGTTCGACGCGATGGCGCGGCACCGGTCGACGAACTTCGGCCTGGAGGCGAACCGGCCCTACGGCGACGGCGTCGTCACCGGCCAGGGCACGGTCGACGGCCGCCCGGTCTGCGTGTTCTCCCAGGACGCCACGGTGTTCGGCGGGGCGCTCGGCGAGGTCTACGGCGAGAAGATCGTCAAGGTCATGGACGTGGCCATGAAGATCGGCTGCCCCGTCATCGGCATCAACGACGGCGGCGGCGCGCGCATCCAGGAGGGCGTGGTCGCGCTCGGGCTCTACGGCGAGATCTTCCGCCGGAACTCCCACGCCTCCGGTGTCGTCCCCCAGATCTCACTGGTCATGGGCCCGGCGGCCGGCGGCGCGGTGTACTCCCCCGCGCTGACCGACTTCACGATCATGGTCGACGAGACGTCGTTCATGTTCATCACCGGCCCGGACGTCATCAAGACGGTCACCGGCGAGGACGTCGAGTTCGAGACCCTCGGCGGCGCCCGCACCCACAACACGACCTCGGGCAACGCGCACTACCTCGCCTCGGACGAGGAGGACGCGATCTCCTACGTGCAGGAGCTCCTGGGCTACCTGCCGTCGAACAACCTGTCCGAGCCCCCGCGGCTGCCCGCCGACGAGGAGACCGGGTCGGTCGAGGACGGGATCACCGACGAGGACCGGGCGCTCGACGCGCTGGTGCCCGACTCGCCGAACCAGCCCTACGACATCCGCGAGGCCATCCGCGGCGTCGTCGACGACGACGAGTTCCTCGAGGTCCAGGAGCTCTACGCGTCGAACATCGTCGTCGGGTACGGGCGGGTCGAGGGGCGCGCGGTCGGCGTCGTCGCCAACCAGCCCACGCAGCTCGCCGGCTGCCTGGACATCGGGGCGTCCGAGAAGGCGGCCCGCTTCGTACGGACCTGCGACGCGTTCAACATCCCGGTGCTGACCTTCGTCGACGTGCCGGGATTCCTGCCCGGGGTCGACCAGGAGTACAACGGCATCATCCGGCGCGGCGCGAAGCTGATCTACGCCTACGCCGAGGCCACGGTCCCGCTGATCACGGTGATCTGCCGCAAGGCCTACGGCGGCGCGTACGACGTCATGGGCTCCAAGCACCTCGGCGCCGACCTCAACATCGCCTGGCCGACCGCCCAGATCGCGGTCACCGGCGCCTCGGGGGCGGTGAGCATCCTCTACCGCAAGGAGCTCCAGAAGGTTGCAGAGGACGGCGACGACGATGCCGTTGCTGCCCGGCGCGCGGAGCTCCAGCAGGAGTACGAGGACACGCTGGCCAACCCGTACGTGGCGGCGGAACGCGGCTACGTGGACGCGGTGGTGCCGCCGTCGTACACCCGCGGCTACGTGGCCCGGGCGCTGCGGTCGTTCGGCAACAAGCGCGAGACGCTGCCGCCCAAGAAGCACGGGAACATCCCGCTGTGACCGGGCCCGAGGAGACCGCCCCGGAGCGGCCCGTGCTGCGGATCGTGCGCGGCGACCCGACGCCCGAGGAGGTGGCCGCGCTGACCGCCGTGCTCGCGGCCGCCTCCGGCGGGTCCGGCGAGCCCGAGGACACCGGCCCGGCGTCGGCGTGGGTCGAGCGGGAGTCGCTGGTGCGCCGTCCGCTCACCCCCGGCCCGGACGCGTGGCGGATGTCGAACTGGCGCTGAGGCAGCCCCGAGCCCGCGGCCCCGGGCCCCGCGGCAGCAACGGCACGTTCCTGGCGTCCAACGCCAGGACGACGCCGCTCACTCATGGGCGGTCGCCGGTCCCCACGGCAGCAACGGCATGTTCCTGGCGTGGAGCGCGAGGACGGCGCCGTTCACCCGTCGGGCGCGCATCGAACCGGCCACCGCCCTAGGGTGCCGCCCCGTGCGTCTGGTCCTCGCGTCCGCGTCCCCCGCCCGTCGTGCCGTGCTGCGGTCGGCGGGCGTCGAACCCGACGTCATGGTCTCCGACGTCGACGAAGAGGCCCTGCTCACCGAGCTCGGCGAGGCGGGCGCCGCCGAGAAGGTGACGGCGCTGGCCATGGCCAAGGCGCGCACGGTCGCGGGGCAGGTGGCCGGGGAGGTCGACGGCGACGGGGCGGCGTTCGACGGGATCGTCGTCGGCTGCGACTCGATGCTCGACCTCGACGGCGAGCTGGTCGGCAAGCCCGGCAGCGTCGAGGCCGCCCGCGGACGCTGGGACCAGATGGCGGGCCGGCACGGCGAACTGGTCACCGGGCACGCGGTCATCCGCGTCCGCGGTGGCCGGCCCGAGGCGGAGATCTCCGGGCACGCGGCCACGCTGGTGACGTTCGCGTCGCCGACCACCGCGGAGCTCGAGGCCTACCTCGCGGCGGGCGAGCCGCTCTCGGTGGCCGGCGCGTTCACCCTCGACGGCCTCGGCGGCTGGTTCGTGGAGGGCATCCAGGGCGACCCGTCCAACGTCGTCGGGATCAGCCTGCCGCTCACGCGCCACCTGCTCGCGCAGCTCGGCGTGGCGATCAGCGATCTGTGGGCGGCGTCGGCCCCACCGGCCGGCTGACGGGGGGTCGCGACGACGGCGGGCGCGGCGGTTGCGCCACCGGCGCGCGGGAGACGGCGGGCCGCGGCGGCAGCCCCGGCGCGGCCGACGCGGGCGGGGCCGCGGCCCGGCCGGCCGGGAGCGGCGCGTCGGCGGGTGCCGAGGAGAGCGAGCGGACGACCCGGTCGGCGGCGGAGCCGTCGGCGGCCTGGGTGCGCCCGGGAGCGGCGACCGCGAGCAGCACCAGGCCCGGCTCGCCGCGCTGGCCGGCGACCGTGGTGACCCGCACGAGCGGTCCGTCCCCGTCCGCCGTCGTGACCCGGCGGACGACGGTGTGCGCGTCGCGGCCGTCGAGGGTGCCCGCGTCGTCGGAGACGTCGACGATGCGCCCCCGGTCGCCGGGGGCCTGGCGCATCGCCCCGTCGGCGAAGGCGCCGACGAGCCGGTGGGCCTCGTCCGCGAGGGCCTCCGCACCGAAGCCGCGGGCCGGGTCGAGGCGCCCCACCAGCACGGTGGCACGGTCGGCGAGCGTCACGACCGTCGGGAACCGGTCCGGCGGGACCGGCACCAGGTCCTGGGAGCCGCCGGCCTCCCAGCCGGGGAGCACCTGCACCGTCGCGCCGAGGGTCGGGGCACCCGCCCGCTCCCGGCCCGGGGCGGCCCGCGAGGGCGCCAGCTTCGGCGCGGCCGCCGCGGTGTCGGCCGCGGGCACCGGCCGGGGCTGGGGCTGCCGGGGCGAGGCATCGGCGGCGTCACGCGAGGCGGCCTCGGCGCGCTCGGCCTGGTCCCTGTCCGCGCCGGCCGCGGTCGCCACGGCGGCCACCGTGCCCGCCAGCGCCGCCAGCGAGGCGGTCGCGACGACGGCGCGCCCCCACCAGCGGCTCGAACCGGGCCCGGCAGGGCTGGGGTCGCTCTCCCGTCGGCTCATCGGGGACCGACGGTAGCGACCGCCCCCGACACCCCCGTCACCCACGCCCCGCGGCTGTGGCCATGACCACGCGGGGACCGGTGGTCCACGTGCCCTGACGTGCGGGAGAGTCGCCGGAACGGTCACGGTGGACCGTTCGGTCGCGGCCCGACCGGTCCGACGGTGGCTCCACCCCTACACTGCGCGCGGATTCAGACGACAGTCCACGCAACGAAGCGCCCCCAGGAGGCAGTCCGATGGCTTCGCCGGCTCCGCTGCACACCGTGCTGATCGCCAACCGCGGCGAGATCGCCGTCCGCGTGGCACGGGCGTGCAAGGACGCCGGGCTGACCAGCGTCGCCGTCTACGCCGAGCCCGACCGGGACGCGCCGCACGTGCGCATCGCCGACCAGGCCCACGCCCTCGGCGGGGAGACCGCGGCCGACTCCTACCTGGACATCGAGAAGATCATCAAGGCGGCGAAGGAGTCCGGGGCGAACGGGATCCATCCCGGTTACGGGTTCCTCTCGGAGAACTCCGACTTCGCGCAGGCCGTCATCGACGCCGGGCTGATCTGGATCGGCCCGTCCCCGCAGGCGATCCGCGACCTCGGCGACAAGGTCACCGCCCGCAAGATCGCCGAGCGTGCGGGCGCCCCGCTGGTCCCCGGCACGAAGGACCCGGTGGCCGGCGCCGACGAGGTGATCGCGTTCGCCGACGAGCACGGGCTCCCGGTCGCGATCAAGGCGGCGTTCGGCGGCGGCGGGCGCGGCATGCGCGTGGCCCGCGAGCGCGACGAGATCACCGAGATGTTCGACGCCGCGGTCCGCGAGGCCGTCTCGGCGTTCGGCCGGGGCGAGTCGTTCGTCGAGCGCTACCTCGACCGGCCGCGCCACGTCGAGGCGCAGGTGCTCGCCGACCAGCACGGCAACTGCATCGTCGTCGGCACCCGCGACTGCTCGCTGCAGCGTCGCCACCAGAAGCTCGTCGAGGAGGCGCCCGCGCCGTTCCTGACCGACGAGCAGCGCAAGCGCATCCACACCTCCGCCCGCGACATCTGCCTCGAGGCCGGCTACTCCGGGGCGGGCACCGTGGAGTTCCTTGTCGGCGAGGACGGCACGATCTCGTTCCTCGAGGTCAACACCCGCCTGCAGGTCGAGCACCCGGTCTCGGAGGAGACCAGCGGGCTCGACCTCGTGCGCGAGCAGTTCCGGATCGCGAACGGGGAGGAACTGCGGCTCACCGAGGACCCCGAGCCGCGTGGCCACTCGATCGAGTTCCGGCTCAACGGCGAGGACGCCGGCCGCGGCTTCCTGCCCGCCCCCGGCACGGTGACCCGGTTCGTCGCGCCGGCCGGTCCGGGTGTCCGGGTCGACGCGGGCGTCGAGGACGGCACCGTCATCGGCGGCCAGTTCGACTCGATGGTCGGCAAGCTCATCGTCACCGGCGAGGACCGCGAGCAGGCGCTGGAGCGCTCCCGGCGTGCCCTGGACGAGATCGTCGTCGAAGGGCTGCCGACGGTCATCCCGTTCCACCGCCTCGTGGTCACCGACCCGGCGTTCACCGCCCCGGAGGGCGCGTCGTCGTTCCTCGTGCACACCCGGTGGATCGAGACCGAGTGGGAGAACACCGTCGAGCCCTACGTGGCCGAGGGCGGCGGCGACGAGGACGACGACGAGGCGGGGCCGCGGCAGAGCGTCGTCGTCGAGGTCGGCGGGAAGCGCCTGGAGGTGTCGCTGCCCGCGGGGCTCTCGCTGGGCGGGGGCGGCGCGGCGGCGCCCGCGGCCAAGAAGAAGTCGCGGAAGCGCGCCGGCGGCGGCGCGAAGGTCTCCGGCAACGCGGTCACCTCGCCGATGCAGGGCACCGTCGTGAAGGTGGCGGTCTCCGAGGGCGACACGGTGTCCTCGGGCGACCAGATCGTCGTCGTCGAGGCGATGAAGATGGAGAACCCGGTGACCGCGCACAAGGACGGCACGGTGACGGGGCTGTCGGTCGAGGCCGGGGCGTCGGTGAACCAGGGCGCGGTGATCTGCGAGATCGCCGACTGACGGCTCCTCCGGCCGCGGTCCGCGCCTACCCTGGAGCGGGTGGGCGAGCTGCGGATCGGGACCCGGGAGCGTGAGCTCGCCATGGGTGCCCTCGACGAGCACCTGCGCGAGGGCCGCCTCGACCCGACCGAGTACGCCGAGCGGTCGGCGATCGCCGCCAACGCCCGCTTCCGCCCCGAGCTCGACGGGCTGTTCGCCGACCTGCCCGCGCCGCACCCGGCCTTCCCCGGGGCGCAGGCGGCGTCACCGGCTCCCGACGCCGGGTCGGTGCTGGGTCCGTCGCCGGCTCCCCCGGCGCCGGAGACGCGGCCCGACGCCGCCGAGCGGTCCGAGGCCGACCTCCCCGACCTCGTGGCGCCCCTCGGCGCCCGGCTGGGCCGCAACGCGGGCAAGCTGTCCGCGCTCGTCCCCGTCGTCGTGGTCGCCCTGTTCGTGCTGACCGGGTTCCGATTCCCCCAGCTGTTCCTGCTCGTGCCCGTCTCGATCGCCCTGCTCGGCTACCTCGGGCACCGCCACGGGGGCTGAGCGCGGCGCCGCGGCCGGGCGCCCGATCGGATCCGCGTCACGGGGCGGCGTAATCAGGTCGTTCGTTGTCAGGGGGTCGTGGTTGTCTGGAGTGCGTCGGCGGCGTGGCCGACGAACGCCCTGTCGCCAACCGCCCTGTCGCCAACCGCGCCGTGACCGCACCGCGCCCCGCCACCCGAGAGGTGCTCACCCATGAGCTCGGCCCCGACCACGTCGGACGCCCCCACCGCGGAGGCCACTCCGCCTGGCACCACGCGCGCCGGGGTGGTCATCGCGGTCCTCGTGGTGTCCGCGTTCGTGATGATCCTCAACGAGACGATCCTGTCGGTCGCGCTCAAGGACCTGACGGTCGACCTCGGCGTCTCCACCACGACGGTGCAGTGGCTGACCAGCGGGTTCCTGCTGACGATGGCCGTGGTCATCCCGACCACCGGGTTCCTGCTCGAGCGGTTCACGCCCCGTCAGGTCTTCCTCGCCTCGCTGACCCTGTTCAGCCTCGGCACGCTCATCAGCGCGCTCGCACCGGGCTTCCCGGTCCTGCTCGTGGGCCGCGTCGTCCAGGCGTGCGGCACCGCGGTGATGATCCCGCTGCTCATGACGTCGATCATGCGGCTCGTGCCCCCGGAGCGGCGGGGCTCGACGATGGGCACGATCACGATCGTCATCGCCGTCGCGCCCGCGATCGGCCCGACGATCGGCGGGGCGGTCCTGGCCTCGCTGAACTGGCGCTGGATGTTCTGGATCGTGCTGCCGCTCGCGGTGGCGGCGCTGGTCCTGGGCGCGGTCCTCATGCGGCTGCCGAGCGAGACCCGGTCGGTGCCGCTCGACGTGGGATCGGTGCTGCTCTCGGCGATCGGGTTCGGCGGGATTCTCTACGGCTTCTCGTCGTTCGGTGGGGGCGGCGGTTCCGGCGGCGTCCCGCCGTGGGTGCCGATCATGGTCGGGGCCGTTGCGCTCGTGGTGTTCGTGCTGCGCCAGCTCGCCCTGCAGAAGCGTGACGCGGCGCTGCTCGACCTGCGCCCGTTCACCCACCGGCAGTTCGTGGTGGCGCTCGTGCTGTTCGCCCTGCTCTTCATGTCGCTCCTGGGCGCGGCGGCGATCCTGCTGCCCCTGTTCCTCCAGACGGTGCTGGGCCAGAACACGTTCTGGACGGGGCTCGCGGTCCTGCCCGGCGGCCTGGTGCTCGGACTCCTGGGGCGGCCGGTGGGGGCGCTCTACGACCGCGTCGGCGCCCGCCCGCTGGTCATCCCCGGCGCGATCGCGATGGCCGTCGCGCTGTGGCTGTTCACCCTGCTCGGGGCGGGCTCGCCGCTGGGCGCCGTGGTCGGGATCCACGTCCTGCTCATGGCCGGGCTGGGCCTGATGATGACGCCGCTGATGACCGAGGGGCTGTCCTCGCTGCCCGGGCCGCTCTACTCCCACGGCAGCGCGATCCTGGCGACGCTGCAGCAGGTGGCGGGCGCGTTCGGCACCGCGGCGTTCGTGACGATCTCGGCGCTCGCGTCGGCCTCGCTCAGCGCCACCCCCGACGCGCAGGGCCTGCGGGTCGGGTTCATGGCCGCCGGCGTCGTCGGCGTGCTCGCGGTGATCGTGTCGCTGTTCCTGGGCGGCAAGCCGCGGCCGGCGGCGGACTCCACGGCCGGGGAGTCGGCGGAGCCGGTCGGTACCTCCTCGGGTTCCGAGCCGGTGGACGGCACCGGCGACCGGACCGGCCCGATCGACGCCCGGCCGCTCCGCGCGGCGTCGCCGGTCGCCGCGACGGGCGTGCGCGTGCAGGGCCGCGTGAACCTCGCGGGCCGGGCGAGGCGGTGGTGACGCTGGTCGACGAGCACGGGGTCCAGCACGGGCGCGCCTCGACCCGGGCCGGGCGCTACGAGCTGGTGCTCCCGACATCGGGGGTGTGGCTGCTCGTGATCAGCGCGCCCGGCCACGTGCCCTCGGCGGCCCGACTCGTGGCGGAGCTGGGCACCTCGGAGCTGACCCACGACGTCGCCCTGCCGGTCGGCGCCCCCCCGGCGTCCGGCTCCTCGGCCACGCCGCGCGAGCCGCAGCCCGTCGCCGGGTCCTGACGCGGGCCTCAGCGGACCGGGTCAGCCCGTACCGAGGGGCTCGAGGCGCTCGGCGCGCGGGTCGGGCGCCGAGACCCGGAGCTTGTCGGCCTCCTCGTCGGTGTCCACGGTCTGCGAGCGCCGCTCGGCCTCGACCCGCTCGACGTAGGAGCGGACCTCCCGCTCGCGGGTCGCGTCGTCCCACCCGAGCAGCTCGGCCATCTGGTCGCCCACCGACGCCGCCGACTCCGCGCCGCGGTGCGCGTACTCGATGGAGATGCGGGTCCGCCGGGTGAGGACGTCGTCGAGGTGCAGCGCGCCCTCGTAGGCCACCGCGTAGGCGACCTCCACCTTGAGGTAGTCCGGCGAGCCCGGCACCGGCTCGAGCAGCGACCGGTCGTCCACGCTCATCGCGAGCAGCCCGTGCAGCAGCGAGCCGTACCGGTCGAGCAGGTGGCGGATGCGGTGCGGGTGCAGCCCGTAGCGCCGCCCGAGGTGCTCGGACTGGTTGACCAGGGCGAAGTAGCCGTCCGCGCCGATGAGCGGGACCCGGTCGGTGATCGACGGCGCGACCCGCGCCGGGATGTCCTCCGCGGCCGCGTCGAGGGCGTCCTTGGCCATCACCCGGTAGGTCGTGTACTTGCCGCCCGCGATCGACACCATCCCCGGCATCACCCGCGACACCGCGTGCTCGCGGGAGAGCTTCGAGGTCTCCTCGCTCTCCCCGGCCAGCAGCGGCCGCAGCCCGGCGTAGACGCCCTCGATGTCCTCGTGCGACAGCGGGGTGACCAGCACCGAGTTGATGTGCTCGAGCAGGTAGTCGATGTCGTGGCGGGTCGCGGCGGGGTGCGCCAGGTCGAGGCGCCAGTCTGTGTCGGTGGTCCCGACGATCCAGTGGTTGCGCCACGGGATGACGAACAGGACCGACTTCTCGGTCCGCAGGATCATCCCGACGTCCGAGGGAATCTTGTCCCGCGCGACGAGGAAGTGGACGCCCTTCGACGCCTGGACGTGGAACCGCCCGCGGGTCCCCGCCTTGTTCTGCATCTGGTCGGTCCACACGCCGGTGCAGTTGACGACGACGTGCGCGCGGACGTCGGTCTCGCGCCCGGTCTCGACGTCGCGCACGCGCACCCCCGCGACCCGGTCGACCTCGTGCAGGAAGTCGACGACCTGGGTCGACGTGCGCACCACGGCGCCGTACTGGGCGGCGGTGCGCCCGACCGTCATGGTGTGCCGGGCGTCGTCGGCCTGTGCGTCGTAGTAGCGCACCGCGCCGACGAGGGCGTCGCGCTTGAGCGCGGGCGCCATCCGCAGTGCGCCGGAGCGCGTGAGCTGGCGCTGCTTGGGCAGCGAGCTCTTGCCGCCGAGGGTGTCGTAGAGAGTGATCCCGGCCGTCACGTACGGCCGCTCCCACGCGTGGTGGGTCAGCGGGTACAGGAACGGCACTGGCTTGATCAGGTGGGGGGCGAGGCGGGTCATGTTGAGCTCGCGCTCGTAGAGCGCCTCACGGACCAGCCCGAAGTCGAGCTGTTCGAGGTAGCGCAGCCCGCCGTGGAAGAGCTTCGAGGACCGGCTCGAGGTGCCCGAGGCGAGGTCGCGCGCCTCGACCAGCGCGACGGTGAGGCCGCGGGTCGCGGCGTCGAGCGCCGCACCGACGCCCACGACGCCGCCGCCGACCACGACGACGTCGAACCGCTCCTCGGACAGCCGCCGCCACGCCGCGTCCCGCTGTGCCGGCCCGAGCCGTGAGGGCTCCGCGGCGGCGTCGAGCTCGTCGGCGTCCGTGACGGGCGCCGTGGACTGCCGGCCGGGTGTCTGCCCGGGGACCTTCGCGGCCACGCGGAACCTCCTCGAGTCCAATCGATCTGACCTTCGGGTATGCCCCTGACCACCCTGCCCCACGCGCGGCGCCCGGTGGGCGTCACACCTGCTCGGGACCACGCCTCTCCGCCGTCGCCGCCTCCCGACGAGTCACGGTCTCGAGGGACTCGCTATCGTCCCCGGCCCGTCCGGGAGGGGGCGGCGGCTCCTGACCACCGGCGGCTTCGGCCCGGGCGTCGAGCACCTGGCCGATCACCAGGTCGTAGACCACGATCCCGATGACTCCCCCGACCAGAGGCCCCACGATGGGGACCCACCAGTAGTTGTCGAAGTACGTGCCCGCCCCGGGGAACGCGAGCGGGCCCCAGCCCTCGATGTAGGTCCACAGGCGCGGACCGAGATCACGGGCCGGGTTGATGGCGTAGCCCGCGTCGGTCCCGAAGCTGAACCCGATACCGACGACGACCAGACCGATGATGAACGCCCCGAGGTTGCCGGTCGGGGCCTGGTTGCGGTGATCGATGATCGCCGCTATCAGGGCGACCAGGAGCGCCGTGCCCACGATCTGGTCGAACAGGGGACCCCACAGAGCCCCGCCGAAGTACTTCGCCGGGAACGTCGCGAAGATGGAGAACGTGTCCTGCGAGGCGACCCGAGAGGCGATGCCCTTGCTCGCGTTGTACGCGTCGATCGCCGGGTAGTAGACCGCATAGATCAGCGCGGCAGCGACGAACGCCCCCACCAGCTGGGCCAACCAGTAGGCCGGCACCTTCCGCCACGGGAACCCCCGCCGTACGGCGAACGCGAGCGTGACCGCCGGGTTGATATGGGCGCCGCTGACGCCGCCGGCGATGTAGACGCCGAACACCACCCCGAGTCCCCAGCCCCAGCCGATGATGAGCCAGTTGGCCGGGCCGAAGTCGGCGGTCTGACGCCCCGAGCCCGAGAGGCCCACCACGGCGACCGCCACACAGCCGAGGCCGAACATGATCAGGACGAACGTCCCGAGGAACTCCGACAACATCTCGCCGCCGGTCCCGGATCGCCATCCGGCCGGCTTTCCCGCACGGGTCACCTGTGACCTCCTCGACGAGCGGTATACGCCCGGGGTGCATGGGGCGTGGGTGCCAGGCAAACCCCTGGTTGTGAGCTGCGTCAACCCCTTGCCACGGCGGGCCGGGTGGACGACGGTCAGCGGCGAGGAGGGCGGTCGACGCCCGGGCGGACCAGAGGAGACACCGAATGACCCAGTACGTCGCGGCGATCGATCAGGGCACCACGTCGACCCGGTGCATGATCTTCGACCACTCGGGCCGGGTCGTCGCCGTCGACCAGCTCGAGCACCAGCAGATCTTCCCGAAGGCCGGCTGGGTCGAGCACGACGCCACGGAGATCTGGGGCAACACCCGGCAGGTCTGCGGCGGCGCCCTCGCCCGCGCCGACCTCGACGCGTCGAGCATCGCCGCCGTCGGGATCACCAACCAGCGCGAGACCACCGTCGTCTGGGACCGGGCCACCGGCGAGCCGATCCACCACGCCATCGTCTGGCAGGACACCCGCACCCAGGAGATCTGCGACGAGCTCGGGGCCCTCGGCGGGGGCGCCGAGCGCTACCGCGCGAAGACCGGGCTCCCGCTGGCCACCTACTTCGCCGGGCCCAAGGCCCGCTGGATCCTCGACCACGTCGACGGGGCGCGGGAGCGCGCGGAGCGCGGCGAGCTGGCGTTCGGGACGATGGACACCTGGGTGCTGTGGAACGCCACCGGCGGCACCGAGGGCGGCCTGCACGTCACCGACCCGACGAACGCCTCGCGCACCCTGCTCATGAACATCGACACCCTGCAGTGGGACCCCGAGCTCTGCGAGGAGATCGGGGTGCCGATGGCGATGCTCCCCGAGATCCGCTCGTCGTCGGAGAACTACGCGCCGATCCGCGCCCGGGGCACGTTCCGCGACGTCCCGGTGGCCGGGATCCTCGGCGACCAGCAGGCGGCGACCTTCGGGCAGGCCTGCCTCGAGGTCGGCGAGGCCAAGAACACCTATGGCACCGGCAACTTCGTGCTGCTCAACACCGGCACCGAGAAGGTCGAGTCGAAGAACGGCCTGCTCACGACGGTCTGCTACAAGATCGGCGACCAGCCCCAGGTCTATGCGCTGGAAGGCTCGATCGCGGTCACCGGGTCGCTCGTGCAGTGGCTGCGCGACAACCTCGGGCTGATCTCCTCCGCCCCCGAGGTGGAGGACCTCGCGAAGTCGGTGGACGACAACGGCGGCGCCTACATCGTGCCGGCGTTCTCCGGGCTGTTCGCCCCGTACTGGCGCGCCGACGCGCGCGGCGTCGTCGTCGGGCTCACCCGCTACGTGAACAAGGGGCACCTCGCCCGGGCGGTGCTCGAGGCCACCGCCTTCCAGACGCGCGAGGTCATCGACGCGATGAACGCCGACTCCGGCGTGCCGCTGACCACGCTCAAGGTCGACGGCGGGATGGTCGGCAACGAGGTCCTCATGCAGTTCCAGGCCGACCTGCTCGGCGTCGAGGTGGTCCGCCCGGTGGTCTCGGAGACGACAGCGCTGGGGGCGGCCTACGCCGCCGGCCTGGCCGTCGGGTTCTGGGAGTCCGAGCAGGACATCCGCGACAACTGGGCCCAGGACAAGGTCTGGGAGCCCGCGATGGACTCCGGCGAGCGGGACCGGATCTACGCGGAGTGGAAGAAGGCCGTGACGCGGACGTTCGACTGGGCGTAGGGCGGAGCCCATGTGAACGGATTCGGTCGTTCTGGCGGCCAACTCCGTTCACACGGCCGCAGGCCTGATGGCGTCCGTGACCACCTCGACGTAGGTGCGCTCCGCGCCTGTGAGCACTTTCCGGGGCTATGGCACGGAAAAGTGCTCACGTGGCCGAAGGCCACCAACTAGTCGAGGTCGTCGTGCTGCATCAGCCGCCGGCCGGCCTCGGTGACCGAGCCCGACAGCGACGGGTAGATCGAGAAGGTGTGGGCGAGGTCGTGCACGGTGAGGTTGTTCTGCACGGCTATGGCCAGCGGCAGGATCAGCTCGCTCGCCACCGGCGCGACGATGACGCCGCCGATCACCACGCCCGTCGCCGGCCGGCAGAACACCTTGACGAAGCCCTGCTCGACGGCCTGCATCTTCGCGCGCGGATTGGTGCTCAGCGGCAGCAGCACCTCGCGGGCGGCGAACTCGCCGGACTCGACCTGCTTGTGGCCGATGCCGACCGTCGCGACCTCGGGGCGGGTGAACACGGCCGAGGCCACCGTCTTGAGCCGCAGCGGCGCGACGCCCTCACCGAGCGCGTGCCACATCGCGATCCGGCCCTGCATCGCGGCGACCGAGGCGAGCGGGAGCAGCCCGGTGCAGTCCCCCGCCGCGTAGACGCCGGGCACCGAGGTGCGCGAGACGCGGTCGACGGGGATGTGGCCGGACTCGCGCAGGTCGAGCCCGATGGCCTCGGCGCCGAGGTCGCCGGTGTTCGGCACCGAGCCCACGGTCATCAGGGCGTGGGAGCCGGTGACCTCGCGGCCGTCGGAGAGGGTGACGCGCACGCCGTCGGCGGTCGCGACGACCTTGTCGGCCCGCGAGCGCGGTTCGATGGTCACGCCGCGCTCGGTGAAGACCTCCTCGAGCGTCGCCGCGGCGGTCTTCACCCGGCCCGAACTGGCCGCGGTGGGCGTGCCGCAATCCGCGATCGACGACGGAACCGTGCAGGCGCGCACCATAATGTTGCCGTTGCGAACCAACGCCCGGGCCAAGATGTCCGGCTTGCGGCACGGCTTCGTGAAGCTCTTCTGCCGTCCGGCCACCGGTGTGGTGATCGGCGGCGTGGTGGTCGCGCCGATCGCGTCCGAGTTGATCCTGCCGATAGCGATGGCCGTGCAGACCCGGTTGACCGTGAACCATTTGGCCCAGACCTTGAGCGTGTATCCGTCGCTGTCCGGCTCGATCACCGAGGCGGCGCGACGACTGATGGCACACGATGACCTGGACTGATC
>NZ_DASXJD010000163.1:0-5521 GCF_036497585.1 Actinomycetospora sp. | reverse complement strand
CTAGGCTGGAACGTCCCGGGACACCCGCGTGTTGTACGGGGTGCAACCGAGCACATGGAGGACCACACGATGGCCACTGAGACCGCGATCCTCGCGGGAGGGTGCTTCTGGGGCGCCCAGGAGCTCCTCCGCCACAAGCCCGGCATCGTCTCGACCCGCGTCGGCTACAGCGGCGGGGACACCCCGAACGCGACCTACCGCAACCACGGCGACCACGCCGAGGCGGTCGAGGTCGTCTTCGACCCCGACAAGATCTCCTACCGCGACATCCTGGAGTTCTTCTTCCAGATCCACGACCCGTCGACGAAGAACCGCCAGGGCAACGACGTCGGCCGCAGCTACCGCTCGGCGATCTACTACACCTCCGACGAGCAGCGTCGCGTCGCCCTCGACACGATCGCCGACGTCGACGCCTCCGGCCTCTGGCCCGGCAAGGTCGTCACCGAAGTGGAGCCCGCGGGCGACTTCTGGGAGGCCGAGCCCGACCACCAGGACTACCTGCAGCGCATTCCCTACGGCTACACGTGCCACTTCCCGCGTCCGGGATGGGTGCTGCCGAAGCGCGCCGCGCAGAACGCCTGACTCACCCTCACACCACGCCCACGACGGCGCCGTCCCTCACCCAGGGCGGCGCCGTCCGCGTCTCGCCAGGGCGGGCCCCGTCGATGACATTGCCGCCGTCAAGCTCTCACGACGTGCGGGCGCGGAGCGCGCCGCGTGGTTACGGTGGAGACGTGATCCCGGCCCTGGCACTCGTCGCGCGCCGCTGGCTCGACGGTCGAGGCGCCCCCTCGGGGCTGTAGGCCGGCTCTCCCGTCGCCGACGTACCGACAGGGAGGACACCCGGGTGAACGCACCCACCACCACCGCGCTCGACGAGCCCGTGCGCGCCGCGCTCGACGGTCCGCAGACCCACCTCGCGACCCGCCGCGGGCGGGCCGTGCGCTACCACCCCGACGTCGCGCCGTTCCTCGCGCCGCCGCGCGACCCCGAGGAGTGGGACGACGCCGCCGCGCTCGCCGGGCCGGGCGGGACCGTCATCGTGCGCTCGGTCCCCCCGGTCGACCCGCCGCCGGGCTGGGACGTCGTCCGCGACATGCCGGGCGTGCAGATGGTGCTCGACGACGCCGCGCCGGCACCGGTCGCCGGGGACGCCGCCGTCGTCGAGCTCGGCGCCCCCGACGCCGACGCCATGCTCGCGCTCGTCGGGCGCACCCGGCCCGGCCCGTTCGCCCGCCGCACCCACGAGCTGGGCACCTACCTCGGCGTCCGCGACGACCTCCTCGGCCTCGTCGCGATGGCCGGCGAGCGGATGCGCGTCGACGGCGCCACCGAGATCAGCGCGGTCTGCACCGACACGGCCGCGCGCGGACAGGGGCTCGCGTCGCGGCTCGTGCTCGTCCTCGCCGCCCGCATCCGCGCCCGCGGCGAGCTCCCGATCCTGCATGCCTCCGCCGACAACACCACCGCGATCCGGCTCTACGAGCAGCTCGGGTTCACCCTGCGCGCCCAGCCGCACTTCGTCGTCGTCCGAGCACCGACGCCCACCCAGGAGGCTCGCCCATGAGCACCCAGCCGTTCCACCTGGCGATCGCCCTCGAGGGCACCGGCTGGCACCCGGCGTCGTGGCGCGAGCCCGGTGCCCGCCCCGGCGACCAGTTCGGCGCCGACTTCTGGGTCGACCAGGTCCGCGAGGCCGAGAACGGCCTCGCCACGTTCGTCACGATCGAGGACGGATTCACCGCCGCCCGGGTCCCCGGCGACGAGGGCCGCACCGACCGGGCCCAGGGCCGGCTCGACGCCACCCTCGTCGCCCAGCGCGTCGGTCCGGCGACCGAGCACCTCGGGATCGTCCCGACGGTGATCGCGACCCACACCGAGCCGTTCCACGTCTCCACCCAGATCGCGACGCTGGACTGGGTCACCTCGGGCCGCGCCGGCCAGCGGATCAAGGTGTCGGCCGACCCGCGGGAGGCCGCGCTGTTCGGGCGGCGCGACCCCGGCGCCGAGAGCCGCGAGTCGCTGTTCGACGAGGCCGCCGACCACGTCGAGGTGCAGCGCCGGCTCTGGGACTCCTGGGAGGACGACGCCGAGATCCGCGACGTCGCCACCGGCCGGTTCGTCGACCGCGACAAGCTGCACTACATCGACTTCGTCGGCTCGCACTTCGCGGTCCGCGGCCCCTCGATCACCCCGCGCCCGCCGCAGGGCCAGCCGATCGTCACCGCGCTGGCCCACGTCGAGGACGCCTACCGGCTCGCTGCCCGCGCCGCCGACGTCGTCTTCACGACGCCGGACGGTGCCGGTCGCGACGGCCCCACCGGCGACGCCGCGACGACGCTCGCGGCGGCCCGTGACGCCGAGCGGGCGGTCGGGCGCACCGGGGACCCGCTCGTCGTCGTCGGGGACCTGCTGGTCCTGCTCGACGACGACGCCGCGTCCGCCCGCGCGCAGCTCACCCGGCTCGACGGCACGGTGCCGCTGCGCACCGACGCGGCGGTGCTGGCCGGCTCGGTCGCCGATCTCGCCGACACGCTCGAGTCGTGGGCGGCCGCCGGCCTGGCCGGCGCGCGGCTGCGACCCGCCGTCGCCGCCAACGACCTGCCCCGCATCACCCGCGAGCTCGCGCCCGAGCTCGCTCGCCGGGGCCTGACCCGCAGCGCCTGGGGCGAGCCCGGCTCGCTGCGCGATCTGCTCGGACTGCCCCACCCCACCGACCGCTACGCGCACGCGTGAGAGGAGGGCTTTCCCCATGAGCGACAAGCCCCGCAAGCAGATCCACCTCGCCGCGCACTTCCCCGGCGTGAACAACACGACCGTCTGGGGTGACCCCGCGTCGGGCAGCCACATCGCGTTCTCCTCGTTCCGGCACTTCGCGCAGACCGCCGAGCGCGCCAAGTTCGACTTCCTCTTCCTCGCCGAGGGCCTGCGTCTCCGCGAGCAGGCCGGCAAGATCTACGACCTCGACGTCATGGGCCGCCCGGACAACGTCTCGATCCTCATGGCGATGGCCGCGGTCACCGACCGGATCGGGCTGGCCGGCACCGTCAACTCGACGTTCAACGAGCCCCTCGACGTCGCCCGCAAGCTCGCCTCGCTCGACCACCTCTCGGGCGGGCGCGCCGCGTGGAACGTCGTGACCAGCTGGGACGAGTTCACCGGCGAGAACTTCCGCCGCGGGGGCTACCTGCCCAAGGACAAGCGCTACCTGCGCGCGCAGGAGATGCTCTCGACGGCGCAGACCCTGTGGGACTCGTGGGACTCCGACGGGATCGTCGCCGACGCCGCGTCCGGGGAGTTCCTGCGCCGGCCCGACGAGGGCGCCTTCGAGGTGCACTCGGACCAGTTCGACATCTCCGGACGCTTCCCGCTGCCGCGCAGCCCGCAGGGGCGGCCGGTGATCATCCAGGCCGGGGACTCCGAGGAGGGGCGCGAGTTCGCCGCCCACAGCGCCGACGCGATCTTCACCCGCCACGCCGAGTTCTCCGCCGGTCAGGAGTTCTACGCCGACGTGAAGGCCCGGCTGGCCACGTTCGGCCGCCGCCACGAGGACCTCAAGATCCTCCCGGCGGCGACGTTCGTCCTCGGCGACACCGAGGAGGAGGCGGCCGAGAACGCCCGGCAGGTGCAGTACCAGCAGGTCGGGCCGGCGACGGCGATCGCGTTCGCCGAGCAGGTCTGGAACCTCGACCTCTCGGATGTCGACCCCGACGGTCCGGTGCCCTCGTTCGACCCGAAGACCGAGGACGACGTCGACTCCGGCGGCCACATCTCCAAGGGCCGCGCGAGCGTACGGATGTACCGCGACCCGGTCGCGACGGCGAACGAGTGGCGCGAGCTCGGGGAGGCCGAGAACCTCTCGCTGCGCGAGGTGGTGATCCGCAAGAACGGGCGGCACACGTTCGTCGGGACCCCGCAGCGGGTGGCCGACACCATCGACCGCTTCGTGCAGGAGGACGCCTCCGACGGCTTCGTCCTCGTCCCCCACATCACGCCGGGCGGGATGGACGCGTTCGCCGACCAGGTGGTGCCCCTGCTGCAGGAGAAGGGCTCGTTCCGCACGGACTACGAGGGCACGACGTTGCGGGACCACCTGGGGCTCTCCCCGCTGCGCTCCGATGCGCTGGCGCAGTCGTAGATGACGACCCCCGATCGGCGGGCCGCTGACTCGCTGCTCAGCCTGGTCGGCGGCACCCCGCTGGTCCGGCTGGTGCGCTCGGCGCCCGCCGCCGAGGTGCACGCCAAGCTGGAGTACCTCAATCCGGGCGGCTCGGTGAAGGACCGCGCGGCGCTGGCGATGGTGCTCGACGCCGAGGAGTCCGGGGCGCTGCGCCCGGGCGGCACGATCGTCGAGGGCACCTCGGGCAACACCGGGCTGGGGCTCGCCCAGGTCGCGGCCGCCCGGGGCTACCGGTCACTGTTCGTGCTGCCGGACAAGACGGCGGTCGAGAAGCTCGACGCCCTGCGCGCCTACGGGGCCGAGATCGTCCTGACCCCGTCCGCGCTCCCCCGCGAGCACCCCGACCACGTCATCGCCTACGCCACCCGCCTGGCGAAGGAGACCGAGGGCGGCTGGCTCGCCGACCAGTACGGCAACCCGGCCAATCCCGGGGTGCACCGTCGCACCACCGGGCCCGAGATCTGGGAGGCCACCGGCGGGCGGATCACCCACCTCGTCGCCACCATCGGCACCGGGGGGACGATCACCGGGACCGGCGAGTACCTGCGCGAGGTGTCGGGCGGGCGGGTCGAGATCGTGGGGGCGGACCCCGTGACCAGCGCGTACGGCGGCGGCGACGGCAGCCCGTTCGCGGTCGAGGCGGCCGGCCAGTACAACCACCCCGAGACCGTCGACCGCTCCTTCCCCGAGGTCTACCGGCCCGACGTCCTCGACCGGATCCTGACGATCGGCGACCGCGAGTCGATCCGCACCGCCCGCACGCTGGCGAGGACCGAGGGGCTGCTGGTGGGCGGCTCGTCGGGGACGGCGGCCGCCGCGGCGCTGCGGGTCGCGCACGAGGCCGGACCCGACGCCGTCGTCGTCGCGATCCTCCCCGACTCCGGACGCGCCTACCTCTCGAAGTACCACTCCGATGCGTGGGTGCGCCGCCAGGGCTTCCTCGACGACGACCGTCCCGGGACGCTCGCCGACCTCGCCGGTGAGGTGGTCAGCGTCCCGGCCGGGACCTCGGTGGGCGAGGCGCGGGCGGCACTGGAGGCGTCGGGGCAGCCGGCGCTGCCGGTGGTGCTCGCCGGGCGGCCCGACCGGTTCCCGCCGGCCTCCGGGGAGGTGCTGGCGCTGCTGTCGGCCGCCGATCTGCGCGGGCCGGACGGCGCCCTGGTGCCGGTGCCTCCGATGCCGCCCGTCGGGATCGGCACCGGGGAGACGGGCGGCGAGGCGCTAGCGCGGCTGGGTCCCGACGTCGAGATGGTGCACCTGGTGCGCGACGGGCGGCTGGCGGGTGTGGTCTCCCTAGGTGCGCTTCACACCCATGTGCGGGGTAGGGAGAACCCCCGGGAG
>NZ_DASXJD010000162.1:0-3015 GCF_036497585.1 Actinomycetospora sp. | reverse complement strand
ACGAGCTCCTCGTTGACGATCTTGACGACCTGCTGCGCCGGGTTGAGGGCCTCGGAGACCTCGGCGCCCTTGGCGCGCTCCTTGACCTGCTTGACGAACTCCCGGACGACGGGGAGCGCGACGTCGGCCTCGAGCAGCGCGATCCGGATCTCGCGGCACGTGGTGTCGATGTCGCTCTCGGAGAGCCGACCCTTGCCGCGCAGGTCCGACAGGACCGAGGTGAGGCGTTCGGACAGGGTGTCGAACACGGCGGACGTTCTCCCCCAGACGACGGGTGACGGCACCACGGGAGTGCCTGCTGACGCACTGCCCGGGCAGGCCACGGACAGGTTCCCAGCCTAACCACGCCGTGCCGGGGATCCCGAGCCCCTGGTCAGCCCACGCGGCTCCCGGCCCCCTCGCCGCTCGTCGCCGCCCCGGGGGCGGGGTGGGCCGCGGCCATGACCGCCGCCTCGATCGCCCGACGGCGGGTCGGGTCGAGCGCCACGACGGTGCCGGTGCCGGGACCCTGGTGCCGGGTGCCGTCGACGGCGGGGTCGATCGTGGCCTCGAGGCAGAACGCGTCGATGACCGAGGACCCGAGCGTCGACACCCGCGCCCAGCGCACGTCGACGCCCTGGGCCTCGAGGGCGGCCGCCACGTGGTGCAGCAGCCCGATGCGGTCGGCGGTGCGCAGCTCGAGGACGACCGCGCCGGTGGCCTCGTCGTCGAACCACAGCACCCGGCTGGCGGGCGGGCTCGCCGGGGCGCGGCTGGAGTAGTCGCGCTCCTTGGCCGCGAGGCGGGCGGGCAGGTCGAGCGAGCCCTGGAGCACGCGGACCAGGTCCTCGCGCAGCAGCGACGCCTCGGGCAGCCGGCCGAACCGCGGCGAGACCGTGAAGCTGTCGACCGCCACCCCGTCGTGCTCGACGAGCACGGCGGCGTGGACCTGCAGGGAGTGCAGGGCGAGCACCCCCGCGGCGCGGCTGAGCAGCCCGGGCCGGTCCGGGGCGGCGACCGTCATGGTCACCGTCGTCAGTTCGTCGCCCTCGTCGACCGAGACCTCCGGGCGGCCCGAGGTCGCGACCGAGCGGGCCAGCGCCAGCCGGTCGTCGGAGAGCGGCTCGGGGCCGGGCACCGGCTCCCCGGCCATGACGATGCGGCAGCGGCGGACGAGGTCGCCCATGAGCGTGGCCCGCCACGGCGTCCACACCCCCGGCCCGGTGCCCAGCGCGTCGGCCTCGGCGAGGGCGTGCAGCAGCTCGAGCAGCACCGGGTCGCCGTCGAGGGTCTCGACGACGCGCTGCACCGTCGCCGGGTCCTCCGGGTCGCGGCGCTGCGAGGTGTGGGGCAGCAGCAGGTGGTGGCGCACCATCGCGGCCAGCGTGTCGACGTCGGCGGGCCAGAGGCCGAGACGCCGACCGATGTGGCGGGCGAGCTCGGCGCCGACCACCGAGTGGTCCTCGTCGCGGCCCTTGCCGATGTCGTGGATCAGGGCGCCGAGCAGCAGCAGGTCGGGCCGCGAGACCCGGGTGGTCAGTTCGCTCGCACGGCGGGTGACCTCCACGAGGTGGCGGTCGACGGTCCACACGTGCTGGCGGTCGCGCGGCGGGAGGTCGCGTACCGCGCCCCACTCGGGGAACAGCCGCCCCCACAGCCCGGTGCGGTCCAGGGCCTCGACGACGTCGACGCCGCCCTCGCCGGCCCCGAGCAGCGCGAGCAGCTCCGTGCGCGCCGAGCGCGGCCACGGTTCGCGCAGCTCGGGCGCGGCCTCGGCGAGCCGGTTGAGCGTCCCCGCGGCCATCGGCAGCCCGGTGCGCGCGGCCACGGCGGCGAGCCGCAGCACGAGCGCGGGGTCCCGGCTGACCTGCGCCTCCCGGGCGAGCACGACCTCCCCGGCGTGCTCGACCACGCCCTCGTCGAGCGGACGACGGGCCGGCGGGCGGCGCAGCGCGGCCAGCCCGCGCCGGGGCAGGGCCGCCCGGGCGGAGCGCAGCGCGACGTCGGTGGCGTACACGACGGTGCGCGCCGAACCGGACAGCGAGCGGGCCAGGTCGTAGCGGTCGGTGACGCCGAGGTCGGGGATCCCGGCGAGCTCGTGGGCGTCCTCGGCCTGGAGTACGTCGCGGGCGCGGCCGGCCCGCCGGTGCAGCTCGGTGCGCAGGTCGAGCATCAGCTCCCGGGCGGAGCGGACGTCGACGGCGGGTCGGTCGACGAGCTGGGCGGCGGCGAGGGCGTCGAGGAGCTGGACGTCGCGCAGCCCGCCGCGGCCGTTCTTGAGGTCGGGCTCGACGCGGTGGGCGACCTCGCCGGAGCGCTGCCAGCGCGCGTGCGTGGCCTCGACGAGCTCGTCGAACCGGGTGCGGATGCCCGCCCGCCACGCCTGCCGGGCGGAGCTCGCGAGGCGCTCGGCGAGCTCGGCGTCGCCGGCGAGGAGGCGGACCTCGAGCAGGCCCAGGGCCACCCGCAGGTCCTCGGTGGCGACGCCGACCGCCTCGCCGACGGTCCGCACCGAGTGGTCGAGGCCGATCCCGGCGTCCCAAAGCGGGTACCAGAGGGCGTCGGCGATGCGGGCCACGCAGTCGGCGCCCTGCTGCCGGCCCGTGCCGTCGTGGACGAGGACCAGGTCGAGGTCGGACCAGGGCGCGAGCTCGCCGCGCCCGAGCGCCCCGACCGCCACGAGCGCCGTCCCGCTCTCCTCCCCGACGCCGACGGCGGCGGCGCGGGTGGCGAGCCAGAAGTCGTGCAGTTCCACGAGCGCCCCGCGCAGCGCCGCCGGCCCGAGCCGGCGCGCCCCCGGCGGTGGGGTCAGCAGGGCGGTGCGGGCCCGGACCAGGTCGACCGCGGCGCCCTCGTCGGACTCCCCCGACACCCTGGTCCCGTTCGGGTCCGGTCCGTCTCCCCCCGGGGCTCCGGGCCGTCCCGTGGGACCCGACGTCCCCGGGGCGCCCGCCCCCGACGTAGCGACCATGCCCGTCCTTCCCGCGCTCTCCCGCCGTGACGTGGACGCGTGGCGCGGGGCCCGGGCGGGGCCGG